>JBCCCO010000004.1:0-74074 GCA_039033475.1 Pseudomonadota bacterium | reverse complement strand
TCGTGCAGGTGACATCTTACAAACTCACCGGTAAGCGCGTATTCCGAATGGCGCCGATCCATCATCATTTTGAGAAAAAAGGATGGGCTGAATCCACAATTGTCGTTAGATTTTGGATTATTGCTGTGGTACTCGCGCTGATTGGCTTATCAACCCTTAAGTTACGTTAAGTATGATCCCGGTCACATCATTTGCTGATCAAAAGGTTGCTGTTTTTGGGCTGGGCATGTCTGGCCTAGCAGCAGCTCGTGCTTTGCTTGCCGGAGGCGCGAATGTTGCGTGCTGGGATGATGGTGATGTTGGTCGAAACAAAGCACAACATGCACAATTGCCTTTGGTTGATTTACGGCATGCCAATTGGTCAGATTATTCTGCTTTTGTGTTGGCACCAGGGGTGCCGCTTACCCACCCTGAGCCGCATTGGACTGTGCGCAAAGCAAAGCAATATGATGTTCCAATTCTTGGGGATACAGAGCTGTTTTTTCGCGAACACAAAAAACAAGGTTCTCAGTCCAAAATCATTGGCATTACAGGCACGAATGGTAAGTCAACAACTACGGCCCTAGTTGCGCATATTCTGGCAACAAACGGGTATAATACGCAAATGGGCGGGAACATAGGAAAGGCCGTTCTCGAGCTGGATCTGCTTCAAGATGATGCATTTTATGTGATTGAATTTTCGTCCTATCAGATTGATTTGACACCTAGCTTACATCCAAATGCTTCAGCTTTGCTGAATATCACGCCGGATCATTTAGATCGCCATGGTACGCTTGAAAATTATACTGCCATCAAAGCCCGTATTTTTACTCAGCTAGAAGATGGTGACACTGCTGTGATTGGGGTAGATGATGCGTATTGTCAGAAGATTGCGGATAATCTTAAAGGCAAGCTTGCAGTTCATCATATTTCGACGGAGCATTCTGTTGATAATGGTATTTATGCGAAAGGGGGTACATTGCATGTTATGGAGCAGGGGAGGGAGACATCTCAGATTTCCTTAGCCGGGATGTCATCTTTAAGGGGGGCGCATAACTGGCAAAATGCAGGTATTGCTTATCATGTGTTGCAAGGGGTTGGGGTATCTCATGATGAGATTGCCAAAGGATTGCAAAGTTTTTCTGGCTTAGAACACCGAATGCAAGAAATTGCCCGCCTCGGGGATGTTCTGTTTGTCAATGACTCCAAAGCAACAAATGCAGATGCGGCAAGCAAAGCATTATCGTCATTTGAGCATATTTACTGGATTGTTGGGGGCGTTGCAAAAGAAGGTGGGATTGCCAGTTTAACAGAGTTCTTTCCCAACATTGAGAAAGCGTATTTAATCGGGGAAGCTGCGGATGCTTTTTCACATGTTTTGGCAGAGCATAATGTTGCGTATCAAAATTATGGGACTATAGAAGGGGCTGTTGCGCAAGCTGCAAAAGATGCCGCCCAATCACAAGCGTCTGAGCCTGTCGTATTGCTCTCGCCAGCATGTGCTTCTTTCGATCAATTCCCAAATTTTGCCAAACGCGGGGATGCCTTTTGTCAAGCTGTTAAGATTTTATACCTTGATTCCAAGAGTAACTATAGCTAATTGCATTTAGAATTTCTTCATATTTTTACTGTTATTGCCAGTATCAAATTTGTCAGATTAAATCTCGACTTATACAGTTAATCACTCAGTACCTATATTCCCGCCTGTGTCATCGATATCCAGTTCTTTTGGCATAGGAGACTCACAAAACGTTCAGCTATCGGTGATCACACACTACCTTATGGTACTTTAATCCCACAACTCCACCAGAGTTAAAGGGGATGTTTCTTGATGGTGAAATTAAGTGTTGAAAATACCATATTGAATTCATATTCATTTAACAAATCAATATTTATTTTATAGAAAAAGATATGCTGACTTTTACATTTAAGTCGACACCTCTTTTAGCAAGTGAGATGTTACGTCAAACAGTAATTGCTGTTACTGTTTGACGCTCCTCTTGTTTTTACTCGCACTGCTAGGCTTTTTAATAGTTTCAACTATCGCAATTTTCCTACGGCGTTTTGTTTCTTGAACTAGAATGAATTGCCCATGCTCAGCATCTCGGCCAGTCTTAAAGGTACTTTTCTTTTTGCTCATGAATAATATTCTCCAATTTAAGTCTAAAGATAAAAACAGCCCTGACATTTGGTGCTGTGATTGCGGATGCATTACATTTAAGCTGTACTCAGATGGAACAGCTGTTTGTGCTTAATGTGATACCGAAGCGTCAGAACTCCAAGGATTTTACCATCCTAAAGGACAGAAAAATGAACATCGAGACCCTAAAGTTGTTTCAATCTCTAAAACTCAGCATCAGTCAGATTGATGTGCTTTCAAATAGGTGTTAATAAATGTAGACATATTTACACCGTATTAATGAATCATATATTGTGTATTGGTCTAGAAAATTTTCCGATCAGATTGAGTTTGCAACCTTCAACCAGCGGTAGTCAGCTCTAATACGTAAGTGTTTTTCTAAACGTTTGTCAGTAATACCCCCCCCCTCATTTCATGATTACGTATTCAGGTCCGTAATCAACCCGGATGCAAGATCTTTTTTTTAAAGGTATGCTCATCTTAAAATTAAACAGATATCTCACATATGGGCTAAGATTATGAGCATAAGGGTTAACGATTTTACAATTTCTCCTAGAACTGATGGCATTGCCGGAAATGTGATGGACGGTACTCAAGGTGATGATGACAACACGACCGATATATTCAAAAGTTATTTAACCGGAAATGATATAATCAATGGGTATGGCGGTGCTGATAATCTTACAGGTGAAGATGGCGATGACACTATAGATGGTGGAGACGAAGATGATGACATATATGGTGGAGACGGCAATGATAACCTTGTTGGCGGTGATGGCAACGATCTCATAAAAGGTGGTGAAGGCGCTGATACTACATATGGTGGAGAAGGCGTTGATTTCATATATGGTGGAGCTGGCAGTGATAGAATCAATGGCGGCGAAGGTCGGGACGTTTTGCGCGGTGATGAAGGAGCAGATGTCCTTATAGGAGGATTTGGAAGCGATAAAATTTATGTAGAAGACTTTGATGGCGAAAGCGCTAACGGTAATGAAGTTAATGCACCAGGTGACAATTCTGATACAGAAAATGCAGATGACATTGATACTGTGGTTTTGAAAGATTTATCAGGAATAGCGCAAGAAACTATGAACCATATTGCCGAGAACGCGGCAAGCTATGAATTTAATGAGTTTAACAAGACTTATACCATAACATTTAAAGAGAGAAATTTTGACTTTTTGGTGAAGTCAGCTACATCTGAGAGTTACGCTAACATCTTTAATATGGAAGTTGTGGAATTAAATTTTGAATCAGGTGTCCAATTTGTTTCTGCTTTTGAAAACCGTAACTTAACCATTGATGCTGATGACAATATAGTCGAAATTTTCAAACCAGAAGGCTATGATATTGATTCAATCGAGGGCGATGATCGTTTCGGGTTGCCTTTGCTAGATATGTCTGATTTAACAATAGGTTATAATGTGTTAGTTTATGATATTATGCCACTTTTGTCATCATCGGGAGTTGCTCAAGATGACCAAGGGAATTATATTTTTGATTTTAGACGGACGGATACTGACCAGACAATGTCTTATGGCTTTCAAAGTTTTGAGGCGATCAATTTTGCCAAGCTGAAATTAAGTGCTGAGCAAGGTGAGTTTGTTTCCAGTGCTTTCGATAGTGGATATGGTGCCTCTCATGTTGTACAGACAGGTGAAACTGGCGCAATAGATGAGCCAGCGGTAAGCTTTGAAGAGTTTGGAGCCGATCTTACGTTATTCGATGGTCTTAAAGCTCTTTATGATGATGGTCTTATCGAAGGCAACATGATGGTAACTGAGGATGAAACTTATACAATAAAGCTTTCCCCGGATTTACACGATGTTGAACTAAGTGCTTCAGATGGCATGAATATTACGCTAAATAATACAAAGCAACTTATTATTGATAAAGAAATGGCACTTGCTTTGTATGATAATTCTGGTGTTCCTTTTGAACCTTTTGTAATGCCCCAAACTGGATTATTGGCCGACAAGATCTATGCTCCAGTTGTAAGCTTTGAAAAATTTAACGATTTATCTGAAGGTGCGCATGCAATATACGATGATCTTGCTGCCATAATCTTTTTTGACAACCCTTTCGAACCAGTTGTCACTCAAAATGCAGATGGCACGTATACTTTAAAGGCAAAAGATATAGATTATACTTTTCATTTTAATGTGACTTTTTCAACTCCCAAGCTTTTTATCAATACACGCGAATTTATTATTAGTGCAGACACAGCCCAGTACCTTATGGATAGCTCATCAGATTTAGGTTTAATATGGCCCTAAACGGCTAATTCTATAGCCAATTCAAAATGTCTGATTAACTTTTGAATTTGCTATAAAACATCAAATAAGATATTGAGGTGTTAACTCTTTGTATTATCTCCCCTTCAGTGCCATCATTGTTTTTATAATGCGGTCAAAGCGTTTGCCATAAGGGGGGTTAAGAAAAGATATAGTGCTGAATGAGGATTGGTAAAACACACTCTTTGCGTGACTAAAAGTTTTAAAGCCCGTAAAGCCATGGTAAGCACCCATACCGCTAGACCCTATGCCGCCAAAATGTAAATCATCTTGCGCCACATGAAACAAGGTATCGTTAAGCGTCACCCCACCAGAGACGGTATGCTCAAGCACATGGCGGATACGTTTTGTATTTCGGTCAAAATAATAAAGTGCAAGCGGGCGTTCTTGGCCATTCACATAGGCAATAGCATCATCTAATGTTTTGTAGGGAATAAGTGGTAAAATAGGGCCAAAAATTTCCTCTTGCATGACTTTCATGTCATCATTGGTATGTGTTACCAAAGTTGGGGCGAATTTGCGTTGTTTATGCTCGGCCATTTCGCTTGCAGGATCAATCGTTATAACCTTTGCACCTTTGGCTTTTGCATCACTTAGTAAAGCTTTAAGACGATCGAAATGATGTTGATTGACAATAGGTGTATAATCCGCATTGGCAGCCAATTTAGGATAAAGGTTTGCTACAGTTTCTTGATAGAGCGCTTTAAAGGTCTCACACTTTTGTTCTGGCAGAAGAACATAGTCAGGTGCAATGCAGGTTTGCCCGGCATTTAATAGTTTACCAATAGCAATACGTGTTGCAGCTTGTTTTAGCTCATAACTGTCGTGAATAATGACCGGAGATTTTCCTCCAAGCTCTAATGTCACTGGAACAAGATTCTCCGCTGCAGCTTTCATTACAGAACGCCCAACATGGGTAGACCCAGTAAAAAAGATATGATCAAAGGGGAGTGTGGTAAGCATACGAGAGACATCGGCATCACCAGTAACAACAGCAACATGATCTTCTGAAAAATATTTGGAGATAAGTGTGGCAAATGCTTTGGATGTTTTTTGAGTGGTTTCAGAAGGTTTGATAATGACCCTATTGCCAGCGGCAATTGCCTCAATGAGCGGAATAAGCGTCAAATTTATAGGATAGTTCCAAGGTGAAATAATCAGCACAACCCCTTTGGGTTGATAATGAACTTTATTTTTCGCAGGCCAAAATGTCAGCGGAACACGGCGCGATTGTGGACGCATCCATTTGCGCAAATTTTTTCGCGTGAACTGCAAGCAAGATAGTGTTGGGAAAATTTCAGCAAGCAGTGTTTCACGTACAGAACGCCCTCGATAGTCACGAAATACCGATGCCACTAGCTCCTCACCATGGGTTTTAAGCAGTGTCTTGATAGCATCTAAATGTTGCCGTCTTGTGTGATAATCAAGAGGAGCTTTAGAGCGCGAAAGGCCCTGCATGGTCTCAAAAAGCGTTTTGATTTTTTCGTTATTATTTGCGCTGCTGTCTGAAGCATGAAGCGATACAGGACTGGTCATGGTGATATCTCTTTTATGATTAAGAATAATTGCTTAGGCTCAGGACCTATAGCATGCTCCTTTTTCAACCGGAAATAATTTCTGACTTAAGATACACTACAGCTTGTCAATTTCGGCTACGCCTCATCTGACAAGCTATAGTTTTTTAAAAACGAGCAATTTTACAACCTGAATTGAATTCAATTCAGGTTGAATCGCTCTAAAAAATGTAAGAAGACAGATTGCAAGGAATGATGCCAAAAACATTTGGTGAAAAAGGTTTAAAGTTAAGTCCTAACTTTAAACCATGTTTTCATCTTTAAAAAACACGTCGTAAGCAGCAAAACTAAAACAAACAATACTGCACATGTCACAATAATAGAGGGGCCAGTTGGCGTATCAAACTCAACAGATCCATATATTCCGATAATCACAGAGGCAATACCAAGAGATGATGCACCCACAGCCATAGCTTCTGGCGAGCGTGTGATTTGCCGGGCCGTTGCAGCAGGAATAATCAGCATAGATGTAATCAAGAGCACGCCAACACTGCGAATAGAAACGGCAACCACAATAGTCATCAAAAAGATCAGCATGATATGCAGCAAAAAGGTATTGATATTTTCAGCAACAGCCAGGTCTTCATGAATAGTCATGAGAATGAGAGAAGACCAATTCACAATTAAAAGTGTAAGTACAACCGTACCACCGAGGTAGATCCATAATAATTCGGCATCGGTGACCGTTAAGATGTCTCCAAACAAGAAAGAGTGCAGGTCAATACGCTGTTGCAGCATGCTCATCGTAACCATGCCAATAGACAACGCAGAATGGGCTAAAATGCCAAGCAAAGTATCTGTCGCGAGAATTTTTGTTCTCTGTAGAGCAAGTAATAATAATGCAAAGAGCGAACACGTCAAAACTGTTGCCAAATTAAAGTCGATGCCAAAAGCAAGACCAAGGGCAATACCAAGCAAGGCGCTATGGGCAAGGGAGTCACCAAAATAGGCCATGCGCTGCCAGACGACAAAACAGCCCAATGTTCCCGCTATTAGGGCAATGCCAACACCAGCTGCCAGGGCGCGAAGGAGAAATAAGTCAGACATTTATGGATTCCTAACACTCATGGGTGTGGTTATGGCTGTGTTGATAAACGGCCATCATGTTCGCCATGTCATGACCAAACAGGGAGATGAATTCTGGATCTTTGGTCACCATATGAGGCTCCCCGGAACAACAGATATGCTGATATAAGCAAATAACCTGTTTGGTAGATGCCATAACCATATGCAAATCATGTGATACCATAAGAATACTTAACGGGCGTTGTTCATAAATACGCGAAAGCAATTTGTAAAAACTCAACTGACCAGAGATATCAAGGTTTTGAGCCGGTTCATCAAGCACAAGCAACTCAGGATGATCCAGCAAACTGCGGGCAAGTAGAACGCGCTGCATTTCACCGCTGGATAAAATAAAAAGCATTTTTTCTAGCAAATGCTCAATCTGAGTTTCTTCGCAAACTTCACGAACCGTTTCCTCATTTGTTTTTTTACCAAGTCTCAAAAAGCGTTTGACTGTGATAGGCAATGTTTGTTCAGCCGTAATCCGTTGTGGCATATAGCCAATACGCAAACCCTCTTTTTTCGTAATAGTTCCTGCATTAGGCTGATAGAACCCCATTAAGCACTTTAGCAACATCGATTTTCCAGCACCATTCGGTCCAATAATCGTAATAAAATCATTGTCATGGATCGAGAGAGAAATATCTTTGAGGATCATTTTGTCTTGTCGAGAGACATTGAGATCCTTTGCATGAATTAAAAATGTCATACTTTTTTTGCGTTCTTTACACAGCTTTCGCATTCACCACTGATTTCTAGAGTGACATTGGTAAGATGGAATCTACTTGCTTTTGTTGTATTGACCAAAGCTTCATTGAGAACAACATTGCAGCATTCTTCAATATCCCCACAATGATCGCAGATCAGAAAATAGCACTGGCGCTTTTCAAGAGGATGCGAGCACCCCACATAAGCATTTAAACTTTGCAGTTTATGAATAAAGCCATTTTCAAGTAAAAAATCTAACGTCCGATAGACAGTTGGTGGTTTTGCTTTCGGGTCTTCAAGACTAAGTTTTGCTAAAATTTCATAGGCTTTTGCAGGACCATGGCTTGCCCAAACCATTTGCAAGACTTTCCGCCGTAATTCGGTAAAACGCAGACCTTTATCTCGGCAAATATGTTCTGCTGTTTCTAGCGCGGTATGAATGCATTTTTCATGATTTTGACAAGGTTGCATACCAAAGACAGCATTTATTTTTATTGAGATTGACGCAATTTTTGTTATGTTATAACATCTATCAGTTGCAAACAAGAATTATGATAAAAAAATTATTCTAAAGATATGAGCATAAAACAATGAAAATCAAAAGTTCCATTTTATTCATTATACTTTCTTTTTTACTTTTCACCAGTGCGCAAGCAAAAGATACATCAGACATTGTAGTCACAATCAAACCACTTCACTCACTGGTACAAAATGTTCTGGGAACAACGGGGCAAGCGCAAATCTTATTAACGCAAACAGCATCTCCCCATGATTTTCAACTCAAACCCTCTCATATCAAGCAAATCCAAAAGGCAAAAGTTGTCTTTTTCATTGATGGAAAATTTGAAACATTCTTGTCGCGTGCGTTTAAGACGCTGCCCAAAAATGTGCGTAAGGCTGGCATTATAGATAATGCAGATTTGACGTTCTTGCCTTATCGTAAAGGCGGTGTATGGGAAGGTCATGATCACGATCATCATGGTCACGGCAATCACGATGATCACAAGAAAGAAGCGAAAGATGAGCATGACCACGGGCATGATCATGGTAAGAAAAAGCATAAGAAAGATCACCATAAGGAACATGGTCACGATGATCATCATTCCAAGCATGGTCATGACAAACACAAAAAAGAAGAAGCGCATCATGATGAAGCAGCCGAGACACCAGATATGCATGTCTGGCTTGATCCTAAAAATGCAAAGAAGATTGTTCAATTCATCGCAAAAGAATTAAGTACGATTTACCCCAAAAATGCCAAAACATATCAAAAAAACGCTGAAGCGACGATCAAAAAGCTAGAGGTCTTAGATACTAAGCTTAAAGTATCTCTTAAGGATATTAAGGACAGACCTTTTATTGTGTTTCATGATGCGTATCAATATTTTGAGCAGGCTTATGGTTTGAGTGGTGTAGGCTCGATAACTCTTGAGCCGGATGAAGCGCCATCACCAAAACGCATCAGCAATTTACGTAAGAAGATAAAAGGTGCCAAAGCGGCTTGCGTATTTAGAGAACCTCAGTACTCTGACCGTCTTGTGAAAACTGTGATTGAAGGCACAAAGGCAAAAAGCGCAACACTAGACCCATTAGGTGCCAATCTAACGGATGGTACGGACCTTTATTTCAATCTTCTTAACGATTTATCAAATAATTTGTCAAAGTGTCTGTCTCCTTCTTCTTAGGCTCTGAGCCTATGAGAAACACCACGGTTTTACCCGTGGTGTTTATGCCTAATAAAGCTTTAATTTTATTCTATAAATTTAAATAAATTATCAGAAGTATAATTCAACGAATATTTGTAGCTTACTGTTATATTCCAACCATCATCCATAAAAAGCAAAAATAAATGCGGGATATCATGAGATATATGGGGTTGGTGTATCATGGATATTGCAACAATTGCCGGCATTGGCGCCGGAACTGTTATTGTCGCCATAGCGATTCTTATCGGTGGAGATGTTGGTAGTTTTGTAAACTTGCCATCTATTCTCATAGTGATCGGGGGTGGCTTTGCCGCCACCATCATTCGTTTCCCACTTGCCAATATTTTTTCAGCATTTGCGCTAGGCGGTGCGGTGGCTTTCACCCACAAGAAGGTCAGTCCGATGGATATGATCAATGAAATCACGACCCTAGCTGAAGTTATTCGTAAAGAAGGGCCACTTGGTCTTGAAAACGTTGAAATTTCTCAAGAGCTTTTGCAAAAAGGCTCGCAAATGGTGGCGGATGGATATGAGCTTGATATAATTCGTACTATGCTGGAGCGTGAGCGGGATTTATTTCTTGAGCGCTTGGATGAGGGTGCCAGAATTTATAAGGCTCTTGGAGATGCTGCGCCAGCCTTTGGTATGATCGGGACCTTGGTTGGTCTGGTACAGATGCTTTCCACAATGGACGATCCTTCAACCATTGGTCCATCTATGGCGGTTGCTCTTTTGACAACGCTTTATGGTGCGATTATTGCCAACCTCATAGCTCTGCCGATTTCAGATAAACTCAACAACAAAGCAGCTATTGAAGAGGTGAATCAAACACTTGCCCTTGATGGTATTTTACAGCTTCGCGAAAACAAAAGCCCTCAACTGATCAGGGAAGCTTTGATTGCTTATCTGCCAAGTAAGGAGAGAGCTGCTATTTTAGCTGATGCAGAAGCAGCAGCGGCTTAATTCAAGAGGTCCTTGTATAATGGACAACGCTAAAGCACGCAAAAGGTCTAATTCGCAAGAAAATATAAGTTTGGGGATGTAAAAAAATGGCACGCAAAAAAAATGGGGGAGGTGGTGTTCCAGAATGGCTGGTAACCTTTGCCGATTTGATGTCACTTCTCGTGTGTTTCTTTGTTTTGATTATCTCGTTTTCAATTCAGGACCAAAAAAAGCTACAAGTTGTTGCGGGTTCAATGCGTGACGCTTTTGGTATTAAATTTGAGGCCCGCAAATCTGGCATGATTGAAATTGAAGGTGCGCCAGTGCGAAAATACGTGAAAAGTGTCGCACCATTGCCAAAAGAAGAAAACTCAGATTATGCAGAAAAACGTCATGATCAACGAACAAAACAAGGGCCTGAGGCCAATACACACGATATTGAAAGAACAAATATTGAGAGACCACGTCAGTTTGCTCTTGCGGCTGCGTCTCTAAGGCAGGCCTGGCAAGAGCTTCCTGAAATTCACGAGCGGTCCGACAGTCTGATGGTCGAAGAAACACCAGAAGGATTGCATATCCAATTGCTCGACCAGGAAGGCCGTTCGATGTTTGCGAAAGGCTCTAAAGAACCTTATGAGCGAACACGTAAACTGCTCGCAAAAATGGCGCCGGTCATTCGTAAATTGCCAAATCGTATTTCGATTACAGGCCATACTGATGCAGCCAGAATGTATGATACTCCAGGATATACACTGTGGGATCTTTCTGCTGACCGGGCCAAAACCGCGCGTCAGATTTTATCAGAGTATGGTTTGCCTCATAATCGGTTCCATTCGATATCTGGTAAGGCAGATAGTGAGCCGCTCTTTCCAGAGGATCCATACCTTCCTGCAAATCGCAGGATTTCGATTTTAATTATGGCTGAAGCACCGCCTTATCCTGCCGAGCATAAGCCATAGCGTTAAACATGTAGCGAAGCGCTAATCAGGGGAAATATAAAAGCTTTACATGTGCTTCAGCGGGTCAACCGGCTTTGCATCTTTACGCAATTCAAAGTGTAATTGTGGTTGGGCGACAGACCCTGTCTTACCAACTTTTGCAATGACTTGGCCGCGACGTATACGCTGCCCGCGTTTAACGAGCAAACGACTGTTATGAGCATAAGCTGAAACCCAGCCGCCATTATGCCTGATCAATATTAGATTCCCATAGCCGCGCAATTCGTTCCCTGCATAGGCAACAATTCCAGCCTCAGTTGCTTTGACTTTTGTGCCTTCAGGAACCGAGATGTTAATGCCATCATTGCGTACGCCTTTGCTTTTCGTTCCGAATTTATTGATAATTCGACCGCGTACAGGCCAGCGAAAGCGACCTGTTGTTCGTGGCATTACCACAGTGTCTTCGTTCGCTTGCTTTTCATTGGACAAAGATGCAATTTTTTGTTCTTCGAACTGTTCATTGCGTGTGGTTCGTTTTTCAATTTCTGGCTGTGCGATGCTCTCTTCGATATCATCAGGCTCTTCAACCTTGAATGTTGGCGTCACTTTACGCGGGATGCGTCGCGGCTTAGCAACTCTTCGAGGAGGTTGGCGTCTGTAAGATGTATCACTTGGGTATTCAGCACCAGATGATGACATAACCAGAATTTGTCCGACGTGAATTTCACTACCAGAAAGATTATTCGCATTTTTGATATCAGCAACACTGACCCCATACCGACGTGATAAACCATAAAGCGTATCGCCTGGCTGAACGGTGACCGTATCACCATTCGCACTACCGTAAGAAGGGGCTGTTTGGGGTGAGGGGCGATATGTATAATCAGGCTGAGTGTCCGAATAATTATTTTGCGAACCGTAACCAGGGTCTGTTGCGGCAGATTCCCGAGGAGGATAGCTCGGAACATCATTTGGTAAATCTGATCGGGTAATATTTTGATCTGGATTGTAAGCTGGAGAACTTCGCTCATACGTGGGTTGGCTCGGTGCTTCTGGCGCTGCTCTGTATGACCGATCTTGATATTCCGTTGGCGGATAAACCCGGCGCGCATCCTGAAGCGAGGCTGTTCCTGGATCTTCTTTTGACATCAGACCGAAAGATGGGAAATCAAACCGAGAAAAAGAGCTGCATCCGCTAACTGTTAATCCAAAGAAAAGCAACACTATAGACAGGGTAAACTGTCTTTTGTACATACCAAACCAACTCAAAGAACAACTCATAATTTTTTTCACTACGCCCACCTTAGCAAAACTATAGCCGAGGAATTTGTCTACTCTATAACGGACCCTGATACAAACCAAACTTTCTGTATACTTACCGGTTTACATCAAATCAGGACAAGAGCCTCTCAAAACAAAAATAGCCCTCTACATACTATATATTTTTCCATAAACGCCTATCAACCCCCATAAAACTTTAGATATGCGTTCAGAACTTAGGATTTGTTGAACATTTTCATGGCAAAATTAATAACGGATTAACCATAAGAATACAGTAAACAAATATTTCCAGAAAAAGAATAATTCTCTAGTCTTAACATTTTGATAATTTTTGGAAGAGTTGAAATGTTTCTGCGAGCAGCAACTCAGAGTAAATATCATGTGAGAACGTCAAAAACAAAGCCCATCTTTGAGATAATATAGCAATACCCCAAGAGATGGCAATCTTGTGCTAAAGTAACATAAGTTCAAACGTTTACATAATTTCCAACACTCTGTTTGTGCTGTCATCAAAAAATATCAAATTGCCCACTTCTGTTAGGACAACTCGCAGATCTTCAGGATTAAACGTTCCAGGTTCTAAGGCTTTTGTGATGAAATGGATCTTACCATCAGGCTCAACTACAACAAGTCTTCCATTAAAAGCAATTTTAAATTCTGATCCCTGTGCAACTTTAATTGTATTATTATTGATATCCTTAATATCAAACTTTTGTGGGCCCGGCTTAAGAATAACTAAGTCATAGCCATTTGATCTATAGCTCTCAACAAACCCAAATGAAGCCTGAAGCTCTGGCGAGAAAAGTATATCATTATCTGCCAGCGATAGACCTGCAGTCAATTTGCTATCATAACCTAAAATACCGGTATCATCATGATCGAAATAAGTATCAGGATTATCAATATAATTATCTATCTTACTTTTTTGCACATCACTTAATGTGTCATAAAATTGTGATGATATTTCCTTGCCCAGGAAATCAAACATTTCAAAAGCCACAAACGCGCCGTTAAACGTAAGAGGACTACCCATTACAGGTATTGTAAAGTTTGGCATATCAACTAAGCTTTTTAACATATCGAAAAGGTTGTGCCCACCAGCTCGTGCTGTACGCAACAACATCAGGTACTTAGAAGGCGAAGAGCCTATTTCCGGAAGCAACAAGGTTAGATTTTGCGCAAATACATTAGGACTAAGTGAATATAAATCAGCCATAAAGGTATATAGTTGATTTTTGACTTCCTGGTCTGTACTGGTGTGCACACTCGCTATAAAACGACTAGCCATAGATTTGTTGTCGGATAAACTTGCTTCAATAAAAAGTTCTTTGGCCATATCCGGCTTTTGAATGAATGACTTAAAATACTCAGAAGCATTTTTAACTCGTCCCATAGTAGAAGATAATAATAAGCTTGAGAAAAAGACCAAATCAGCACCTGTATCATTTTGATGCAACACCTCTTGTATTTCTACTATTTCACTGAAGTTCAGCAAATCGTCATTGCTACCAAGTAAGCTCTGAACAAAGAGCGCAAATTCGTCGACCCCGTTGACATCTTGTTTAGCGTAAAGAGTTTCAAGTAAAATTAGAGCAAAGGTCTGATCCAACCTGTAAAGTCTAGAAAATCTTACGGCTTTATTCTGCATCCCATTAAATATAATTGCAGCATTTTGAGGGGAATCTACATGAAAACCCTTTATGATTTGTGTGAAGGTCTCATCAGAAACAGAATTCAGAGTAAATGATATACTTGCAAATGGAAGAATAAATATTGCGTCAAACAGGTAATCAGGATCTTGTTGATGTAAAAGGTCTAGCACCTCAGTCATACCTGTTCTGCGCAGATTAAACTCTAATTCGAGCATCTTATTCAGCATCATTTTTGCTTTATAAGGATCATCCAACTTAATTGATAGTAGCATTTGCACCAAGGTCTCTGCAGGCATTGCAGCCATTGCTCTTAAGGCAAAATCCTGTGTTACAAGATTATCATACAGACTGGTCATAATTGTTTTTCGATTTTCTACAGGCAGACGTGCTACGATGTTCCCGTAGTTAGCTGTTGTTATAGGGTATCGATCTGTATTTACAGGATCAACTAGCTCTATAAAATAGCTAGTGCCAATCCCCGAGACCTGAATTAATGATGACAAAGTACGAGTTGCACCAACAGCGAGTGAATTGGTGGTAGACTGGACTATAGCGTCTGCAACAGTTGTACGATCAGCGGGAATTAGATCATTCAAGTTAAGAATAATAGCATCCATAACATCACTTGCTATGTGTGCCAATATACCTGACGTTTTTTCCTTTTTAGCAGAATCTGCAAACTGCGATATTTTGGTTACAATCTTAAAAGCAATCTTAGTATCGTTTTCAGCATCACGGGCACTAATGTGACCGAGAACAGCGCCAACTTTGTCGGACTTCTTAGTTCTCATTAATAACTCTGCGACACCTGCAATAACATCATCCTGCTCGGTCTCCGAGGTTGCTGCATTAAAATCTTCAACAATTCCTTGTGCAATCTTTTTGGGATCACTAATATCAACCGCAGTTCCAGCAGCTGTTGTATAACCATTTTTATGAAGATCAACTGCATCATCCCAAGAGGCTAAAATTTTAGTGGCAAAATCCGTTGAAAGCTTTGATGCCAACAATAGGTTAACATCAGCCCTACTTCTCGCCTGTGTGAGGAAAGATGCCGTAGATGACGCATATAACAAAACTTTAAGGGATATAGTTTGCACGTCATTGGGGCCATTCAGACCTAACCTGGCCCACACAGCGTTAAGAAACGACTCTGCAAAGGTTTGATTATTTGTCTCTCCGCCTTCCATCAAACGGCGTCCGTCTGGGCTTTTTTCCTCTTCCATCTTTGTAAGGTTGAGGGCTATTTCTCCGATAACTTCAGAGGCAGTCGCATCGGTACTGTCATCTGGTTGCAATAAAGCTGCAGCGCGATCAAAGCTCTCGCCATCACCTTCAAATTTACTGATCATGTAAGTCAGTACTGCCGCAATCTTCGGTGAGGCTAGTCCCACGTCTATCATTATTTCTTGTGCTTTAGCAGGATCAGTGTCACTTAAGCTGAGCATAATATCCATGATAAAGCTGTCTTCTTCGCTCAGTGCTGTTGGTGCGCTGTAGGGCAGGCCATAGTCTTTATTGCGCTGCAAGACGCCGGCCATTCCAGCGAGAATTGTTTTTTCTGCAGCGACTTTATCACCATTTCCGAGAAGGTCTTTTGCGTGGTCCAGCCCTTGAGCTTTGGACACTTCAAATAAGAATTTCTCAGCATAATCTGGAGCTAAGACATTGATAAAATCAACTTGCGCTGTTATTGACGAATCGTTCACAGCGTTATTCCATTCAGTGCTCTGATAAGCAACTCCAGCACTCACAGACTTATCACGCTGGAGTTGGATATCTCCCTGAATATCAGGGGAAAGCAGCTCTAACGCCTGGATCACAACAGCAGGATTTTCCAGTGCCTTCATGCGCTCACCAACATAGTCCGCAGTGCTGGCTAGTCCTTCAGTGTCAAGCTTCTCCATAATGTTTTCAGATAGCTCAATTGCATCTTCATGTTCACCGGCGGTGAGACCAACAGATTTAGACCAGGTGACATTGTCTTCTGGGTCATCTTTGAAAACTGTTGTATATGTTCCTGCTTCGACATCAGTATTATCTTGAAAAATATCGAAGTCGTATTCGTAGGGGGTAGCAATGCCATATGTGCCCTCTGCTATGAGTTCACCGACGTGCGTCATAGACGCCCCGGGTGCTGTGGCCAACAATGCTTCAAAAGCGTTTTCTGTGCTGCCATATTCATCTGCTAACTGATAGGCCATATCTAAACTCATCCAAACACCAACATCGGTCCATGTGCTTGGATCAGAAGGATTATCTTGTAGATCTGCCCATTTTTCTTTGAGGAATAGCGAAAGCTCTTCGTCAGATACGGCAATACCAGCACTGTCTTGCACTTTACCGCTTATAGCGGCAAGCTGCGGGGCTGAGGCGATATCTAACATCAGAGGTTTGAGTTCGGCATCGTTAGCTATCCACGCGGTGGAGCCGCTCACATCTGTCGCTCCTTTAAGGGCGGAGAATAGAGATGCTAAGTTGCTTCCATCAACACCTAAAGTCTGATAGGCAAGGTCCCCCGCTTCTTTATCGTACATACCAGAGCTGCGTCCATCAAAGGTTTCTGACAAGATGCTTGTTGTGGCACCACCTCCTGCTGCTGTCTTTTCATCATTATAAAACGAATGCCGCGCTGCAAAATCTTGCGTGATCAGTGTTGCCGCTGATACTCCGCCACTCTGATTACCATCTTCATAATTTGCTTCACGGTTGGCCTCATAATCAGCGATGCCTTTCATCATGTGAAACACTTTAAGCCGAGCTGGATCAGTGATTTGGTTAGAATCTGTGGAAGGATTGAAAGTCACTTCCCCTTCGCTCTCTAAATATATTAGTTTTTGCTTTTCTGTTTCTGTCGCAACAGTCTTATATTCAACACCATTTTTGGTATATTTCACGTCATAGAGCGCATAGTCATCAGCCAAGGTATCTGCATTAATATCGGCAATCGTGGGGCCATCGTATGGGTTTTCTGTCCAACCAGCCATTTCTTCAGAGACTTGAGAGAATGTATTTTTAATGCTATCAAGCAAAACTTTGTTATTCATTACGTCATCGGTTAGAGGGGTGCTTCCAGTATCACTTGGATCCAAAATACCTGATAAGTAAAACTCATGATCGTGCGTGCTGGTTTCTGTGGTGCTAAAACCCATGTCTGTTCGCAGGGCGGCCAAAAACTTTTGTTGTGCCACAAGAGGATCATCGGGTAGGAAAAGGGCGTTATCAGCTTCGTCCGTGCCTTCCACATGCTTTTGCATAGAATGGAACATAATGGCGCCGACCTCTACAGCATCTTTAACCTGAGCTTTGCGGTCATCACCAAACATGCTGAAATCCAGCTCACCAGTCTCACTTCCAATGAATTGACCGGTTTCGTCAAAATTAGAACTAAACAATGTCTGCCATGTGCCTTCTGTAATAATTGCATAGCTGTCAAGTTCAAAGCCATACAGCAGATCAAATACCTGTTTTGCTTCTAAAGACGGGATATCCTCGTCATAGGTTTGATTTAGGTTCTGCCATTGCACCATGGCCTTTTG
This sequence comes from Pseudomonadota bacterium, assembly GCA_039033475.1. Classification (GTDB taxonomy): domain Bacteria; phylum Pseudomonadota; class Alphaproteobacteria; order Rhizobiales; family CBDHHC01; genus JBCCCO01. The sequence goes on along the minus strand of JBCCCO010000004.1, from coordinate 56,256 downwards.
TGTCTGAGCTGTGCCTTCATAGGGTTCTTCATATCTCGCAAAGCCGCCGTCAGGAACTTCACCAGTTTTATGCAGAAATAGCTCACCATCTTGGGAAAGCGTATACTCACGATTTGAGTAACTGGGAACGGCGAGTATTCCGGTACGTTTGTCAAAGTAGTATGCACTATCAGTAACATCACCCCAGATTCTTTGCGTATCACTCTCAATGATCAAAAGGCGGTATTCTCCAGCAACACGGGCGGAGTGCAGCGAATAGGCACCACCATCTTTCGCCTGTAAATATTCACCTGGCCGCAGCTTTTCACCAGCCATAAGAATTTGCGGGTCAGGAGTGTGCGCTGTATCGGACGTGAAGTCAAATAACGCCCCTTTGCCTATTGCAGTAGTATCATCAAAGGTGAACAAATTTACGGTGGTGCCCAAAACCTCTAATTCCAAACTGTCATTTGCGCTATTATACGCAAGTGCAAGAGACGTTAGAGGACCTGCTGTAGGATCAGACATTAGAATGCCTGTCTCAGTGTCAAAATGTAAATTTGGCTCTGATAAAAGGTCCGAAGTTAAATCCCAGATTTTACCTGTATCATCCTTTGCAATAAACTTCCAAGAGTTCTGAAAGAAGACAGCCCCCATCTCCAAAGTATTGTTTGCGCTTGTTGTGGCACGGATTTTATCACTTGGCTCCAAGGCATTGGGTATTTCATTTTCAATCAAATTAAAGGTGCCAGGTTCGATTTTTCTGTTATCAAATACGCTCTCCAGAGAAGGAACTAATCTCTCAATTTTTGTGGTAGAATCGGCACCAGTTGGAGGGAACATTTCTGGTTTGAGGTTTGTCGCTGTCCCAACTGTGCCATCACCGTCGAAATCCTTATCCATATCTGGATAATTATCCGCTAAATATTGGCTATTCTCTAAACTCTCGACTGCCGCAAGTGGATTTGATATGTGGCCATCCTGGCCATCACCATCTAGGTCTCCAAAAACAAGCTCTTTTTTACCATCACCATCAATATCTAATTTATAAGTCTCGAGGGTTTTAAGCGCTGTCATAGGATCATCAACCAAGCCATACCAACGGTTGTTGTCTAAGTGCAGGCCTTTTTCTCCGGTATCGGGATTAATAAGTTCGCGTTCCAAATCACCAAGTCTGGCTTTGAATTGAAGAAACTCATTTGAATCCTCCATCGATAGACTTGTTAAAAATCTACCGTCATTATCGCCCTTAACATCATTAAAAAAGTTAAACCCTTCTGGTTCATATATTGTTTTCGGTTCACCTATATTCGCAAAAGCAAACCATTGCGATTTATCAAATATGTTTCCATGCCGTTTAATGAATTGGATAAACCTACTCTCTCCCGTTTCTGGATCTTCAACTTCCATGCGGATATCCCCAATATCCCCATTTTCATCTGCAGCTTGTATGGCTGAAAGAACCCGCGCGCCCGCGCCTAGCGGGTTTAACGGTGCTTGACCTCCTAAAGCTGCAAACATATCCTCTGGCTCTTCATCCTCTGCCTGCCAAGGTGGGACATATGTTCCATCCGTTGTATCGCTAAAAAAGCTGTCACGGCTATAAGTTCTAATCAATTCAACTTCCCGTGGCTCTTCTTGCGCACCTTGTTGATCTGGTGCAACTCCGGTTCCCATTCCAAAATCTACATTTAGTACCGTAAACTCATTGAACACATCACTAACCCATGCACCAAGATCATAGACTGGTGTTGCCGCAGTCGCTACTGGAGGAAAATTGAGAACTCCACCAGCAAGATTTCGCCCCAATGCTCCTAGGGACTGAGATAGGGTACCAGTCGAGGCATATTTCGCAGCTCCTATAGCACTTGGAACAATTCCCCCAGTGAATGCAAGTGAACCAATGTCCATTTTACCCCCCGTCAAATACATAGGGAGCATCCACGCAGCCTGCCTTCCTCCAAAACTAAGAACTTCACGAACTGAATGGTGTACGAAACTGCCCGGGACGTTTTGACCTTGAATATCTTTGGTATTGTCTGGTCTCAATCCTCGAGCTTGCATTATACCAGTTACGGACGGCCTTACAGCACGTGATCCAATAGCATAAAGTGTCACCGCCGCCAAACCTGCCGCTGACAATGGTTTAGTGCTTTGCGAAAATCCATTAAGCGTCCCCGTCAAGAGAGTTTTTTCTCCAGCTGCAGGTCTATTTTCTGTGCCCGCAACTGCTTGAAAAGCTGAGTTACCTACGTATGAGCCGAAGGTCGCTCCCCCGCCCACGACAACCGGCGTGCCAGTTTTAAGATCTATGTCAATCCTAGCTGTTATATGGGTGACATCAAACAGTATTGGATTAAATACATTGCCTGCAAATGTTTTTGCTGGCGGCGATTTATTATCTTGGTTTTGGTTGAATGGATTTTCATCTAAGCGAAAAAAATTTGCGATTGATTTTGGTAAATACTCTCTTCCCACGCCTGCAAGAAATGCAAGATCTGTATTTCGATACCCCAATTCAATTCTATAAACTTCCTCCCCTGTGTCTGGGTTTGTCATTACGCCTCTATCAACCCATACAAGGCCATTAAATTCGGTACTCTTAGCAGTAAACTTATTGCCGAAGATCTGACGTAATAGAAACGAATTGTCACCTGGTTGTGGAATGTTTTGATGGGCAGAGGGCAGGCCAACTGCCATAAGTGTTGAGCCAACCCCTATAGCTTTACGCGCCAGATCAAACCACTCCATACCGGTTGTCGGAATGGTTTTGGATAGGATCTTAGCTATGTCTACGCTTGGACCTCTTCCCCCTTTTGGTATGTTTGCTGATGGTGCTGCTGTTGGCAGTTGTGTTGGAGGCAGTGTTGTTGGCGCGCCTGTCGGGCTATCTGTGGCATTAAGATCCGTTATATTTGCTGTAGCGTTCACGAAACCATCAAGTAATTCCCTGGCTTCTACCACTTGTGCTCGTCTGCCACCTGCCGCAATTTTATCTTGTTTAACTTGAAGTAAGCCATCGCGTAGCTGCTCCATTGTAGAATGGCTGAACAGTTCACTAACCTCAAATGTTGTTCCGATATCTGCCACAGTAAGTGTGTCATTATTTTTAAAAGCTGTATCAAGTTGGTCTTTGTCTTTCGCAAAAGCTGTTAGCAAGAAGTAAGTCCACGCAGTGTCATCAGACGCAACATCATAAATATCATGCTCTCGCAGGTCTCCGTCACTTCCATCACCTATGCCGGCTAAGTCTAATGTTGTTTGCATTATACCTGAAATGTCACCATCCATGAAGGAAAGCGCGGCTCCATATGCCCCTTGAAGCGTATTAGTTTTCAAGGCTTGAAGAAAAATGTTTGCATAAGAGCCAAGTGAAGATGCGATGTTTTGGATCGCTTCTGATCTGGAAGAATTTTCGGCTATAGAGTCAATCCACTCTACGTTCGCAGTATTATTATTCGTGACGTAAGCTGGCAATGTGTCTATGTCTGAAGCGGTGAATACAAAACTATTTGAACCATCTGAAGCGTCGCCCGGAAAATCATCACGAATACCTTGCAACTGGGCCCCGGTAAAAAATGTTCCATTATAGAGGGCCGTGTTGACTTGCTGCGTTTCATTTACATTGATATCATCAGCGTTTTGACCGTCCCAACCAACCTTACTACCATCAAAGTCATCAGAGAAAGCTATGAAGGAGATCAGTGATGTTTGCTCAGTACCATTTTGATACTGAACCAGATGGGCTTTGTCGCTTTTAATCATTCCATCGCTGTCATACCAGTCCTGTGCCAATACTTTGCCCTGACGCACAACCATAGAAATTTTCTGATCTGGGCTGTTTTGAGCTGCGTTAAGGAGAGCCCAGAAAAAGTTTTCAATTTCGCTCTCGGTGAAACCGAGCGGTGTTAGATACTCTATCACCTGCGCTTTGAGGTCGGTCTCAAAAGATTGCGTTGCCGCAGCATCATCAGCAAAAGAGCTCCAAACAAAATTATCACCTAACGTGAATACCGTCGTCTCTTTTACGCTTTGGTCTGTGGCAGCATCCGTCAAGCTTTGTGTTGTCGTATTTGATATAGTACCATCTAAAGTTACATGAAAATGACTGGCTGGATCAAAAAGCTCCAACTCGTTAGCCCCACCAACTACGGTTGCTCTTGTCTCTGGATTATCAGGTAACTCTGCAAGTTCCAGGCGGTCTGCATCTGTTAAAACCGCCATTGGGGCATCTAATCCTGAAGCGCCGACAATCTGGGGAAGGCCGCCGCCAGACTTAATGGTGTTTGAATGGCGTATAATCTCTTCACTTGAGAGTACAGGTGTGGATTGGTAAAAGGTTGGCTCAGCCCCAGCTGCAGGCGCTGTTGTTGCTTCATCAGGAGATGAGACATAATTCACATAATGAAAGGCTTTGGTTTCTGTAATGCCATCATCAACCCATGAGCTTGAAGCATCGTCATATGCCATTGGATCATCTAGATCGATGGTGAAACTCAGATTGTGATCTAAAAGACTTGGTTCTGATGTTGCCAGTGTTGCGGCTTTTCGAACAACATCAAGCGCCGCATCAATTTCATTCGCGGGCCGTCCCATCTTCTCCATTGCAGCTTCAACTGTTGGCAGGAATGTTCCCTCTATATAGGCAACGTAATCATCCGGTGTGATATCAGAATCTGGGAAGGCATCAAGAAGATCTTGATAACTAAATTTAGACTGAATGGTCAAAATATTTGGATCTGTTATAGTCTCGAGCTTACTAAGTGCGCCTTCTAGGAAGGTACCCACAGTAAGCACCTGAGCATTTGCTGTTTTTCCGTCAGCTTCTTCACCGAAAGGCGCTAAATTTTCAGGGGCAATAGCCGCAACGTTTGAGGTTTTATCAGCTATGGCCGTATTCGCAAAGTATTTTGTGTCAAATGGAGTGCTTGCTGTACCATCAGAATAAATTTCCTGACGCTCATCGCTGTTCATGGCGTACCACAGGCTGACCTTGCCAAGGTCATTAAGGCTGCCACTGCTCCATACCGTTTTAAAAAATGACCCAGCAAACGTTCCATCAGTCGCACCATTGCGCCATATCTTGAGAGCTTTGGCGGGGTCCATGTCATCAACAATAGAGGCGGTGAGGGATGCATCTTGTGTTGCAAGTTGTGTTAAAGCGGTGTTTGCTTTGGTATAGTCTATGGCTCCTTGATCATCCACGGTGTACATGTTTTCGATAAGCTTGCCAGCCGTTTCAGAATTGGCTGACAGCAAAAACGCGCTTTGCGTATTGCTTAATGCATCAGGAGCGCTCGCATCAGCCAAACCGCCGAATGTATACAGAGCAAAGCCGGTGTCATCTTTGACCATTGCGTCCATATAGGTGTGGGACATTTTAGAGCTATAGTCATGAATGTGATCAAAGAACTCTGGTGCATCTCCTTCTTTCATAGTCTCAAGGGTCATGACGGAATAGTCAATGGCCGCATCATATGCTTCAGCTTGATCTTCTGGGGCGATGTTCGTAGGGTCTGTTACATCTATGCCCGAGTTTTCTAAGTATTTTGACGCCAAAACATAGGCATTATCTATAAAAAGTTCGGCAGCTTCCGTCCCATTCATCTGCCCCCAGAGAGCAAATAAATCAGCACTATCTACAGGGTTAAGGCTATTTATTGCTTCAAGCGTTGGTACACTGTCTTTTACACCATCATCGCCCGCTGAATTTTTGAGCATTGCAGAAAGAATGCGGAATTTGCTGTCATTATCAACTGTATTTACTGCCTCCGCAAGAACCAATGAGTCAACTTTGTTTAGATTCTGCATAAAGGTTGTATCGGACTGGTCAATCTTTGTAAGCGTCATATCCGCGAACACAGAAGGGTCTAGTCCAGCGGTTGTCTCAAGGAATTTGTCATCCGCAACTCCATCTTCTGTAGTATCGAGATATCCAGAAAGAGTGGCTGCATCTTCATAAGACATAGAATTCAAAATCATGGATTGCTGACCAGCATCCTCTATAGCCAGGAAGATTATGGATCCACGACTATCTGCCGCATCTATCCCAAAAGCCTTAATAAAGTAAGCGGCATCTTCAGGTGTTCCAGACGTCAGAATTTTACGAATTTTATCATTCGCAGATAATGTTACAGAGCTATCCTGACCAGTTGTATCGGTAAAACTTTCTAAAAACGTGAGGAAGTTTTGTGCTGAAATATCAGCGAACTGGTAATAGGCCGACGCGGAAATTGCACCTTGATCAGGATTTTTATCCATGAATGTACTAATCAAACCAAGGCTTTGGTTATTGTCTGTCCAGCCTGCTGGTTTTTCCAAGGTGTCATATATTGCCAGTGTATCACCAACATTCGCCGGTGACATATACCCCATCCATTCCACAACACTATCACGGTTGTTAGAGAAATCACGTATGACATCAATAAAGATTTTTGCAACAATGTCCGCACGTCCCTGATTGGCAACCTCATTGAGAGTTAGGCCAACTTTCTGCGTGTAAACGTCCTGATCAGGATTATCAAGAGGTGTATCATCAATACCTAAAAAGATATCTTGATATGTCTTATGAGCGCTGGTCCAACGCGGAGGGACGTCAGAACCTGTGTAAATGTGATTATCTGCATAGTCTATGATTTTTGCGGCATTTGTCTTAAGGCCATTAATTTTGAATGAGTCAATGCCGAGATTAGGATCACTACTATACTCCGAACGTGCAGCCGGATCTGCCATCTCTGCGCGCACTCTATCTTTTTGTTCCTGTGTTGCATCAAGAGCCTCTACATCATCGTCGTAATTATCCCCGTTATCTAGAGAGATTCCCCCTTGTTCAGCACGGTTCCTTGTTAGAAGACCAGCAACATCTCCTTCTGCTGTTCTGGGTCTTATTCCTGCAGGCGTAGATGGGGCATAGCTAAGGGCTCCGGCTCCTAGAATAAATTGTGACAAAGCAGCTAGCGCAAAGCCAACACCTGCTGCTGTTACCAATCCTCCCTGCGTCCGTCGACGTTCCTGGACCTCAGGAGGAGGTATAAGGGTATCAAGTTCTGCGATAATAGAATACATCGACGCCATACCCATAGAGTTACCACTAGCATCGGTATTTTTGGGAGAAAACGAAGCGCCATGGAGCATAGACAACGTTAACTCTGAGTTGTCTGGTGCATTAGGATCGCTCGGCGTTGTCAAATATTGTATTTCATTGCTGACCAGAGCCCCAACCCTAATGGCAGCATCATCTCCATTGGCAAGAATGGCAAAAACATCATGGACTTTATCTTCATTAACTTCATTAAGTGCAACCAATGAGTCAATAATCCATGGGGTTGGCTGGCCTTCAGGGTAGTCAACCGGATCGCCCGTAGAATATCCTGTATATTCACTTTTATTGTCGATGTAGTAGGTCAGAATATTTACAATGTCGTCAGAAGTCACGCTTGGGTCATTTAAAATATCTGCAATGTCTGCCCCGCCATTCGCATTATATGTTTGCTCTAAGAAAGAATACTGCGTACTAGGAAGGCTAAGAGCATGAAGAACGGGGCCATTATCAGCAGTGGCTGGGGAAGATATCACCGCGTCAAATTTTTCTTGTCCAACGGTGTTAGCAATATCATATTGGTAGAGAGTTGCAACAATGTCCACTTTAGGGTTTTTTGATATCGTATTTCCAGCGTCGTCAAATTCATAATAAGTGGGCATATAGGATATAATCAGCTGGAGCATCTCTGGGTCAACATTCCCCTCCGCGTCTTTCGCTTCGTTGAGCAATGTATCTATCACGCTTGTGAAGTCTGGATTAGCCGGATCATCTCCAACCGCTTCAGCATACTTATCCAGTACAGGAATTGCTTTATTGACTGCCGATACATTATCGCGCAGGCTTGTGGTGCCAGAACTGTACTGCGCCCCATCGTAAGATTTGATTTCTTCTAGAGGTTCTCCGTCAACAGCTTTATAAATCTCAAAGTCTGTGCCTGTGTAGTTGTCATTGCCAAGCTCGTAGCCATATGCTGTGACGTAATCAAGGTCAGCATCAGGAGCAAAGATATCATTGATGTTGGTTGCTATGTCTGTTCCGTAGGCAACAGCTTCAGTACCCGCAACGGTTGCTGGACTTAATATATTTAAAGCATATCCAACAGCTGATTTCGTTGCTGCTTCTCGTGCTGCTGGTGATGCTCCGTTAAGGGGTTGTGCAGCGTCATCAATGTCGTCAAGGGGTACTTCATCGAAGCCTCCTTCAACTTCGAAGCTTCCTTCAAGTTGTTCTTGTCCTACAAGGGCAGTGCGCTCAGCTAAGTTACTCATTTCAACTTCTCCCCCTCCATAAGCCGTTCCTCGAACGACCCCTTGAGAGGCTACATCACTGGCTCCTTCAGCGGCGACTTCAGTGGTCAGAGCTGCAGCAACAGCCCCTATTAGTGCCCCTACAGCCCAACCAACTCCAGCACCTATAATTGCTGCACCAAAGTCTATGAGTATTTCAATCTCTATTTCGGTCCATAAAGCTTTAGTTTCTACGTATCTTTGATGACTAATTGATTTGTGACTCAAATATTCGACAAGATCTAGGTCACGATTTGCATAAGCGGCACGATCTCCTATCCAACCCTTAATTATATCTCTTACACCTTGCGCTTTTTCATAATCTTCAAGATAATCCCCATCCTTATTATAGAGAGTGCCCCCCATACTGTCCTGATGCCACCAAAAATGTCCATTTGGCACATTAGTATTCAATGTGTCCCAATCTAGTTGTAAAGGATAATTTGCACCAAAATACATACTTGACGTAACCATATCTGTAACCGGCGGCACTTCATTAATAGCAAGTAACAGCATGTCCGAAAAAGAAGTGGTTACTGAAGTAGAGAGCATACCAGGGTCTTCAATGCCCATTTCATTAAAGAAATAATCTATTGCTTCCCTGTTGGTGAAAGCCTTTCCTGTAATATCACTCTGTGCAAATCCAGCATCAATATGCCCTCCAAACAGTCTTTCAAAATGAGTGCCGTGATGATTATGGGTGACATACTTCGCTTTTTTTGCATTCCATTTTGTGTAATCAAAGTCCTTCTCAGTTAAAGCACTGCCAACGTCATCAGTGCCCTCTACCAGAGTTTTATGATGATTAGAGAATGCTTGGGCCCACATGACAATGGCAGGAGCTCCCTTAATTTTGCCTGTTTCTGGATCAAGCTGTTGTGTGCGCAGTGCATCATAATCTGCGAGGGTCTCTATAGCTTTTATCGTTTGCAACAAAACACGATCTGTAATATGAGCATTTTCTCTATCTGTGAGACCTGTAATTTCTTTCTTCCCTTGCCTTTCTTCCAAAAAGTCCATTTGCTCTTGCGTAACATATTTGTCTTTTATGACTTTGTCATCAGCACCATCTTGACCTACTACTGTGTAAGATACTTTAAATCTTGCGTCTGTATCAACATCTGCACTGTCAAGGTCCACGCGATTCCAGTAAGGATTGTTTTCAGCAACCATTATATCGTTTGCTTCTCGTGCTGTTGACATAAGAGTTTGAGTAAAAGAGTGTTTTCTTAGGCTATCCTGCTTGACCTTACCATCTAGAATGTCACCACTTTCCAGTGCTGTCAGAAAATACTCAAAGTTTCGAGTATTGATAGTCTTAGCCTGATCTTCGTTTTCAACAGTAATTTCAACGCCATCTGTACGGGTAAATGTATCACCTATTTCCACCCGATTGGCCAGATAATCCGTCGGTTGATTGAGAAAATCGATATCGTAGCCCAAAGCATTGACAAAATTGACCTGTGCCTCATTTATGCCTAGCGTTCCATCTCTGTTATATGGGAGCACCATGTCTTGGGTGGCTAACTTGTTCCCCGCGCTATCTATAATGTCTGTGCCACTTTGCGCTGAAAACGCTCTTTTGTGGCTTTCATTCAAGGAATAAGACAAAAGAGAGGAGATATTAATAACATTTTGGAACTGTTCTATTTTTTGCGTGTCAGTAGAGGAAATGCCGAATACATCTAGTAAAATAGTCCCATCTTGAACAAGCTTAACAAAATCTGGGGCACTTATATTATTTATAATGCTCGGGTCATTAAAAAGAGCTTCATTATGTTTAAAGAACTGGTCCCAAGTATACTCTGTCGTTGCATCTTGACCTAGCATGGTTGCATGATAGACGAACGTCATGAGTTGTTTTTGGGTCCATTTTGGTAGAACCCCGCCGGCGCTGGTCAGCATTGCTTCCCACACTGCTGTAGTGCTTTCAATGAGGGCATCTTCCTGCCACTCTTCAAGCGTATCACCATTCAGAGCGTGATTGACCACATCACTCGTCACATAAATAAAATCATTATCTGCATCTATTCTAAGCACATACCCTTCATTGGCGATAGACAGAGCGCCCGTTGTTTCATCAAACAGCAAATTCCCGCCATAAAAGTCGGACGTTGGATCAAGCAGGTTGAATTGTCCATTTTCATCATACATCCCGAGGATGTATTTTTGGTTGCCCTCCTCATCTGTATATAACATTGAGCCAACGACAACATCTTCATCTTTTAAGACTGTGCCTGCCTCTAATGTTTCGCCATAAGCCAAAGCATTTGCAACCGGCTCATGCACTTTGGGCTCAGCACCAAATAGAAAATCCATTGTATCTGACGGAGAGAATAGGCCTCTTATTGGTGGGGTTTCATCTGCCTCGTAGAAAGTATAAGGATTATCAACTGGGGCCCCATCGGTTCCCCCTGAAGTTCCCCCCCAAATTGTTTTGCTTTCATTATCATATGACCAAACTACAGCATCGGATGCATCCTTAATATTAACATCGCCTTCATTTGTCAGCTCCAGCGAATAGCCGGACTCCATAGTCATATTTCCAGAATCCGAAATTGTGACATAGTCAGTAGCACTTGATAAATCCACGAAGTTTCCGGAATGTGCGTCATAATCAAATACATATAATAGGTTAGCATTGACTTCAGTATTGAAGAAAACAGCAGCTTCTGCAATATTTGATGTACTTCCAATATACCCAAGCAGCTTTTCTGATTGGGATAGTGTGTCTTCGGAGGCAAGAACGCCAAACGCTCCACTCGAATTATGGGTGCTACGGTTGTCCATAAGCGCTTCGAAATCATTAAGCTCAAATGACCATTTGGTTTCAAAATTGCCGTTACCGTCATCTTTTTGCACAACCAGAGCACCACCGGTTTCAAAAACCAAACGGTAACCATCCTGAACTGATATTGCGTCGTTACCTCCATCTCCATCTGTATCTGTAAATATCAGGCCTTCAGATCCTGCAAAATCTACCACAACAAATTCATTTGTTGTATCATTCTGGATAATAAAGCTATCTTTCCCATTGATTTTAAGAGACGCAAAGGATACGCTTTTGTCATGTTCTTCATGCCCATCTGGATTCGCAACCATCACAAATTCAGAGGTAAATCCATCGCCGTCATTAAATTTGCTATCAATGAAATATCTGTTAACGAACTCACCAGATGCAACCTTAAAGTCGATACCTTGCTCTTCAGCTTGTTCTATAGTTGTTTTTTTACTTCCAAAAAAGAACAAGCCGTCATCCGGCACTGTACCGTCTACCTGATAACCTGTTGCATACAATTTCTTTTGAGATGCGTTTTCATCCAATCTCAAGGCACGTCTTTCTTCGTTAAGGGTGAGAGTGCCATGAGCTCTGTCGAAGTTCAGTTCCGGATATTGCGCTACATCAACAGTGTCGCTTTCCCCAGTATCTGCATTGTACATGATAAGCTCATAAGAGCTACTTGACCTGCTGTCACTTACATCAATTGCGGCCAGATAAATATTGCCATCACGCATGTATTCTGCGCTGCTGAGCGTTTCCCCATGGCGCAAGTAATCAGATTTAGGTGAGTGTGCGTTGCGCCCTTCTGTAAATAACTTTAGAATATCTGCAGTAGAAGCTAGACCTCTAATGGGCGGAAAATGTGGGCTGTATGGTATATCACCTAGAACAGGGTCCAAGGAATTTGGGGTGTCAAAGTTATTGTTAAGGACATAATCATACGTTGTAATAACTTGAGTGCTTGGATCAAAGCTCCAAAACGGATGATCATTGGTGATTTCAACCCTGCCGTCTTGGTGCAGTGTCAAACCATACTTACTGTCCATCGTTATAAGGCCATCACTATCAATCTCTAGATATCCGGCATGTACTGCTAGAGATAAGTCGATAAAAGTGCCTGTCTGGGTTTGCTCGTTTAAAACATAAACTTCGTATGTACCAGAATTTGTATTATATACAGTGGTAAGTATTGCACTTTGAGCATTACCAGCGGCATCTTGTCCCTCTGCCCTTAGCATTTGCTTATCCGCTCCAGAAAGTGTCATATTTTTGTGGAGTATAGATGGGTCTAGAGAGTCAACAACTTGATAGTCACTGAAAAAAGTTTTTTGCTGTGTTTGAAATGACCACGTTTCATTGTAATTGTTAGTGTTGCTGCTTTTTTGCTCTAGTTTTAAGGCGCCTCCTTCTTCAAACTCTAAGCGATAATCAGAGCCCACTATCAAGGCGCCGTTATCTATGGTAATGCCGTCCACAAGTTCATCTGTTTTGTCTCCATGCGTATCATACGTATGAAAATCAACAGATACAAATTGATTGGTCTTATCATTAAATACAACCCACTCACCAAGAACCAAACCAAAATATAGATTACCGTCATCTGGGGTGCTCCCAGCGATTTTCATGTAATGATCGTTGTCTAGGGACTCTCCCCCCTCCAAAGTGTCTTTAGCGCTAGAGGTGCTATCTATTGTAAGAAGCTGTTTGTTACCAAAGAAGGATTGCAATGTTAAGTTGTCGATAGACAGTGGGCTATCTGGGTTTGTACCATCAAGTGTTAAGGCATAATGTTCTTCTGTGACAGATAATTTACCTGTTTGTGAATCAAAAGTAATAAACTCACCAAATGGACTGTCGTTTTCATTAATAATCTGGATTCCACCTGTGGCTTCATTATATACGACGAGGTCATATCGAGCGGTATCATCAGAAGTATTATAACTTCCCAAATGCTGAACAGCGCCAAAAACCAGATTACCATTTTTTATGACTTGGGTGTGGTCAAGAACATCTCCATAATGTAGATTAGACTTAACATCCGGTACTCCAAACAAGGCGTTAAATGTATCTAATGTTGAAACGAACTCCCGAATGGGCTGCATGTAAGGAATGGCAGGAGTATATCCTGGACGTGTATCAGTGCCGCCATTAACAAGAATATCATACGTGGTATCATCACTATAATTATGGTGGATCTCATTTGCACTTCTGTCATACATCCAAACTCTTGATCCATCATTTTTATCAGTAATGATAATATCCCCAATTTGGGTCAGCTCCAACTGATAGTCAGCTAGCATAACCAATGAGCCATCTTCATGGACTGCTAAAAAGTCTTGGGCGGAAGATGTATCAACAAAAGCTCCAGTATTCTCCAAAGTATTAAAGACATAAACTTCATATTTTTCAGAATCTGTATCAAACAAAACGGTGAGGTCATTATGCACATTCTGTAGTTTTTGTGTCTTCTCAAGAATGCTTGAACTATCAATAGTCGTGCCTGTAACACTGCTATAGTTTGCAAAAAGCCCCTTGGTTGTGTGAGTATAATTTTTCCAAATAGCAGCGCCAGAAGTATTGTTATAGACGGTTACTTTGCCGCCTTCCTTAAAATCTAAGTGATATCCATCCCTGACAGATAGAGCGCCGTTAGAATCTAATATTAAAATGTCAGATAATTTCGAGATGCTACTATCACCTGGATCTGAAATTGAAACGGATAAATCAATATTAAAAAATTGTTGGGTGTGCCGATTCAATATGACCAAACTGAATTTGTCATTCATTTTAACAGCAGTCAGAATGACCCTTCCTTCAGGGTCAGATCTACCTATATCATCTACTGCTAGATACTTATCTGCGCTCAATGAGATATCTTTATTTAATACCAAGCCAGATTGCTTTGTTTTATCGCCGATTAAAGTATCAAAAACAGCTTTATCGCTAAAGGCTTCTATTTCGTAAGTTTTGCCTTTGTAATCAATAGAAACTGTATCAATTTCATCCGGATTTAAATTTGCAAGGGCATTGTCATCGTTTGTTACAACGGCACGCCACTTCGCGCCTTCATCACCCTTGGTATCGACATCATTGAGTTCGGCGTCAAGATAATGACCGATCTCTTCAATAAGCACATCGGTTAATTCAATATCCCCTTCGACCCCATCCATTAACGCTTCGCTTATAAAGAATTTAGCTGTTGGATCTTGTTGATTGCCCGCAAAATACCCAGCATATACACCTTGAGGCAAAGCACTCTCTTTAACAAAAACCATCTCAGGCAACGCATCAGCATCGTTACCTTTTAACCAATCCATCAATTTCTGTCGGATACCTTCTGCTTTTGTCTCACTGATGCCATCGCCAAATGTTTGACGCAGAGCATCGAGAAACAGGCTTTCATCACTGATTGTATCTTGAAATTCTGTTGCCGAAGAGCCCTTTAAAAAACTAGGATCAAGAGTGTATGAGGTATCGATATCGTAAGCCATTGTATTTCCTAATTGCCGTATACTTAATATGAATGCGCCTTATCTAACGTACTATAAATGCAAATATTGGTCATAATATTCCGCAGATATACTGAATATAAAGCATCTTAAGCAAAAGGAATATTCGAAAAAAATACTTAGGAAACTACGTACTACTTAGACAGAGCCCATGATCACTTACGACTTTAGGTTAATATGATCTGATGTATGTTATGAAAAAAGAGAGAATGGTATTAAATGAGTAGAATTTCGGCAATAAATTAATGCCAGTATCTCAACTAAAGTATCACGCAGCCTAAACGCTAGGCATTGACTATTTGTTCACATCATTTAGTAGCATGAGGTTTAATGCTATTTTATCTTATTGCATCAAAAATATCTTGATCTGGATTAATAAGAAAATCATTTTGTGGCAGCGTTTGAGACTGTTCTTTACCAACAGCAACGCGGAGATGCTGAGCGATATTTAAAAATGTTCCGTTGTCTGTTTTAATTAGGGAATATTGCGCTTCATGCGTTTCCGTTTCGTTGTCACATAATGTTGAAATATGCCTCATTGTACGCTTGTTTTTGCTCTGAAGCACTTTTTTTGCTGAAGCGAACTCCTTGTCACATGCTGATGCGTCCTGTCCGATAATTTTACCAACCGCTTGGTCAATATTAAGCTCATTTGCATTGCGTAGAATAAGAATGCCCCAAAGTATGTTATTCGAGCGCCACATCACATTATACCCTTGTTTGGGATGCTTCTCTTGCGTAATAAATTGAGGCACCACAAGACCTCGGCGTTTAAATAAATTTTTTACGAATTCTAGGGCTTTTTGATGGGATATATTTTGGCCAGATGAAAAAATATTACTATCAAATTGTTTGGTGGGTTTGTTTACCCTAACGGCTGCATTTTCTAGAATTTTTGGTGTACGGTTGCTGTCTTGGTTTTGTTCTTTGAGAGGGGGGGGGCTAACGGCACGTTTTGGATTTCTTTTTGGAGAGGCAACATAGGTGCTTCGTGCAAGTGCGCAATTTAACAAATTTGATATCGCTTTATTTGTGCCTTTCAGTTCAAAACGCATTTTAAGATTATCAAGGCTTACGATCATTTGATAGCCACGTTTTAAACGGCTAAGAATTTCTTTTGAATTATCAAATCGAATAGAAAATCCTTTGTTTGAGAGGATTTTTGCGTTACCTGATATAGGTTCATTGAGGTCAATTTGAACGCGAGCTTTTTGCGTTGTGTCCTGCGAAAAATTTATCGACTTTTTGTTAATGCCCATAGCCCAGACCATATTCTCATCAACAACAAAAAAGATTTCAGCGCCACTTTTATAGCTGGCAAACATCGTGCATGAGCGAAAACGGCCGTTTTCTTGATAATGGGCTTGTCCACGCCAATTGCCTGTTACAAACGTATATTCGGTTGCTGCATAGGAAGGCTGTGTGGTAACGCCCATGATGAGTGAAACGAATAAAATTAAGGTTCGTAACAACATATTTTTACCATAAGGAAAGTGTCGAAACTCAAATTGGTTCTTTAACTGTTAACACGTACGAGTTGTATGGCTCCAGAGCAATTTTTTTTGCCGGTATATTTGCGTATCCAAACACCTCTGCCCATTTTGTTCTCAAGTTTGCCTGTAAATTTAATGGACCAGTAGGCAGTCGCGGCATCCATTTCGAACTTACCGGCATCTTTTATAGTGCCTTCAACATCCAGCCCAATAAATGTATCAATTTCTTTACCTGAAATTCTAATTTTAAAATCGTTTAGCTTTTCATTGCAAGCACTTGCTGTTTGTTTCACAACCCAAACGCCATCGTAAGATATTGTTTTTAGAGGAGCAAACAATGTTTTTTCGGGGTCTGCATTGGGGGGGTCGCTTGGATTTAATTTTTTTACAAGAGGGTCTGCTTTCTCTGGAAGGGTAATATCAACCTGCAAATCGAGCGGTATTTCTTTTAACTGTGCGTAAAGAGGCAAGGTCAACACCTTTACCAAAGTCAAACAAAGCGTAAAACAAAAGAATATTGTTTGATTGCCAGCCACTAAAAACTCCAAAGCATTGTAAGACAAATTTACATTACTTTTATAGTATTAAATATAAAGATGCCAAGAGCATAATCGCATACACTATTTTAACAGACCCTAGAGCGATTCAACCTGAATTGAATTCAATTCAGGTTGTAAAATTGCTCGTTTTTAAAAAACTACAGCTTGCCAGATGAGGTGTCGCCGAAATTGACATGCTGTAGGGCCTGTTTCGATAATGAACCTTAATACGAATGCAAAATGTTATCTTAGTGGCGTGTTGAGATACTTGTATGCAAGTGTGATGGCCAGAGTTCTGTCAAAAGAGTATCAGTTTCTAAGGCCGCGTTAAAATCACGGCTTTGCGCCATCTTTTTCACCTGAGTTTTGGATACGGGTATGGAGGCTGCCCAAATCGCATCAAACGCCGAATTTGCCAAACGGGTTTCATTAGGTGCATCGTGCTTGAATAAATCCATAACATATCGGCGGTCTGTTTGGCGCCGCATGGTATCACCAGACCAACACATAGTAACACCTAATACAAGTTGTTCATGAGCTTCTAAAAGACTTGGCTTTTTGGCCCAACGCAAATTTTCTGTAAGTACGCCTTTTGTTAATGCAGTTTCACCTTCAATCCATGTAGATAAAGCATCGGCCGAAATCAAATTGGCAAAAATTGCTTTTATCCTTATGTCGCGGGCATAAAATTCTTCAGTGCGTTTGGCCAATGCGCGAGCAACCGCAGATTCTGGAGAGCTGGCAATCAGTCGAACTTGATACTCCTCTTTTATGCAACCTGACGTATGCCTGTGACTATCCAGATAATCGAAATACATTGTAATAAAATGATCAAAACTTTCTACTTGCTTGTCAGATGCAAATAGATAGTCGTCGCAGATATTTGAAAAAAATCTCATAACTATAATCTCTTTGTACTAAAAGGCGTAAAGATCAAATTGATGTTAGCCGTAAATACGCAGAACACACTTAATTACGTTAACTCGCAATCTAGATATTAAGGCCAGATTTTTTATGCTAGTGAAACATCTTAATTTTTAAATCTCATCAGTTAATGAATGTTTGCATTTTTGGATTATGGATAAAAAAATAATCGAAAATATGTTTTTTATTTCATAGTACTCTCTTTATTCCTCCTGATCTTGATACTGGGGGCCATGGTAAGCAAAATTCTTGGCTATTTTTTCAATTTCTATCTCCAAAGTTTCATCATATTTTTCATTGTATTGATGGATTTTTTTAATTCTCTTTTCAAATTCAAATGATTGCATTGTATTTATTTTCGGATTTTGTGATTGTGGCGCGACTTCTACAATAGGCAAAGAGTTTTCACAGGTGTTTGCAAAACCCTGAGTAAGTTCAGAGGTCTTTAACATTTCAGTCTTGTGAAGAGCGTTTGTTGATTCTGACTGGGCAATTTTTTCCGATGAAAACGAGTGAGATCCTCCAAAGTTTACATCATGCGTTTTATGCCATTGATGGTGAATATGAGAAGGTCTAAATTTCTGTGGTGTGAAGTATGTTTTGGCAAATTTGCGACATGACTCAGACAGCAATGACATGCCTCCTTTGACGTAGGTGGGCGGTATAATGTGCTCCAATTTTCGATAAAGTATTTTTGTATCTGGCATTTTTGCAATGAATGAGCTGATCGCATTGAGAAGGTAATGTGATTTGCTATAAAGCGTTTTTTGTATATTGCGCGAATGACCTACTTTGAGAGATGAAGAAGTGTGTACGTTTAAGGCAAGCCGTTCTGAAAGTGATCTCTTATCTTCATAAAAATTTTGCAAATGCTCTTTTCTTGGATAATAACTAGCCTTTGCCTCTTTTACGTGATGAGTGCTCTTCTCACCTTCATTTTTTTCATCATCACCATAGTAGCTCAGCTGTGTGTTTTGATCAGACAATCTATTAGGTGGTGGGAGAGAAAGGCTCTCAACTGGAATTGGTGGAGGCGTTATGCTCTTTTCCTCATTCATTTCATCAGCTTGACCTAGAATATCATTGAGAATAATTGTGGGCCATGCATTTTTCTTGAAAGAATAGATGCGAAAACCAGGTGCGTCGGCATATGGGCTCTTTAGCTGACGTAATCTGCGTCCTGCTCGTGCAGTGCTGATATGGTTTGCTCTTTGGACCATACCGGCTTCTTCAAGGGTAACCATAAGCGTATTAAGATATCTCATCTGCGCATGCTTGTTTTCATGATTTTTATAGTACAATCGATCCGCGAGGGAGCCATCATGAGGCCCTGTGGTTGAGCGCATATCTATTGGGACTGCAACATATTGTTTTGAGCCGATATCAAAAATTGTGTTGTAAAAAATATCCAAATGACTGGAGCGGTTTTCCATATGCACATCATGAAAAGACTTTAAAATGTAGTGTAGTCGTTCATCCGGCGTATTCCTTGTTAATTTTAAAATGGGGTGCAATCGATTAACTGAGCGGTTCATGGAAACCAGCAGAATGCATAAATCCACAAAAAGTGCGATGAACAAGGGAAGGTAATCTCGCTCGCTTAATCCTGATTTACGTTTTTCTAACGATAAAAATCGCTGTTGCTTTTGTAGGCTATTTTCTACTGAATATTTAGGCAGAGCGCTCATTCTATTATTTTGTGATAGAGCTATTACGTTCTTTGTGCTGGGGGGCGCACTTGAGGAAAGCTGAAATGTTATTACGCTTGTAAAAGTTGTGATTAATCTGCGGAAGGCTTCAATAACAGCTTCGGAACCTTCTATCGTAAGAATGTCGGATTTCTCTATCTGGGGGATTTCGTCAATGGCTTTAACGGCACCAAGGAGTGCGCTTTGTAATTGTCTATCTGGGCAGAAAAATGTTCGGCCTGAGCTTGTCTTAAAATATTTTTGATTGGCGCGTTTTGCAAAGTCATCGCGAAATTGCAGTAGTTGTGGATCTGTGCGGAAGGTATTAAATCTGGCAAGGATCAGATTGAGTTTCTGGTCTAGTGCGCGTAAGAATTGATAGTGTGCTTTGCTGTGTTGTTTCTGAGTTTCCTTTGGGCGTTGAAGTGCATAGGAACGTGCCAGCTTGTCTGCATAGGTATTCAAATTGACAATGTCTTGATTAATGAGTTTTACGCGCTGACTGACCAGTTGAGATGCAAAATTAAATCTGTAAGCGTCATCATTTCGCAAACGAAGCCGAGGCCCATCTCCCGGTGGACTTTTATGACATGTTTTGCCAATCGTACGCTCTTGCTCGGCTTTGCGTTTGGAAAGAAGACTGAGAGCATCTAGTGTTGTTTGCAGTTGTGCCAAGCGGGTATAGGCTGCGTGTAACGATGTTTGGACATTGGAAATTGCTGTTTGTGCTGAATGATTTGCAGCAGTCCGGGATTCCAAGAATTTCCAATAAAATCCAAAACCAAATCCAACAGAAATCAAGGTTAGAAAAACATAGCCAAAGATGTAGGCACTACGTAACCACCACTTTAGCGGAGAAAACAGATTATTCAAAATATAAATGGTCATTAACGTGAGCATGGCAACGGCAAATGCGACGGCTAATCGAAATTGAAAATTCAGTTCTCCAGAATTTGCTTTTATAAACTCAAGAATGCCTGTGTATGTTGTAAACCAGGATAAAAAACCAAGGCCGAGAAGAACAAGGAATCTGTGAAACGAGGTTAGAAACGAAAATGATGGTGCTTGTTTGTTAATATGAGTTTTAAGAGTTTTATTTTGAATAGAGTGGTTTGATAAACTTTTCTTACTATACGGATGACTTTGCCACATAATAAAAACAGGCTCCCCCAACTAAGATAATAATATAAATTACTGCCACATGCGGATTGCAAAATAATTTTGAAATATGTTTTGACTGTGACTTTTATAATACTTGAGGCTGTATTTTGTGAATAAGTCTTGAAAAGAATAAAAAACAATTTTCTATTTTTTTTAATTAAGAAAATTGTCAAAAAATCTAATATTTGAAAAAGAAGTATTTGCTTTTTTGAAAAATTTTTAAGGCCTTCTTATTCATCACTTTTGCACATCACCGGGGTTACGATAGGAGAATTCATGATTATAGTGTGTCTATGTTATGTAACGCGACCGCCAAAACGAACAGACAGTGTCGCAACGATGTCAAGGTATATGTTTTTCCAAAATAGCAATTAGGCTTAGTTTAAAACTCTTTTACAATTGACTTGAGCATAATACATATTCAATACATGTAAAGCTCCGCAATAGTTAAACATATATGTATTTGAAATGTCCTTTGATCCTGTTCTGGGCGCAATTATAGCCCTGTCGTTAGTTCTTATCTTATTGGTTGTAGCAAGAGTGATTGCGGATCGCTCTTATACAAAGATTGCAGCGAAAATCAGCGCCGAGAATGTGGCTTTAAAGAAGAAGTCTTTTGACTTGATGGGGGCAGAGCCTGTTCTCGCGATCAAAAAATTTAATCAATCTCGTAATATTGCAATTATCAAAACGCGAGAACTGATCTTGGACTATGTATTTTGGGAAAAGCCAGCATATAATTTGCAATTGTATTTAAGTGCAGCATCTGGCTTCCTGACCATTGTCATATTAGCTGCCATAGCAAAAGACTATAATAAAGTGGATACTTTGAGCTTTGTCATTATAGGTCTTGCTTTCTTCGGTGTGTTTTATCTGTTTTGGGGAAACATTTTAGAGGTCTTTTGGAAAGGGAGCACAACACGAAAAATCAAAAGTGAATTTGCACAGATCCTTAATTTTGCAGACAGTCCAATGGATGAAACAGATAAAGTTATCAAGTGGTTAAAGTCACAAGATGGTGTTGCGGACGAGGTTCGTGAGGATTTAGAAAATTTATTTAAAAGCGAACTCAAAGCTTTGATTACAAAAAAGTAAGAGCATATCTGTTTGCAATACTTCTAATTCAAAGCAATCAGCTTTGCTTTATCTGTGTAAACATACATCCGGTTAGAAACCACTATAGGTGGTATATAAACTTTTGTATCAAAATCTTTTCGCGTTACCAATTTGCCGTTAACAGCGTTTGCACCAACCAACAGACCTTTAGACGAAATAGCCCAAACTTTTCCACCAGCAACAATTGGTCCACTCCATCCAACACGGGATTTTTTATTTCCGTCATTAGGCAGTTGAGACACCCAACGGACCTTTCCAGTACTTTTTGTGAGAGCCATCAAACGCCCGGTTACATCCACGACAAAGACATTATCGCCTGCAATCCAAGGGCCCTGATTACTCGCAATATTCTGGGTCCATACCCGCTCGCCTGTCTGCGCTTTAGAGGCAATCATTTTGCCGGTATGGCTGCCTGCAATAATCATATCATTAGATATGGCAGGTCTTGCAGCATTGCTAAGAGATGAAAATGATGCCCCTTGTCTGCGCCGTGTGAGTGTCTCTGACCAAAGAGGTTCTCCGCTCTCGATGTTAAATGCACTAATTTCGCCGGAGGCAAAAGGAACAATAGCAATTTCTCCAGAAATGGCAGGGCTGGCATTGCTCAACAAGGAAGCATTCTCTGGTAATCCGCGATGGGTCCATAATTCAGCGCCATCAATTCCGGATAAACAATATAATTTGCCTTCGGTTGTAAACACAAAGACCTTGTCACCTGAGGCTGTTGGCAGACTGCGAATAGGAACCCTTAAATATTTCTTCCATAGAATTTTGCCAGAGTTGGCATTCATTGCAACCACTTGTCCATATCCCGTGGTTGCAAATAGCCTTCCGTTGTTAATCGCAATACCTCCGCCAAAACCTTCATCTTCTTTTTCAGATTCCGGTGTTGTGCTGGTCTCCCAAACCTCTTTGCCGTTGGTTGCAGATAAGGCCCTAACTTTGCCATGGGTATCAAGCGTATAAATTTTTCCGTCATGGACGATAGGGCTTGCTGTTAGATGACCATCACTGCTAGATCCTTCTCCAACGTTCGTACTCCAAAGAGTTTTCAAGCTGTTGGATAAGGACAAATGTCCTGGCGCATTTTGTGGGTTTCCACCCGGTTGGGTCCATGCGGCATTTACGGTTGCTTGTGGTAGCTGAAGAGGTTGTTGCGCAGTTGAAGAATCAATTTTCGGTGCGTCATCATAATTAATGACGGCGACACGTGTCCCTGGTAATTTAACTTCTTCTTTTTCAAAGGGATTAAGTGATGATAGCCCGGGGACGCTACTGCAACCAGAAAGAAATAGAAAAAGTAGGGCTGTTGCAAGAGTTATATAACGTGTCATTTTATTCGCCCTCTTGAAATATACATTTTTTCAAAATCATAGTGTTGTTTGTAAAAATATACATAACACTATTTTGTGGCCGTTTTCGATTCTGTGCGTGCTAATATTAATGTAAGCATCATGCTAGCGCGCTCTTTAAGAGTTTCTGAGGCTTGTGCATCGGTTATTATGCTATTGTAGTGTGTTTTAGCAACGTCGTATTGGCCATTCTTGTAAGCGGATAAGCCAAGCAACTCTCGAGCAGAATGCCTCCAATGGCTTTTGGGTGTGTTAATGTCCACCAACAAATTTTTTATGTCTTCAAATTTTGCCTCGTCAACGCGAAGCAAAGCGCTCTGTAGTTTCGCGTAGCCCTTTATAACAGGGTCAGCGTTATTGTCCTTCACAATGCTTTCAAATGTCTTCGCAGCTTCTGCTGATTTTCCATCAGCGGCTTGTGTAGAGGCAAGTTGGAACCGGGCTAAAATGCTGTAGCCTTTCGGGCCGCTTTCTATTAATTTTTTAAAAGCGTTTGCAGCTTCATCTGTTTTATCATCTTTGGCAAGATCTTGGGCTTTGACAAACTCAAGGCCTGCTTGAGCTGTCTGGCTTTGGTGCCAATAGGTCCAACCTTGATATCCTGCAACAATCAGTACAATAGATGCGGCGACACTTATAATATAAATGCCAAATTTATCCCAATAAGCCTTAACTTGCTCGCGCCGTATTTCTTCGTCAACTTCTCTAAATATATTATCTTCGTCACTCATCAGAATAATTTTCTATAAATGGTTTGCATATCATATTTGATGCTACCGCATCATTTCTTTCTAAGTATAGAGACTTTGGAGAAAATACAAGTGATCTTCAAGAGGATAGGTGATATTGAGGTTATTCAATTCTATAGCTTAATCCGCTTTGGTGTGATTTTAGGGACACTATGACGGGATACGATAAAATTAACTCTTCGAATCTTAAAAATTTTGTGTATTCTACACGCCCATGGCGCGATATATTTTTATAACAGGCGGTGTGGTTTCCTCTCTTGGCAAAGGGCTTGCTTCAGCAGCACTAGGGGCTTTGCTGCAAGCTAGAGGGTTTTCCGTAAAATTAAGAAAACTGGATCCTTATTTAAATGTAGATCCTGGAACGATGAGTCCATATCAGCATGGCGAGGTTTTTGTCACTGACGATGGGGCTGAAACCGATCTTGATCTCGGGCATTATGAGCGTTTTACGGATCGTCCATGCCGTAAGACCGATAATGTAACAACAGGGCAAATTTATCAAACCATCATATCCAAAGAGCGTAAGGGTGAGTATCTCGGCCGCACCGTACAAGTCATCCCGCATGTTACGGAGGAGATTAAACGTTTTGTTCTTGATGAGAATGAGGATGTTGATTTTGTATTGTGTGAAATAGGCGGTACAGTTGGTGATATTGAAGGTTTGCCATTCTTTGAAGCCATTCGTCAGTTGCAAAATGATTTGCCCCGCGGACATTCCATTTTTATTCATCTAACACTTTTGCCTTTTATTCCAAGCGCAGGCGAATTAAAAACAAAGCCCACACAACACTCTGTCAAAGAGCTTCGCTCTATAGGTATTCAGCCTGATATTCTTATGTGTCGCTGTGATCGCAATATCCCAGAAGATGAAAGCCGTAAAATTGCGTTGTTTTGTAATGTGCGCGAGGCCTCTGTTATTCAGGCTTTGGATGTCCCAAGTATTTATGATGTTCCTTTGGCATACCACAAAGAAGGTTTGGATAAGGAAGTGCTTTATGCGTTTGGTATCAAAGACGCACCAGCTCCGAACCTGGAGAAATGGCATCGCATTTCCCATGATGTTTCCAATCCAGATGGAGAGGTTACAATCGGAATTGTTGGCAAATATACAGTTTTGAAGGATGCCTACAAGTCCCTTATAGAAGCCTTATGTCATGGCGGCATTGCCAATCGTGTTAAGGTCAATATCCGCTGGTTCGAATCAGAAATATTTGAGGCAGAAAATCCAAACGTCCATTTGGAAAATGTGCATGGCATTCTCGTTCCGGGCGGATTTGGAGAACGAGGAGCTGAGGGAAAAATTGCTGCTGTTCATTTCGCGCGCACACGCAAAGTGCCTTATTTTGGCATTTGTTTCGGAATGCAGATGGCTGTTATTGAGGTGGCGCGCAATCTGGCTGGCTTAAGAAGCGCTGGGTCAACCGAATTTGGAGATGCGCAGGAACCCTTAATCGGACTTATGACAGAATGGATGAAGGGCGGTCAGCTCGAAAAACGGGAGCAAGATGGTAACGTAGGCGGTACAATGCGCTTGGGCGCGTATGGCGCAAACCTTACATTAGGAAGTAAAGTAGCTGAAATTTATGGACAAACTCAGATTAGTGAGCGCCATCGTCACCGTTATGAGATGAACATAAAATACCGTGACGCGCTGGAAAGCGTTGGACTAAATATATCCGGCCTATCCCCTGATAGGATCTTGCCTGAAGTCATTGAGTTGCAAGATCATCCTTGGTTCATTGGCGTCCAGTACCACCCGGAACTGAAATCAAGACCTTTTGATCCGCATCCTCTTTTTGCATCGTTTGTACAAGCTGCTGTTATGCAAAGCCGTTTGGTGTGAGTTTGCCTTTACAAAAGACCTAATATAACGGCCATAAGCAAACTAAAAGACGCAAAAAACATCATTCGATGCAAAATAGAAGAAGCTGTCATGTCACATCTCCATACATAAACAAATAATTAAGTATGCAGCACGTTTTTCCATCAACCAGTGTATTATGGGTAATTCCGTTTTTCTAGAAAAATCGTTGCTGCAATGCAATAAATCCGTAGGCTGTATATAATTCTGCTGTTTTGCTTCACAAAAGCTTCTAAAACATCGTAATTTTAGAGCGTAAGCTTCTCAAACAGAATCTTCCATCAAAGTATTAACAAATTCTTTATACAAATTTATTCAGATGTATTGATATTGGTCTTTTGGGTTATTTATCAAAGCAACCTAACTGGGATATTCTAAAATTATGATTTTCTTTTGAAAATAGCATCATAATTTCTATTTTGCAGGTATTTAAGCCTAAAAATATAGCATTACAAAACACCGCATCAAACCGCCAGAGAGGTCGTACATGGATCCTTTTAAAGCCTTATGGATATCTCAAAACGAAGATAAGCAAACTGTTGCCTGGAGAGAGATTAAAGAACAAGATCTTATGCCAGGAGACGTCACAATACGCGTTAGTCACTCAACTATAAATTATAAGGACGGCTTGGCCATTACGGGTAATGCTCCTGTTGTGCGTTCCTACCCTATGATACCGGGTATTGATCTTGTCGGTGAAGTTGTGAAGTCTGAAAACGAAAATATTAAGCCCGGTGAAAATGTTATAGTCACTGGCTGCGGTATGGGAGAGGATCATTTTGGTGGATATGCAGAATATGCACGTGTGAAAAGTGAATGGGTGGTCCCTGTGCCTGAGGTGTTTTCATCATCGCAAGCAATCGCAATTGGAACAGCAGGATTTACAGCAATGCTTTGTGTTATGGCGCTTCAAGACCATGACCTTGCACCAGATAATGGCCCTATTGTTGTGACCGGTGCCTCAGGGGGGGTTGGAAGTGTTGCGGTCGCTCTTTTAGCAAAGTTGGGATATGATGTCATTGCCGCAACCGGTCGGACACAGGAAAAAGACTATCTGATGTCTTTGGGCGCTAAAGAATTGATTGATCGCAATGACCTATCTGGTCAGTGTAAACCCCTTGCCAAAGAGCGCTGGGCTGGTGGTATTGATGTGGCAGGGAGTCATATTTTAGCCAATGTTATTGCTCACACGC
Source organism: Pseudomonadota bacterium (assembly GCA_039033475.1). Lineage (GTDB taxonomy): Bacteria > Pseudomonadota > Alphaproteobacteria > Rhizobiales > CBDHHC01 > JBCCCO01. The sequence goes on along the minus strand of JBCCCO010000004.1, from coordinate 29,582 downwards.
AGGCCGATGGTGTGGTGGCTGCATGTGGTCTTGCCCAAGGATTGGACTTACCAGTCACAGTAGCGCCATTTATTTTAAGGGGGGTTACGCTATGTGGTGTCAATTCTGTCGAAGTGCCGCGAAAAAAGAGGTTGCGTGCCTGGCAAAGTCTAGCGCAAGATTTGGATATTGCAAAAATCGACGCAATGACAACGACATATCCTTTATCTGACGTTATTGACATTGCACCAAAAATTTTGCAAGGGCAGGTGAGGGGGCGTGTTGTTTTGAACGTGACTTAGAGCAATCCACCCTTAAGTAGATTTACTTAAAGGTGGAAGAATTTTTCGCCCTTAGATGGATGCTGTTTATAGGCTCTCGCGTACATTCTGAAATCTCTAAATTGATTGCAGGCAATTGGATTTAAGTATAATGCAAATATACTTATCCTTTTGACTAATGGAAATATTTTCTACACTCATTTTTCCAAAGTTATTTCTCATAAATAAATAATATAAATCTCCGCATTTAAATGCGTTTTATCGTTATGTATAAAGAGGTTACATGTATTTTTTGATTTATTTAAAAGTGTAATAAATTCATTTTTTATATATTTACAGAAACGCTATATAAATCAAAGTATTATTGACAGGCCTATTGTTTGTTCATAGCCTTTTACCTAGTCAAGTTTCCATTTTTTTCGTCACAAAGCGTTCTTATAATGAACCTCAGTTCATTTTTTGAGCGTATTTCAAGGGAGATTTATATGAAGAAAATACCTATGAGCCGTCGCAAGCTTTTGAAAGCTTCGGCTGCGGCAGGTGCTGTGATTGCAACACCAACAATCTTTACCAGTCAAGTCTGGGCTGCAAGTTACAGAAACGAGCCAAAAGGTGCAACTGTTACGCTTGGTTTAAATGTGCCACAAACAGGGGCCTATGCCGATGAGGGTGCAGACGAACTGCGGGCCTACAAACTTGCTATTGAGCATATCAATGGTGAGGGTGATGGTGGCATGCTGAAAACATTTTCATCTAAAGCTCTTAAAGGCAATGGTGTTAACGGTAAAAAAGTTGTTTTTGTGACAGGTGATACGCAGACAAAATCAGATGCTGCCCGTGCTAGTGCAAAGCGCATGATCGAAAAAGATGGTGCTGTGATGATTACCGGAGGGTCATCATCAGGTGTTGCTGTTGCCGTGCAAAGCCTTTGCCAAGAAGTTGGTGTTATTTTCATGGCAGGTCTAACGCATTCCAATGACACAACAGGTAAAGATAAGCGAGCCAATGGGTTCCGTCACTTCTTTAATACTGAGATGTCTGGTGCGGCTTTGGCACCTGTGCTAAAAAATAGTTTTGGTACAGATCGTGTGGCTTATCACCTAACTGCCGATTATAATTGGGGATGGTCACAGGAAGGCTCCATCAAAAAGTACACAGAAGAACTCGGTTGGAAAACATCTGCGGCTGTTCGCACGCCACTTGGCTCAGGTGACTTTTCACAGTATATCACACCTGTGCTCACATCGGGTGCTGATGTACTTGTCTTGAATCACTATGGTCGTGATATGGTCAACTCGCTCACCCAAGCTGTTCAGTTTGGACTGCGCGACAAACAGGTGAATGGTAAAGATTTTTCTATTGTTGTGCCTCTTTATAGTCGCCTCATGGCGCAAGGTGCAGGTGAGAATGTGAAAGGCATTTTCGGGTCTACAAACTGGCACTGGTCTTTGCAGGATAAAGGGTCAAAGGCTTTTGTAAAGTCCTTCGGTCAAAAATATGGCTTCCCTCCAAGTCAGGCAGCTCATACCTGTTATTCTCAAGCCATCCTTTATGCTGATGCCTGTCAACGCGCTGGCACATTCCGTCCATCAGGTGTTGGAAAAGCCCTAGAAGGCTTTAAGTTTGATGGTCTTGGCAATGGCCCGACAGAGTACCGCGCAGATGATCACCAGTGCTTTAAAGATGTTCTCGTGGTGAAGGGAAAAGAAAAGCCAACGTCTAAATTTGATGTTTTAGAAGTTGTTGAAGTTACTCCACGCAAACAAGTTGAATATCCTGCATCTCTGCTTGGCGGAGAGCTTGGACCTTACAACGACGGCGCTTAACTACATCCCTATAAATGCGAGTGGCTGTCTCAAGATGACTTTTGAGACAGCCACTATTGAGTTAATAAGGAAGAATATGGATGCAATACTGTTACAGGTCTTAAATGGTCTGGATAAAGGCGGTGCTTATGCACTGATAGCACTTGGTTTGACCATTATTTTTGGCACGTTGGGGGTCGTTAATTTTGCACATGGTGCGCTCTTCATGCTGGGCGCTTTTTGCGCTGTTGCTATAAAAGCAATGTTCAGCCTGGAGAAAGTCACCCTTGATCCAAATAATTTGACGGCATGGGGAACGCCGATTGAAATTCGCCAACCTTATTTGGAGTACTGGTTTGGTGATTTTGGCATGACGCTGATCGATTTGTCTGTGCCCCTCTCAATTTTAGCCGCGATACCTATCATGCTTTTGATAGGTGTTGCGAAAGAACGGGGGTTGATTAAATATTTTTATAATAGACCTCATGCTGAGCAAATTCTTGTAACCTTCGGACTAGCTATCGTCTTGCAGGAAATTATTAAAAGTATATTTGGAGCAAATCCTATACCGCAACCTGCGCCAATCTCTTTTAAGGGTATGGTAGATTTTGGGGCAAACATTGGTTTCGACCCCGGTAGTGTCGTTTATCCGGCCTGGCGTTTGGTGTACTTTTTGTTTTCTGTCGCTCTAATTGGTATCGTATTTTCATTCTTGCAATTTACAACATTTGGCATGGTGGTGCGCGCAGGTATGGTGGACCGTGAAACTGTTGGCTTATTGGGTATTAATATTGACCAAAAATTCACTATTGTATTTGGTATGGCCGCGGTTGTTGCAGGGCTTGCAGGCTTAATGTATACACCAATTCTCAGCCCAGACTATCATATGGGTATGGACTTTCTGGTGCTCAGTTTTGTTGTTGTGGTTGTTGGTGGCATGGGCTCACTCGGGGGAGCTGTAGCAGCAGGTTTTATGCTTGGTATTTTGCAAAGCTTTGCTTCAATGAACGAGGTGAAGCAAATTCTTCCGGGTATTGATCAGATTATTATTTACCTGATTGCTGTGATTATTCTGCTGGTTCGCCCTAGAGGGCTAATGGGCCGTAAAGGTGTCATGGAGCATTAATCAATGAAAATACTTGCACTAAATAAAAATGATACCCTACTCTTTATAGGCTTTACCGTCATTGTATTTTTGGGCCCCATTCTTTTTACCCCATTCGGAGCGGGTTATCCAGATTTGTTGCAGAAATTCGCAATATTTGGAGTTTTTGCATTGGGGTTTAATATTCTTTTCGGCTTGACGGGGTATTTATCTTTTGGCCATGCCGCATTTTTGGGTGTTGGATCATATACAGCTGTTTGGGCATTCAAGTTACTCAGCATGAACCCTATATTGGCAATTGTTTTTGCCACTGTTTTGGGCGGAGTATTTGCTGTTATCATTGGATTTATATCGCTACGTAGAACAGGAATTTATTTCTCTATTCTAACGCTTGCATTTGCACAAATGAGTTATAATCTGGCTTATTCGGTTTTAACTCCAATCACAAACGGCGAGACAGGTTTGCAACTCACCCAGTCAGATCCGAGGGTTTTAGATATAGCATTGGGCCGTGATTATGGGGCTGTGCTGCCATCTTCAGATCTATTCGGGCTGGTCATGACAGGCTATCCTGGGTTTTATTTCTGCGCCGTTGTATTGATTTTATGTTTTTATCTTTCAATTCGCATTTTCCGCTCTCCATTTGGTATGATGCTTAGAGCTATCAAATCCAATCAAAATCGCATGAATTACACCGGGCTAAACCCGCGCCCCTATGCGCTGGCTGCATTTGTGATTTCAGGCATGTATGCGGGGCTTGCAGGGGGATTAATGGCAGTCACAGACCCTTTAGCTGGGGCCGAGAGAATGCAATGGACTGCGTCGGGTGAAGTGGTTTTGATGACAATTTTGGGAGGGGCTGGAACACTGATTGGACCTGTGTTAGGCGCTGGTTTTATCAAGTATTTTGAGAATATTTTTTCTGCTTTCAACAAAGATATTTTATTGAACACCTTCAGCTTTCTTCCTGAAACTTTGCAGCATGCTGTGGTCTCGCTTGCCTCACTTTTTGTTGGTGAAGGGTGGCATTTGACGTTGGGCGCTATGTTTATGCTAATCGTTATCTTTTTACCTGGAGGTATTATGGAGGGTGTCAATAGACTTTATAACTTTGTAAAATCTCTAATGATAAAACAAGATGAGAAATCAACTCCGAAATTGCCCCAATCTGCCCGCGTGGAAGGAGCTGAATAATGGGTGTCCTTTCAGTCAAAAATATAAATAAAAGTTTTGGTGGCCTTAAGGCTCTCGACAATGTTAATCTTGAAATTGAGGCTGGCACCGTTCATGCGATTATCGGTCCTAATGGAGCTGGAAAATCAACGTTATTAAACTGTTTTGTTGGACGGCTTGAGCCTGATACTGGAAGCGTTACATTTGAAAAACAGTCCCTATTGGGGCTTGAGCCGCATCAGATTAATCAGATTGGGGTTAGCCGTGTTTTTCAAACCCCGGAGATATTTGGCGACCTAACATTGCTTGAAAATATTATGATACCAGCATTTGCAAAACGCGATGGGGCTTTTGAATTAAATGCGTGGAACGCTGTTGCAGATTACGGTGATATTCATGTTAAGGCCCTGGAGATGTTAAAGGATGTGGACTTAGATCAAAAAGCGTATGATTATGCGGGTCAATTATCGCGTGGTGATAAACGGCGTTTAGAGTTAGCCATGTGTCTTGCTCAAGATCCAAAACTGTTGTTGCTTGATGAACCAACAGCGGGTATGGCGCGGGCAGACACTAATAATACGATTTACCTGATGAAGCAAATTGCCAAACGGGGGATTACAATGGTGGTGATTGAGCACGACATGCATGTTGTGTTTTCACTTGCCGAGAAAATTTCAGTTCTTGCTCAAGGCACTGTTATTGCGGAGGATATACCCGAAAAAATAAAAGGTAACCCCAAAGTGCAAGATGCTTATTTGGGAGGCATTCACGTTTAGTGGATTATAGAACATTTAGAGAATTGAAGTAAGTTTGACTTTTCCACCAAAAGGACAGGATATGAATATACAAAGTCAAGGGATCGGTACATTCGGTGATACTGCCTGCGAAGAAAGGGTTCCTGTTAAGAAACCAACGCATACGAAAGGTGGGCAAACCACCTATTTTTCGTGTTGGGATATTCATGCCTATTATGGCGAAAGTTATATTGTCCAAGGGGTTAGCTTTGACATACGCGAAGGTGAAATCGTTGCCCTGTTGGGACGAAATGGAGCTGGTAAAACCTCAACATTGCGGACAATTGCCCGAGTAGATAATCCTGAATTGCGTCATGGTGAAATTTGGCTGGACCATAAGCCATTGCATAAGATGCGCTCTTATGAAGCGGCACAAAACGGTGTTGGCTTCGTGCCGGAAGACAGACGCATTATTCAGGGGTTATCGGTGGAAGAAAATTTGCAATTGGCGCAGATTGCCCCCCCTATCGGTTGGTCTATTGAACGGATATATGATTTGTTTCCAAGATTAGGGGAGCGGCGCACCCAAGAAGGAACCACTTTATCTGGCGGCGAGCAGCAAATGCTTGCTATTGGCAGGGCATTGGCCAGAGATGTAAAGCTATTGTTGCTTGATGAGCCCTATGAAGGCTTAGCCCCTGTGATCGTGCAAGAGATTGAAAAGACACTTGAGCAAATCAAGACCCTTGGCATTACAACACTTATCGTAGAGCAAAATGCAATAGCTGCGCTACAGTTAGCCGATCGGGCGATTATTTTGGATATGGGACATATCGTCTTTGATGGCGTATCCCAAGAAGTGCTTGATAATGTGGAGCTTCGCCAGCAGTATCTAGCGATTTAGACATAGCTTCTGTCCGTGCTGCTTTACACTTTATTAGGCAACTTTCAAATTGGCTTCTGCGCGAGCTAAAAATTAAGCCTTTCTTGTTTCCTTTTCCGTATTCTGACAATTAAACTTTAAGTGGCAATTTGGGGATTGGCACGTCATGCGAATTAAGCGAGAATTTGGCCATTATAAAAGAGCATCGTGCGTGATAGCTCTTGTTACTGTTCTTGGCTTTTTGCACGCATGTGTTTTATATGTGTTCCTAACAGCAGATTTCGCCTCCAAACTAACGGTTTATTATCAGTTGTCAGCCTCTACAGCTCTAGTGATTGTAGGAGCCGTTGGAGCATATTTTATCACATGCTATATCATGCAGCCTTTTGAAAAAATCAATAAAACTTTAAAGGATCTTTCGCAAAACAAAATCAAATCCGATTTTGATACCAACGCAGCCTATGATCAAATACTGCAAGATATGGCGGCATCTATAAAGATCTTGCACAACAAATTAGAGCGCTTGAATGAGCTTGAAACTGCCCAAAAAACTTTCAACGTAGAAAAACAAAAATTCCGGCAAGAGTTAGAGCTTCTTCAAGATTATAAGCGTGTAACATCGCAAGCAGAGTGCCTTATGACTGAAGTGTCAAAAGGGGATTGTTCTTTGCGTATTGTGACAGAAGATTTGCAAGGTCCAGTGTTGTATTTTGCCCAAAATACAAACGGGATGATGTCTACTTTAGAGAAAAACTTATCATTCATTAAAGAAACGCTTTCGTGTATTTCTAAAGGTGAGTTGACCCTAGCTGAGAGCCAAAATACGATCGAAGAAAATTGTGTGACAGATATTGAAGATGATGAAAATGAAGAGCAAAATCTAGACCAAGATGATTGTGAAATTTCAACTAAAGAAGAGCACTTAGTGCAAGAACAACAGTTGGAAGAAGACAATCAAGAAATACATGGGCTGTTTGCAGAAATATCAGGTGCTTTTGCCGAGATCAGCATAAAGCTCTCGAACCTAATACAAGAAACAACCGAAACAGCTCGGGCTGCATCTTTAGGTAACTTTGCAAGACGTATTGATATTTCAAGTTACGAAGGTGCTTTTTTAAATCTAGCCGAAAGCATAAATAAAATTAACGAAATATCAGATCAAGGTCTCACAGAAATAGAAAAATGTGTGAGCGCTATTTCTCATGGAGATTTATCGCAAACAATTGAAGGTGATCTAGATGGTCAATTTGAAGATATCAAACTGAATTTCAATAAAACTCTTCAACAATTATCTTCAGTCATAACCAGTGCGACTGAGCAAGCCAATGCAGCAAGCGCTGGCGACTTTTCACACCGTATCGAAGTCTCAGATAAAGCAGGCTTCTTGCTTGAGTTGTCGCAAAGCATGAATAACATTAATGAAATTTCAGAGCGTGGTTTGGGTGAAATTCGTGATGCCGTTAAAGGAATTTCAGAGGGCGATCTGACCAATGCTGTGAATGGTGAGTATCAAGGTTTGTTTGACGAAATTAAGCAAGCGATCAATGAAAGTCAGGAAAAACTGAATTCCTTTATTTCTGATATGACAGAAGTTTCTTTTGCGGCCGCACGCGGTGATTTTACCCAGGAAATGAATTCTTTCGATAAAGAAGGTTTCATGATTGAGCTTTCAGAGGGCATTAATGTTATTAATGCGATTTGTCTCAAAGGCTTGACAGAGGTTAAAGGTGTCATTGAAGCTCTATCCAAGGGCGATTTAACGACAAAGGTTGAAGGCAAATATACTGGTATGTTTGATGATATCAAGCAGGCTCTCAACAGTACAATCGATGCCATGTCTGATGTAATTGATCAGATCCATTATACATCAGATTCCGTCAGTACAGCTTCAAGTGAAATTACTGTCGGCAGTAATGATCTTGCAAGGCGCACGGAAACACAAGCCTCAAGTTTGCATGAAATAGTTGCATCTATAGAGCAAATGTCTACCGGCATTCAGAACAATGCTGAAAGTGCATCTGTTGCGAATGAACTTGCAACGCAGGCACAAAGTGCAGCTGAAGAAAGTGGTCAAGTTGTTGGGTGTGCAATCGAAGCGATGGATAGGATTGAAAAGTCATCGCGTAAAGTGGCTGATATTACCAACGTTATTGATGAAATTGCCTTTCAAATTAACTTACTTGCATTGAATGCCGCTGTTGAAGCCGCCCGAGCAGGAGACGCGGGGAAGGGCTTTGAAGTCGTTGCCGCAGAAGTGAGAAAATTAGCCCAAAGGTCTGCTGATGCCGCAAAAGATATTGATCAGTTGATTGAAAGTGGAAATCAAGAAGTACAGCAAGGTACTAAGCTTGTAAAAGACACAGGTGGGTCACTAGAGCAGATACTTGGCGGAGTGGCGAAATTAGCTGATATTGTCGACCAGATCTCTAATGCAAGTGTAGAGCAGTCCATTGGTATTGATGAAATTAACAAAGCTATTGCCTTGATGGATAATACGACGCAACAAAATGCGGCCGTTGCAGAAGAAAATATGGCCGCATGTTCGGCGCTTGCAGAAAGAGCTGTTGTGATGCAAGAAAAAGTCCAATTTTTTCAGATACAACCAGCTGAAGATGAAGAAGATGCTGAAATCTCAGAGGAAAAAATAGCTTCATAATAGCATTTCTAGGTTGTGTGTGGTAAAGCTATCGCATAAATACAAAGACTATAAAATTAATTGAATAATTTATTTGAGGGTCAGAATATGAATAAAAATTTGTTACTTATATTGAGTGTATTTGCTCTTGCCGCAGGCCTTTTTGTGTCAACGTCCCACCAAGTGTCAGCCGAGCGCCGCGTCGCTGGAACATTAAAATGTGATGTGGGTGAAGGGTTTTCTTTCATCGTTGGTTCAAAGCGTGAGCTATATTGTGTTTATGAGCCTTCAGGTAGTGAACGTGTTGAGCGCTATCGTGGTAAAATTAAAAAGTTTGGCCTTGATATTGGGTATAAAAAATCAGGCATTATTCTATGGGAAGTGCTTGCTCCGACATCAAAGAGCCGTCCTGGAGTTTTAGAGGGCGATTATGTTGGCGCAACGGCTGAGGTAACCGCAGGTGCAGGTATTGGTGCTAATGCTCTAGTGGGAACAAACAAGATTATGCTAAATCCTTTGAGCGTTTCAGGTTCAACCGGTTTAAATATTGCTGCTGGTGTTGCCGATCTTGAATTGAGATATACGGAACGCCGTTAAGTTTGAATATAATTATGTGCAAGTTTTGACGGGGTGTTGAAAAACACCCGTCACGCATGAATTTGTCTAATACTCTGATTGTAGAACTAAATTGTAAGTGTCAGTTTTAAATGAGACAGTTCATTAGGGGGCAGATCACACGCATACTCGCAAAGTATTACTATCAAATAAACGTTTGAATTAGAGGCTTAATTTTTTTCTGCTGTTTCTTCGACAAACACAGCAAAAAGTTCGGCGACTTTAAGGTTGAATTTCCGCATCTCAGAGCGATTGAGGATTGTGCCATCCTCAAGCAGATACATCCAGTCAACAACATCTAATATATAGCCGCCGGATCGTTTGGGCAATTGCAAACGATAGCGCATAACCAAGGCATTGCCTTTGTATTCTCCTTGCGCTTTGCCAATGACATCCGCAGCCGTTGCCGTAAACTTTCCATTCTGTTCTAATGTAATATTCCATTTACGTTTTTGTGTTGGTCCATGTGAGTAAACGAAATTTTCATCAAGCGTTCCAGATCTACTATCAAAGCGTCCCTGGAGTTTTGCGCGAAACCGTGTGTTTACCCTACCTGTATAGTCATAAATAAGACCGCTAGCAATGAAATTGCCTTGCAGATGTGTTTTCAAATCAAGTGTAGGAGATTCTTTGGCATAGTCTCGAGTACGTTGAGCTGAAAAACTCCAAAATGTATGAATAACAAAGTAAATACCGAGTGTAATAAGGACACCAATTGAAATCAGGAAAAGGCTCTTCAACATTTATTTTCTTCCATATTTATCTTCGTTAGGATAAGGGCAAAAATTGCAAGAACTTTGAGAAGGCAAGGTAGTGCTGCATACATAAAACTAAGCGTAACTAATGCCGCATCAGAGTTGTTTTGAGAGGGCTCAAACCCACTTAGCTGCAAAAGGGGTAATGCGATGGCAGCCGCCAAAGCCAGGGTTGCTTTGTTGACAAAGCCCCAAAGTCCAAAAGTCTGCGCGCTTCCTGCTCCTATTTTTTCTAATCTTTGTGACAACATTGCTGGTAGCAATGTCATATCTGCACCAAGAGCAAATCCGGATAATGCGCATACACCGTAAAAAAGTATATAATTCTCAGGAGTTAAAGCAAAAGCAATACTAAAAGCTGCAATAGAGAGGGCCATGCCAAAAAGAAGAATATTTTTTAATCCATATGATTTTGCAAGCATTCCCCAAAATGGGGCCGCAATGGCAGCGCAGAGAAAAAATAGTAATAGCATTACTCCGGCCTCTTGCGTGGATGCTCCTAATCTATCTTCAACAAAAAATAGAAACAGTGTTGAAGTGAGCCCAACGGGAAGGGTATTGACAAATCCGATTATGAGTAATCTACTTAACACTGCATCTTGGATAAGATTTCTGTATTTTAAGTCATTATTTGAGGTTTTTGCTTCAATGGCCCATATAGTATTCATAAAGAAAAGTGAGATAATTAAAAAAAACACAAAGAATAATGAATAAATAAAGTACGCTGAAAGATCAGTCATAAAAGATGATAAAAAAGTTGGAGTAACGCAGGCCGCGCATATGCCAAACAAAACGCCAGCTTCACGCCACGAAGCGATTTGGGTGTGGCTTGAGCCATTTTGAGAATTCTCAGCCGACGGTTTTCCAAGGGAAACACCCGTGCTGTAATATAGGATTTGTAAACCGCTAAATCCTGTAAAGACACATATTAAACTTAAAAAAAGCCAGGCTTGCGAGCCTATAGGGAGTGTTGGAGAAAATAGCATAAGCATGCCAACGCTAAGCAATAAACCTAATGCAAATGCGATGATTTTGAGGTGCTTGCGAAATTTTGCAATAAGGTAACCCAAGGCTGGGTCTTGAATGAAGTCTATGGAACGTAATACTAAGAGAGCTGCACCAATTGTTGCCAAACCCATCCCGTGATATTCGGTATAAAGCTTAGGGATATGAATATAAACAGGAGGCCCTGCAAACGCAAGTGCGCTGCCAAACAATGCATAGCGTAAATAAGGTGTCTGCGTTGGGGTTCGAAGTGTCAAAGTCAGATCCAATAGAAGCATATTCAAATTTTTATAGGCGAGCATTTTCACCCATAGGTTAATTCACATAAAGGTGAGGCACTCTAAAGCAAATTAAACGTACTCAAACAAAAATTGGATCAAATTGACTTCCTCCCTCTCAGTGATGGATATTTCCAGAATTAATCGCCACTTAAGCTCCCACTGCTAAGCGTTAGCGAACATATTCAAAATCAGAGATTTTTATGAATTTTGAGAAAGGACTGTTACAAATTGGATAGGCTATACGCAGCTATTTGAGAGCAATATAACCTTTTCAAACTATAGTAAAGTATCAAGCCGCGTTTTTAATTTCACTATTCTTTTGTTGTTCAAAAATTTTCTGATGAGCTTGTTCGGCCTTCATTTTGTCGAGCATATATTTCTCAGCTAATTCTACCAACTGCTGGGATTGACGCTCCAATTGGCGGCGGGATTGATTGAGTTCTGTGATTGTTGACCGTAAAAATTTTTCTTGACGAACAAGTTTTTGTTCACTGGTTTTTATAGCAGTTATATCTGTACCAATGCTGACATAACCACCATCTGTTGTGCGGTGTTCATTAATTTGAAGCCACCGTCCGCCGTTCAATTTTGCTTCATAACTACAGGCGCTGTCGACATCTTTACATTTTGACAGCAAACCTTGTTTTAGCGCTGGCTCATCTGAGTGTTTGATAATGTCGGAAAAAGAAGTGCCAGCCTTTAGGCAGTTTTCAGGCAGTTGATAAAAGGCAATAAATTTACGATTGCACATTACGAGGTTTTGCTTTTTATCCCATAGTGCAAAAGATTCTGACATCGCCTCAACAGCATTATTAAGTTGCATGTCTGATACATGGTGCTGTTGGTTGTAGATACTTTCTTGGTCGTAAAGTTCAATAATAAGGGCTTGTATGCAGGGAAGACCATTATGGAAAGATGGTAGAAATGTGCCACGAAGTTCAAAATTAAGCCAACGTTCTTGTGCATGTCGCATGCGGAACCTGAAACTAAAATGACGCTGACTGGTCCATAATAAGTTTTGCAGCGAACCCATTATATCATCTTCTGGATGTAACAATTCCTCGAGATATTGGATTGTTATTTTTTCTGGATGCGTGTGCATTCCAAGCATCCTACTCATTGAGTTGGACCAACAAATTTTATTATTTTGCAAATCCCAGTGCCAAATGCTTGATCTTGTTTGCCCAAGTAAATTGCTAACATTATGAGAATTTTTTCCAAAAGAAGAATTGAATTTTATAGGGTGAGGAGTCTGTTTTTGAAGATGATAAACTCTTTGAGATTTCTCTTGCATCATAAAATACAAAATACCAAAAACAGAAAATAGGATAAGAAAAAAAGCAGCTTCAAGGAAAATTTTACTTTGCCAAGCATTTAGGCTTACCATAGATTTTTCAAGAAGGATCACCAGGCCAACATCTGGCACAAGCCTGAAAGACGCAATGTGAGCCACTTTCGTAATAGGAACTTGGGTCGATTGATGTGTATTACCTGAAAAGGCTTGCAACCATATATGATCAGGAAAGGTGTTAAAAAGACTTTCACCTAATGCGAACTGACCACCCGGAAGATCTGCACGTATTATGCCGTTTAAGTCAGCCAGCAAAACACGCTTATTTTTTAAAGAGATGCCGTTTCTTTCAACACTTTTATTTAGCAAAACAGGCCATGTACCAAAATTATTTTCTATGTTTTGAGAGCGCTTAGAAAATGTATTATGTATGTCAGTCTGCACATGGCTTAGCATTTGCGAAAGCGTCGCGTTCGCTTGTGCGAGAACTTCATTTTGTGATGTGGCCGTATGATGGGCGAAGCGAAAAAGGGCAATTCCTAAAATGATAATGATTAAAAAGGGAAGGAAAACATCCCTTGCTTTTAACGAATTAAGAAAAAATATAGTATTGTAGGTGTATTTTTGTAGTGTCATCTATTTTGCCAGATAAGATTTGAGTATCTTTATGCACGAATACAAAAACACGATTTCAAAGTGCGAGCTTTGAAACGAATAGAATAAGCATTACTTTATTTGGATAACTGTATTTGAATTGATTTGGGTAGGGTTTGTCCAGCAAAAAGACGCAAGTCCAACAAACTTTTGCCATAGTGAGATATTTTTAACAAAAGGGGAATTTATTGTTCTTCTCAAGCGGGCTATGCTATTGCTATCATGGCACTTTCCAGTATACTTCTGATTGCGTTTTTTCTGAAACGAGCGTCATTATCAAATTTTGACCTTTAAGTTTATTTAAATTACTGTTTTTTTTCAAATCAATACGATAGGTAATTAGTTCGCGCTTGCTTTCCGCAGGGCTTTTACCAACCTGTTTTGGCCAAGCGAGATAAAAGTTATCTGATGTTTCAACAAAAATATCAGCTGTTTTTGCACCTTTACGAAAAAGAGCTTCAATCAAAATATGGGGTGTTTTGCCTTCCAATTTTGCAGATATATTATTTATAGCAGGTAAGAGCTTTTGATTTGCATTTTTCTCATCTGAAAATTGCACTTGTTTTGGAACAGATGCCATATATTGCTTGATAAGCTGTTTGTCTTTTCGTGTTGTTATACTGTGTTTATCAAATTTTATATTCAGCTTGGCCTGCTCAGGAACGCAAATATCTTTGCATACCCCATAATCAAATGTCACGTTAAGCAAAATGGGCTTGCTGCTGTCAATGGGTTCAATTTTCGCTGGAAATAAAATTTCTGAATCATAGCCGATGGATATGCCATAAGGATCCACAAATTTTTGAGGCGCTGGCCAAAGTACTTCTACATTTTTTATATTTGAAGATCCAGACCAATTAAAATGAGGAGGAACACCACTGTCGCCCGGAATACGCCAATACGTCTTCCATCCTTCCTTCATTTTCAAATATATACCTGCACTGTAAACTCCTTTTTGGGTTTCTGGAATTTTCTCGTACATAGTTAATAAGCGCACTTTGCTGTAGTTATTGTGAACCCAGGAAGAAAAGGCATACACTGAATGTAATGCACTGGTTATAATAAACAGGCTTAACAAAACAAACGCGAATAGCGTAAATTGTCTCTTATAAAACGTTAAATACATTTTAACCCTTTGAAAAAATATATTTTTAAAGAAAGTCCAATTAAACTTTTAGTACTATAGAGAATTGGTGCTCTTCCTTTATATAGTGTATGTTTAAATTTTTAATTTTCAAATGATTACATCGGTCATCACAATTTTTTGAATATTCCTATGCTAAAATAGCAGAAGGTTGCTTATGGAACCTGTTTTTTTAATGGAATAACATTATATCCCTCTTCACGGGTAACGTTACAATCAGTTAGTATCTATGCATGTTTGAGCGAAATTTAGATTTAGAGCCCTCTGAGGAGGGAAATTACTTAGAAGGGCAACTTTTGATAGCTATGCCCGGCATGGCGGATAAGCGTTTTAACAAGGCGGTTATCTATATGTGCGCTCACTCAGCCGATGGCGCTATGGGGCTCATCATAAACAAACAAGCCTCAAACATTAGCTTTTCAGAACTTTTGGAACAGCTTAGTATTTTGCCACAACCCAAGGATAACAACCAAATTTATCTACCCTCAGTCGTACAAGATATGGCTGTCCACAAAGGCGGCCCTGTTGAAACTGGGCGTGGTTTTGTACTCCACAGCTGTGATTATCACGCCAAGGAGGCAACTTTATCCATAGACGATGCTGTATCCCTAACAGCAACTATTGATATTTTGCGCGCCATTGCAACAGGGAATGGTCCGGATCGCGCTTTGCTTGCACTGGGCTACGCAGGTTGGCGTCCAGGTCAACTGGAAATTGAACTAAAAGCCAATGGTTGGCTCAACTGTCCTGCTGACCCTAATATCGTTTTTGGCCACAAAACCGAGGAAAAATATAACCAAGCTCTTGCTCAAATGGGCATCGACCCTACGTTTCTAGTTAACGATGTTGGTCATGCCTAATAGCCTTTCTCATCATGACATTATTAGACATGACATGCTTCGAAGACCTTAAAAAGCTTTTTGCCAACCAACAGTCAAGATCAAATCTGTTTCCATTTGAGGCCCATTTAGGTCTTGATATATCGGGGTTCCAATCTCAAACGCAAAACGGTGGCCGCTTAGAGCACCTTGCTGTCCAGCCATACTAACACCAAACAGCAAATCAATGCGCTCACCACCATAATTATCAGGATCAGCCGTCTGGACCGGTGCAACAATCTCACTGTCTATGCCATCAATGGAATCTTGCGTCGATCCTGCAACGCGTAATGATGTACTAATCCAAGGGGCCCATTGATATGCCACCCAGGCAGTACCTTCGTGCTTATCGCTATAACGATAACCTTCATCATTCTCATCTTCTAGTGGGATAGATCCTTTATATTGCGCGCCCCACGAGAAATCTCCTTTTTGACCTGTGTAGGTGATGCCAGGAAGGGCATCGAATGTTCCAGTGCCAAGTTGCATAGCATAGGGTAAACGCACTTCAGGCGTCATTCCCATAGGCGTTAGAATCTTATCTTTTTCAGTAATACTGCCTGTTGGAATACTTAAACCTAAATTCAAATGAACTTTATGAATATCATCTTCATACAAAGCAACAAGGGCAGACAGTTTTACATCCCCAAAGCCTTCTGTTTGTGTTGTAAAGCGTCCAAGTTGCGTTGTTCCCATACCACCCGCAAAAGTAATGTGGTCCATTTCCTTAGAATGATAATTCACCATAGCCATCAGCGTGACATTATCTGCTGCGGCATACATACCACCAAACATGTTCATGTGCATATCCATCTCGGTAGGCACAACACGTAAGGTTGGAGGCTGCATTGGTTGGCCAGAAAAACGGTTGGGTACTGTAGTTACAATTCTCTCGGGTGATATATCATCATCACCAATGCGATTGCCTTCCATGTTCATATACATGTGTCGATAGGACAACATCCATTGCCCTTTTTTATGCAACAAATGATCTCCCATAACCCCTATTGGCGCTCGAGCTCCGTGGGTTCCATGCTCACTGCTATGCTCACTTACATGATTTTGATGAGGACTGTGGTCGGCATGCGTGCTTGCCGGCCCTTGATGGGATGTTTTGCCGTGATCAGATGTATGACTCTCATAAACCGTTTGTGGTGTTTTTAGATCCCTGAGCTTTTCACCATGTATCGCTTGATCTATTGCCGTGTTGCCAGATGTTGTATTCCCAGAAACCGAACTCTGCCAATTGTCTTTTTTAATTTCATCGGAAGACTTTTTACTGTCATATGTTCTATAATAACCATCATTTGATAAAGCAGGGTAAGATAAGACAAACACGCAACTTATTAATGCAAATAGAACAACCAATAAAGCTTGAATTTTTGTAACGCTTAAAACTATCATTTTACTTCATTTGCTTATTATTTAATTTATAGCTTTGAAGTAGTTTATGAATTGGACGACACTAAGGCTCAAAAATGATGTTTTCTTTGCTATATCTTGGAAAAAAGATTTCATTCAGCCATGGATTCAAAATACAAAAAGCGAATTTGAATTCATTCTTATGGATGTGACATTGCAGCAACAAATATTACACCACAGTGTTCTAAAAAACTATATTGATCTTCTCATTCTTTTTAAAGCAACCAGTTATCTATTCATATTTACATTTGCGTTTAATTGAAATGTTTAAGTAAAATTAAGTATTTAAATTTCATTTACTTTATTTTTTCATGATGTGTGTCGAAATGGGCATAGCCGAATTGCTTTATTCACTTTATATCATATATAGCTTAGATTCGTTGCTTGAAAGACACAAAGCGCGTTAACCTTGCCTCGTTTCAGCCACAAAGTTCATAAATTATCGCTTGATAGGGTGAGTTTCGTAGTGGGACTAACTTAATTTATCTAAGTAGAAGAGATACCAAATAATACTGATCTCATACGACGCACCTGATTGGTTATCGCTTCTTTAGACAAGGCTATTTTTGTGACGAGAATGTCATTCGATAAATCAAGACTTCCGAGCCGGCATGTTACCGAAGGTCCCGAAAGAGCGCCGCATCGATCGTACTATTATGCCATGGGTCTTACGGAAGAGCAAATTCATCAACCTTTTGTAGGCGTTGTATCGTGCTGGAATGAAGCTGCACCTTGTAATATAGCGCTTATGCGCCAAGCTCAAGCGGCTAAAAAAGGAGTGCAAGAAGCACACGGTACACCCCGCGAATTTTGCACGATAACAGTCACTGATGGCATTGCCATGGGGCATCAAGGCATGAAATCCTCTTTGGTCTCACGCGAAGTTATTGCGGATTCTATTGAGCTCACCATGCGTGGCCACTGTTACGATGCTTTGGTCGGACTTGCTGGCTGTGACAAATCCTTACCTGGTATTATGATGGCTATGGTACGGCTTAATGTGCCAAGTGTTTTTATGTATGGTGGCTCTATTTTACCCGGCAGGTATAAAGGAAAAGACGTCACCGTGGTTGATGTCTTCGAAGGCGTAGGGCAGTATTCTGCTGGCAACATGAGCCGTGATGAACTGCTTGAACTTGAATGCGTTGCCTGTCCTAGTGCGGGCTCTTGTGGTGGGCAGTTTACTGCGAACACAATGGCGTGTGTTTCCGAGGCAATGGGCATTGCTCTACCGGGTTCTGCTGGCACCCCTGCACCTTATGAAAGCCGCGATGAATATGCACATGCCAGTGGAAAAGCCGTGATGCGCTTGATTGCAGATAATCTCCGCCCGCGTGATATCGTGACCCGAGCCTCACTTGAAAATGCAGCAACTGTTGTTGCCGCAAGCGGCGGCTCAACCAATGCGGCCCTTCATTTACCAGCAATCGCCCATGAAATCGGCATTGATTTTAACCTTTTTGATGTTGCTGAAATCTTTAAGAAGACACCATACATCGCTGATCTAAAGCCTGGTGGAAAATATGTAGCCAAAGACATGCATGACGTTGGTGGAGTGCCTGTGTTGCTAAAAACCTTAATGGATGGTGGGTACCTCAATGGCGATTGTATGACTGTAACGGGTCGAACTCTTGCAGAAAACCTAGAAAATGTCACATTTAGTACCGATCAGGACGTAATTTATCCAGTTTCTAACCCTATAACTAAACAAGGTGGTGTTGTTGGATTAAAAGGCTCACTGGCTCCAGATGGTGCGATTGTTAAGATTGCAGGCCTGAAGTCGTTAAGTTTTGAAGGCCCAGCACGCTGCTTTGATTGTGAAGAAGATGCCTTCGCTGCCGTGGAAAACCGGCAATATGATGAAGGCGATATTATAGTAATTCGCTACGAAGGGCCCAAAGGTGGACCCGGCATGCGTGAAATGCTTTCTACAACAGCTGCGATTTATGGTCAAGGTATGGGTGAAAAAGTTGCCTTAATAACAGATGGACGTTTTTCAGGTGGTACGCGGGGGTTTTGCATTGGTCATGTGGGGCCAGAGGCTGCGGTTGGTGGCCCCATCGCCCTTGTTAGAGACGGTGACATTATATCAATTGATGCAGAATCTGGTTTTATTGACTTAAAAGTTAGCGAAGAGGAATTGAAACAGCGTAAAGTAGAATGGAATATTCCTGATAATTTATATCAAAGTGGTGTGTTACATAAATATGCAGGTCAAGTAGGACCTGCTTATTTAGGTGCCGTAACACACCCCGGTGGCAAAAAAGAAGTAGTGTGTTATGCAGATATCTAAGCGAAATTTTAATATTATGAATTCTTTATCCGTCACTCTTATCATATTGCTGCTTTGTAATATCAGTTTTATGAAAGTGAATGCTGAAACAAAATTAGAAACTCCACTAACAGAAAACATTTTATTTTCATCCCACACTGAGGCCTATCGACAAGGTATGAGTGGCTTTCATGCGAACCGTATGGATATTGCGTTGCCTGCTCTTGAATATGCAGCAAAGGGCGAATTGCATCAAGCGCAACTCTGGTTGGCCCGAATTTACTTGTATGGTTTGAAAGGGGCGTCACAGGACCATTTGAAGGCTTTTAAATATTATCAGTTATTGGCTGATAGCCTTGCTGAAATTCATCCCTTTAGCCCATTCGCAAAAGTTTCATCTGAGGCGTTTGTGACATTAGGGAATTATTACAGCATTGGAATTCCAGGATTTAAAGAACCTAATGATGAAGAAGCTGTGCGCATGTATCACCATGCAGCTTCATACTTTCAAGATCCTTACGGCCAGTATTATCTGGCGATGATGTATCTCAAGGGTAATGGCGTGCAAAAAAACACCCAACGTGCCGTGCGCTGGCTTTTGAATGCCGCGCGTAAAAATCATCCAGGATCCCAAGCTGTTCTTGGTGAAATTTTGTGGTTAGGACAAGATTTCAAGCAAAATAAAGCCAAAGGGCTTGCCTTTCTAAAGCTTGCCAAACGCAATGTTGTTTCGAAGAATAATCAATGGATTTTAAATTTATATCAAAAGATTTCTGGTCAGGCCAATCGGCAAGTGCAAGGACAGGCAAACCAATTGGTAAAGCGTTGGGATGATCGGTTTGGTTCTGAGCGTATTGTTGTTGGCGATAATATTACACCTTATGGCAGAGATTACATTGAGCCTTCGCTTAATTCTTCGGGCCCACGGTTTCGCCCTGTTGGTGCTCGTATGTTTGGTACACGATAAGGTTTATTTACTCTGAGAAGTTATCCGCTGGTTGGGCTGGGTCACTACTCCCTATGTAGATAGGCTAGCGGCATATAGGCGGGTCAGCTGGAAACGTCACAGGCCCCCAACAAGGTTCCTTCGTAATTGTTTACTCTGGTAACATTTTCAATCTTTGTTTGTGCTTAATTTTCCAAGGTTGACTTTTAAACCAAGACACAACATACGCGGTAATAATCAAGCATATAAATCCTCCAAAATTTGCAATGGTATAGGTTAGCGCTGTGCGACCGGTGACATCCAGAAACACACCAAAGACTTGGGCCATAACCATACCCGCAATAAATGTTGAAAGTGCTTGCTGTCCAACCTTATGAATAATTGCGATTACATAACTTGCTATGCCTTTTTTAATTTGCAACCATTGACCGCCTGGTCCTGCTAAAACCCAGCAGATATATGAAAGAGCAAGAAAATGAATATAGCGCAGAACTCCTAGATTTGTTTTGAAAATTAGATCATCATAGTCTCGGCGCAGCTCTTGAATAAAAACGACTTCTTTAATAATTTTATGGAAGGCTAGTGGAATTGTTATTATTAAAATAATAGCTGACAGGGTTATCAAGTATTTATTGACTGGCGGTGGTTTAATCCAGCCTGCCATAAAAGCAAAGCCTGTAAAGAAGATCAACTGCCAGCCGAAGGGATTAAAAAACCAAGCGCGATCTGACCACGGTTCTGCTGGTAGCTGAAAATAAGAAAATTGCGCCGACAGCCAAAGAACAAACATAAATACAAGTGGTGGCAGCACCCCAAACTTGCGCAATGCCATAATAATCGGCACCATTAGCAATATCCCGATATACATAGGCAGAATATCAAAATAATTTGGAACATATGTGAGGGTCATTAACCCGATCAAATTTTGCTGAGGGTTTTCAAGAAACTTATGCAAGTTAAGTTGGGAGACATAGCTCTTCTCAAATACACCAAGGCTATCGAAAAAGCACATGAGTGTTAATAAGAATAAGAATAACGCAAGATGGACCCAGTACACCTGCCAGGTCCGGAATAAAATGCGTGAAGTTCCAAGCAGCCATCCCCGTTCGCTGTAAACTTTGCCAAATGCTATAGCGGATGCCATGCCGGAGCAAAAAACGAAAACTTCCGTTGCATCAGAGAATCCAAACCGAGCTGGGATGTACAATGTCCAGGCATTACTCGGAACATGGGCGATAAAGATAATAAACATGCCTATGCCGCGAAAAAAATCAAGACGCGGATCCCGCATGGCAGGTTTTTCAAATTGTCTTCTAGACACGACTTAAGCTCTTTTCATTTCACTTTGTTAAGTGTGAGATATCGCACGACAGCACTACGATAACAAATAATATACAGCTGCTATAAATAACTTTTTTTGAATATAAAGTGAACGTCAACAGGACTTAATTGTATGAGAGACAGTATTGCAATATATATAATCACTCAAACTTAATCTGATATTCCTATTTGCCGCCCATGTCATAGACATAAAAAATTTGGGGCTGTACCAGATAACGTAAAATATTGTTATTTGGTACAGCCCCTTTTTGTAATATAAATCCTTATTTTACCTGTCTATGTTATTTATATAAATGGTTTTTTAGTATTTATGTCGAGGAGTCATGATGTTTAGAAAAAAAAGTACAGAAGAAGCCGAGTATGCCCACCCTGCAACGCAAGAAGCTCAAGGCGTTAAGACTTCCGAGGATAAAAAGCCAGAAACAAACGAAGAATTAAGTAAAGAAGGTGTGGTTAATAAAAAGTTAGTGTCTGCGGCATTTGGGGAAATGGTTGGCCTATTTATGCGTTCTCCAAACCATAAGTACAACACTTTAACAGATTTAGAATGGATGGTTCTACCAGGTCTCTTAACCGGACAATACCGGGTTGCCGAAGCTCGTGATCAAGAGACTGGACAAACAGCACCTGTTGCAGCAGTTCTTTGGGCGGAAATTTCAGACGAGAGAGATAAAGAGTTTACAGATAATATTGATCGTCCCGTTCGGCTAAAGCCAAATGAGTGGAAAAGTGGTAAGAATATCTGGATTATCGAAGTCGTAGGCAATGGTGATATCGCAAGACAGCTTCTTGGGCTGTTGCGGCAAACAGAATTTCAAGATAAGACTGTTAAGATGCGCGTTCGCAGTGAAAACGGCGATTTGAAGTGTGCATCGATAGATGATATTGCAATTGTTCCCCAGAACACAACTGAAGGTTCGAATGGCTAATGCATAAGTCTTTTCAGACTTTGCGTTGTTTCCAAAAAGTATTTCATTCATGGCAAAGGGCAATCGTAATCTGCTGCATACAAAAATCTCAGAAGCTTATAGTGCTTGCAGGTCGGCCCTTTTAAACATCGGACTCTTCAGCTGTTGCATTAATTTGCTCATGCTAACCGGTCCCTTGTTTATGTTGCAGGTTTATGACCGTGTCCTCACCAGCCGAAGTGTTCCTACACTTATTGCTCTCACCTTTCTAGTCATTGGCCTTTATGCTTTCATGGGATTACTTGAGTTTATTCGGTCCCGAATGCTTGTGCGCATAGGCCGCCGGGTGGATGAACAAATTGGGTCTGGTGTTTTTGATAAAGTTATTTTTCATGCGCTCAATCGTACTCCTGGCGTTAATGCACAGCCTTTACGCGATCTTGATACGTTGCGGCAGTTTTTATCAAGTCCTGGACCTGCAACATTGTTTGACACTCCATGGGTTCCTATTTATCTTTGTGTGATTTTTCTCATGCACACTTGGCTTGGCCTTTTGGCGACACTTGGTGCTGTTGTACTTTTTGTATTTGCCTTGCTAAATGAAATTCTGACACGTCAACGATTTGAAGATGCGGCACAATCTAGTATTGCAGCCCATAGGTTCGCAGAAGAAAGCAGACGTAATGCTGAGGTTGTCAAGGCGATGGGCATGCTCTCATCAATGCGTACCCGATGGCAAATGCTCAGAGAAAATGCAATTGGAGATCATGATCAAGCGAGTGATCGAGGAACCACAATCACCTCTAGCTCAAAGGTGATACGTTTGTTTTTGCAATCAGCTGTTTTGGCATTAGGGGCTTATTTGGCTATTTTACAAGAGATTACACCAGGCGTTATGATTGCATCGTCTATTATTATGTCGCGTGCTTTGGCCCCGTTAGAGCAATCTATTGCGCAATGGCGTGGTTTTCTCAATTTTCGACGGGCCAAGAAACGTCTTGATCTCATCTTTTCCAAAACTGTTGAGCCAGATGAACAAATGGAGTTGCCTCAACCAGAGGGACATATCCATGCTGAAAACCTTATTGTTCCTGCACCAAATAGTCATCTTCCGTTATTGCAAGGCATTGACTTTAAACTAGAGCCTGGTCAGGTGCTCGGAATTGTGGGACCAACAGGGGCAGGCAAATCTACCCTTGCCCGTGTCATGGTTGGGGTGTGGCCTGTAGCCAAGGGAGAAATGCGCATAGATGGAGCGCCAATAGAGCAATGGAATCCTGAACAACTCGGCAAAGCAATTGGATATCTACCGCAAGATGTGGAATTATTTGATGGCACAATTGAAGAAAATATATCCCGTTTCTCACTTAATGCTAATCCAGGAGCTGTTATTAAAGCTGCGAAATTAGCTAATGTTCATGATATGATTTTACGATTGCCTGAGGGATATAATACAAAAATTGGAGAACATGGCGCGGTGCTATCTGCCGGCCAGCGCCAGCGTGTTGGTTTGGCTCGGGCTTTGTACGATGACCCGGTTTTTATTGTTCTTGATGAGCCAAATTCTAACCTTGATATGGAAGGTGAAGCGGCTTTAGTCGAAGCGGTACAAACCATGAAACGCCAGAAAAAAGCAGTCATCATTATTGCCCACCGCCCAAGTGCGATTAAAATCGCTGATTTTTTACTCTGCATTATAGAAGGTCAGCAAAAAGCATTTGGCTTACGAGATGATGTGCTCCGTCACCTCATGCCGCAACTCGCAAAACAGGAATAGGGTTTGGCTAAAGCATATGACAACTCCAACAGCAAAAGCTTTACAAGTTTATTCATATACAGGCCTATGTCTTATGGTGCTGTTGGTGTGTGGTATTGGGGGATGGGCAGCTTGGGCCTCTATCAGTGGTGCAGTGATTGCAAACGGCAGTATTGTTGTAGAGAGCAACTCAAAGAAAGTACAGCATGTGGATGGCGGCATTGTTTCTGAAATTCATGTTAAAGATGGGCAGCAGGTCAAAGCCGGAGATCTACTCCTACGCCTGGATGAAACAGAAACGCGAGCAAATTTGGCAATTATCAACGCTCAATTAAACGAGTTACAAGCAAGCCACGCTCGCTTGCAGGCTGAGCGCGATGAAGCTCAAACGATTGATTTTTCAGAACGCTTAACTTCTCAACAAAAAGCAGATCTTGAAATTAAAAAAATACTTTCAGGCCAAAGAAAACTTTTCAGAGCGCGGCGATTGGCCAATCAGGGTAAAAAAGATCAACTTTCAGAACGTATCGGCCAGTTACAGCAAGAAATTACAGGCCTTAAAGCTCAGCAAGTTTCTAAGCAAGAACAAGTGAAATTAATATTGCAAGAGCTGACTTCTTTGAAAAGTTTACGTGAAAAAGAACTGGTGCCTGTATCGCGGGTTCTCGTTTTGGAGCGTGAAGCCGCTAAATTAAAGGGCGAGCGCGGCGAACATATTGCTTCGATTTCAAGGGCGCAAGGGCAAATCGGTGAAACGCGATTGCGTATCATTCAAATTGACCAAGATCAGCAAACAGAAGTTTTAACGCAATTGCGTGAAACCCAAACAAAGATTGCAGAATTGACAGAGCGCCGCATTGCAGCTGAAACGAAGCTCAAGCGAACGGAGATTCGTGCGCCACAATCTGGTTTTGTGCATCAATTAAATGTGCATACCATAGGAGGTGTAATTTCACCGCGTGAACCGGCAATGTTGATTATACCAGAGCAAGATGAGCTTGTGATCGAAGCTCGTGTCGAGCCGCAACACATTGATCAGGTTAAAATTGGCCAGGATGCTTTACTCAGGTTTTCTGCGTTTGCACAAGGAACAACTCCTGAGTTAAATGGAGAAGTGATTACTGTTTCTGCCGATTTGATGCGGCCGCGTGAGCGTGATAACATGCCACCTTACTATTCTGTCCGTGTTGCTTTAGCTAAAAATGAACTAAAACGTCTAGGTAACCGTAAGTTAATACCTGGAATGCCCGCTGAAGTTTTTATTAAAACAGGCCAGAGAACTGCCTTAAGTTATTTACTGAAACCTCTGTCTGATCAAATGATGCGGTCTTTCAGAGAGCAATAAATGTAGATTAGACAACATGCTCAACAACACTCACTTAGACGATAAAATCATTATTGCTGCTTTGCAATGCGCTGAAAACAAACGTTGGTCAGATGTAAGCTTACGGGATATTGCGAATGCGGCAAATGTTTCATTATCTGAGTTACACAATGAATTCCCATCCAAAAAATTAATTTTATCAGCCTTCATCAATCGCATTGACAAAGAGGTCCTCACGCAAACTGAAGCGGATGCAGATATAGGAGATGAAACGCCGCGAGATCGTCTGTTTGATGTTATCATGACCCGCTTTACAGTGATGCAACCTTTTAAAACTGCGATCAACTCAATTACAAAGGATCTATGGAAATTCAATCAAGTATCAAATATTCCATTTACAGATTTTGAAGTTTCAATGCGCTGGATGCTCGTCGCGGCAACCCTTCACAGTGAGGGGGCAAAAGGGCGATTGCGATGTGTTGGTCTCAGCAAAGTTTACCTGGACGTGTTTCGTATTTGGTTAAAAGACGAAGATGCGGGCTTGGCTAAAACTATGGCAGTACTTGATAAAAAATTGCGCCAAGGCGAAACTTGGCTCAAACGTGCCGATACAATCATGGATGAAGGGTCTGAATTATTCAGAAGATGTTTGAGAAAGAGCGCTAAGCCTCCGTTTGAGAATAATGATGTGTATAAGTCGAGATAAGATCTGGCAAAAGATACACTTCCTAATGCTGATTTATGTTTGATAAAAGAGTTATGGCAGCACCTATCAAATGATTAAATCATGAATATTACATATAATGTCGCCCAATACTTTTAAGTGCAAAGTATTGGGTCCTGGAATGGTTTTATTCACCTGCTCCGCTACGCGTGTTGTTCCACCATCCTTTTCTTGCGGGCTTAACTTCTTGATCAGCAAGAGCAGCAGTTTTGTTCATCGCAATATCTTGTGTATCTACGACAGTCTTTGTGCGACCATTCGATCGTCTTGCTCGACCTCTTTTAGGTGTATCGCCAGATTTATCTTCTGCTGCGGCGCTAGCCTTTTTCTTATCCGCAGACCCTGCGACATCCTGAGTTGGTGTTCTATCCTCAAAAGAAGGAGAAATAACATTCTCGCTCATCTCAGGAGAGGCTTTAGATTGCGTCGAATTATGATCTAAATTCTCGTTTTCTGAAGACGCTTCTGGTTTGCGGGGTGATGACCGTCTCCGGCTTCTGTGAGATCTGCGCCGTCCTCTTGAGCGCTCTGAATCTGTATCATGTTTTGCGTTAGCAAATTGTTCAGTTTTTTCAGATGTCTCTTGAGATAAATTGTTACTATCTTGTGTGCTTGCTGGGGTCTGTTCAAAATTTGGAATGTCCTGAGAAGTATCCAATGCTGGTGCATTGTCATTACTGTTTTGTTGTTCATGTGGTCCAGATGCATCGCGATGTTCTGAACTGTTGTATGAACGATTGCGACGGCCTCCACGTTGCCCCCTGCGGCGATGGCGATTGCGTCCCCTTGGTCTGTCTCCATCATCGCGCTCATGACGTCCTGTTTCTGTCCCAGCAGTTTCAGTGTCTTCACGGTCAGAAGAGCTCTCGCCAACATTTATGTCATTATCTTCATTATGCGGTTCACCAAAAGTTGCAGGATTATTCTGAGCATCAGATGATGTGTTGTCTGTTCGGTCAGAGCGGCGCCGACGTCTGCGGCGGCGTTTGCGCCGTCCGTCATCGTCGGATTTTGCTTCACTGTCTTCTCCAGGTGGTGGAAAAGCCCAATCCATTTTGACAACCGCATTGCTATCTCGGTTTGATGTTGTGTCAACACTGCCTTGCTCAATTTTGAAATTGCCACCTTGAAGCTGTTGGTCTGCAACGACTGTAATATCAACACTGTATCTAGCTTCAATATCCTTCAAATAAGGACGTTTCTGGTTCAAAATATAAAGAGCAACTTCGACTGAAGTGGTTGCGGTTAAGTTGGCGCACTGGTCAACGATTAGTGTGTCTTCCAAAGACCTCAAAACCGATAAAGCAACAGAGTCTGTTGAACGTATAATGCCCGTGCCGAGACAGTGCGGACATTGTGTTGTGGTGCCTTCCAAAACGCCTGTACGCAAGCGTTGGCGAGACATTTCAAGTAAACCAAAATGACTAATGCGTCCGACTTGAATGCGAGCACGATCATTACGCAAACATTCTTTTAACTTTCGTTCAACCGCCCGATTATTGCGGCGCTCGTCCATATCAATAAAATCAATTACAACAAGACCCGCCAAATCACGTAGCCGCAATTGCCGGGCAATTTCTTCAGCTGCTTCCAAATTAGTTCGTAATGCCGTATCTTCAATATTATGCTCATGAGTAGCGCGTCCAGAGTTCACATCAACCGCAACAAGCGCTTCTGTCTGATTAATTACGATATAACCGCCAGACTGAAGGGTCACATATGGGCTATAAAGTTCATTGAGTTGACGTTCGATTTGATGTTGCACAAAAATAGGTTGCGCGTCTTTATAAGGTTGCACATTTTTGGCATGGCTTGGCATAATCATGCGCATGAAATTTTTGGCTTCTTTATAAGCCTCTTCACCTGCAACCAGAACTTCATCAATTTCTCTAGAATAATGATCTCTAATAGAGCGCTTAATCAGGTTCCCTTCTTCATAAACAAGACAAGGAGCTTGTGATTTCAAGGTGAGATCCCGCACATTTTCCCAAAGGCGTAAGAGATACTCATAATCACGTTTGATTTCTGTCTTAGTTCGAGAAGCACCTGCTGTGCGAATGATAAGACCCGTTTCGCTTGGAATTTCCAACTCGTTAGCAATTTTTTTCAAGCGCTTACGATCGGTAGGATTGGTGATTTTTCGTGAAATGCCTCCGCCACGCGCAGTGTTTGGCATTAAAACGGTATAACGTCCAGCCAAAGAAAGATATGTAGTTAGAGCAGCACCTTTGGTTCCGCGCTCCTCTTTAACAACCTGAACGAGAATAATTTGTCTACGGCGAATGACTTCTTGAATTTTGTAGGCACGCTTCCTGCGTCTTGAGCGAACAGGAAGTTCTTCCAAGGCATCTTCACTGCCCACTGACTCAACGTCAGACATCTCATCTTCAGAATTGCTTTCACTAAGCTCATCATCATCATTAACAGCCTCCAGATCATTGTCTTGGTCGCTCTGTTCTATACTCGAGGTGAGTTCTGAGTCTTGGCTTTCACCTTCAGAGGTGTTATTTTCTGCACTCTTTATTTCTGCAGATAACTCTGTGACATCTGTAGAGGTAGATACGATATCCTGTGTGACAACGCCATCATCACCAGTGCCCCTCTCTAATGGAGCGGATGATATTTGATCTGCGTTGTCTTTTGACTCATCGCCTACAGGCGCATCTTGCTCTTCTTCTAAAGAAGTAGGGCTGGGCTCATCTAAGGAGCTTTCACCCTCAACATCATCATTATCATACTCAGCTTGAGCTTGCGCCTCTTCTTCGAGTAAAGCCTGGCGATCAGCAACAGGAATTTGGTAGTAATCCGGGTGAATCTCGCTAAAGGCAAGAAAACCATGGCGGTTTCCACCATAGTCCACAAAAGCTGCCTGAAGCGAAGACTCAACACGAGTAACTTTTGCTAAGTAGATGCTGCCACGAAGTTGCTTTCGTGAGGCTGATTCATAGTCAAATTCTTCAATACGCTTGCCGCGTGAGACCACCACCCGAGTTTCCTCTGGGTGTGAGGCATCAATAAGCATTTTATTTGCCATTGTTTTGTATCCTTAGCGCATTTGCAAGGACGAAGGGAAATAAAACTATGTTTTGTAAAAATCCGTCTTACTCGCATAAGTGCGCTCTTAAAAGTTAGTAACAGCGTGCCAAATTTACGTGAGTAAGAGCAAGAATATAGCTTGGTTATAAGAGAACAAGCATCATAGTCTTTGTTCATACATGAAGTCATGTGTTTGTGTAAATTGTTAGCTGTTAACACGGTCATATGTTATTCTTTCACAAGCCTCTTTTTTGACATCTCACAAGGATGGAGGCCGGGGCAGAGAATAGTCAGTTAAGTGTTGATATGCTCTGTCATAAATTCTGTTGTTTAAATACGATAAAGAAAATATCCTTATCATTTTATCAAGGATAGAAACATTTAAAACTTATAAGTTAAGTTTTACTAAAAGCTATAATTAAAAAAACAAAGGCAGCAACTGCGATAGGTTGCTTGATTGCAAGTTTAATTATACTATCCATAATTAAATATTATTCCCTATATTCTTACTTTTATTTCTTTTTATTTGTTTTTATTTTGATTGTTTGATTTGGCCTTAAATTTTCGTTCCCTTTAACAACAACTAACTGTCCCTCATTTAAACCTTTTAATATTTCTATTTTATTTCCTACTGA
>JBCCCO010000003.1:0-82331 GCA_039033475.1 Pseudomonadota bacterium | reverse complement strand
TCGCAAACACGTTTCACACCGCGGTTCTTGTTTGGGAGAGCACATTTAATGAAATCCCATTCCAAATCTGTCATATCAAAACGTGACATCAATACTTCCCCCATATAAAATAAGGGAAATGAATCATATTCGCTTGATTGAGCAAACTATTTTATGAGTACGCTGCCTAGTTATCTGGTACAGCCCCTAAAATATTATTGTGAAGCGGGTCTAATGATGATAGCAAAAACGGACTAAAAGTCCTACTTACCGACTAAAAGTCAGTGGTTTTAACCTTTAACTTGGAAAATAAACTATTATAAGTTTCAGCCCATTAAATTAAGTCCATTTGGATTTCTGCCTTCGCAGGGATGAGGACATAAATAACACAAGATGTGTTTTGCTTTCTATTGGATTATACAGCATGAATACCCAAACCTCAGTTTCGGACAAACAAGGAAATACACAATCTGAATACGATGTTGAACGCATTCGTGCTGACTTCCCTATTCTCTCACGAGATGTACACGGTGAAACACTGGTCTATTTGGATAATGGTGCATCGGCCCAAAAACCCAAAGTGGTGCTTGATACTGTTCAAAAAGCTTATGCTGAAGAATATGCAAATGTGCATCGTGGTTTACATTACCTCAGCAATACCGCGACCAATAACTATGAAAATGCACGCACAACTGTTGCGCGCTATTTAAATGCTCCGTCTGAGAAGAACATTGTCTTTACCGGAAATGCAACAGAGGCTATCAACCTTGTTGCTCATTCTTATGGTGGGAAAAATATTTCAGAGGGTGATGAGATTGTTCTTAGCATTATGGAGCATCACTCCAACATCATTCCCTGGCATTTTTATCGCGAGAAAAAAGGCGCAGTTCTGAAGTGGGTCACTCTCAAAGAGGATGGGTCTTTTGACTTAGATGCCTTTGAACAGGCCCTGTCACCACGCACGAAAATGGTTGCCCTTACACACATGTCTAATGTTTTGGGTACTGTTGTTCCGATCAAAGAGGTCATTTCTCTAGCTCATGAGAGGGGCATTCGCGTTCTTGTAGATGGCAGTCAAAGTGCTGTGCATATGCCAATTGATGTGCAAGACCTTGATGCTGATTTTTATGTGTTCACCGGGCATAAGGTCTATGGGCCATCTGGGATTGGTGTGCTCTATGGCAAAAGTGATGTATTGCAAGATATGCCTCCCTTTATGGGCGGCGGTGAGATGATTGAAACCGTTGCCTGTGACAGCGTGACTTACGCTGAGCCGCCGTATCGCTTTGAAGCTGGAACGCCGCAAATTGTTCAAGCTATTGGATTAGGGGCTGCCCTAAATTATATTATGGATATTGGGCGAGAAAACATTCAAGCGCATGAAAGCAAAATCATTGCCTACGCTCATGAGCGTCTTGGCCAAATTGATGGAGTTCAAATTTTTGGCACAGCTCCTGGTAAAGGAAGTATTCTTTCTTTCTCGATAGATGGTATTCATGCCCATGATATTAGTACAATTATTGACCGTTATGGCATTGCTGTTCGTGCGGGGGCCCATTGCGCTGAACCACTTATGGCCCATTTGGGTGTAACATCTACATGCCGTGCATCTTTTGGGATGTACAATACGATGCAGGATGTAGATCGCCTGGCAGAGGCTTTAGAGAAAGCTAAAACATTTTTTTAACTCTTTATGACACCGACATATGATATAATAGTTTTATGATGAACGAGCAAAACGAAAACACATTACCTCAAACAGAGCCAGCTGATGTTGAGAGCACTGATACATCTACATCAGGCGCAACCACAAACGTTATAGATTCTGCTCTGAGTGCTGAAGAAATTGAGCGTTTAACCAATGACATGGTCGCGGCTTTGAAAACCGTTTATGATCCTGAAATTCCGGTTGATATTTATGAGCTTGGGTTGATTTACCGCATTGATGTTGATGACGATCGTAATGTTATTGTCGATATGACGCTGACAGCACCCGGTTGCCCTGTGGCTGGGGAAATGCCGATTTGGGTGGAAAATGCGGTTCGCTCAGTGCCCGGTGTTATGGATACCAAAGTCAACCTCACCTTTGACCCACCCTGGACACCAGAGCGCATGTCTGATGAAGCTCGGGTTGCATTGAATATGTTTTTTTAAGACACATATCATATTATTATAGGCGATATAATATAGAATGGTTTATCTTTATTTAAGATACTCTCAGTGCGTCATTTCCGCGAAAGCGGGAATCTCTGAAGAAATGCAAAGGGAGACCTCTGCTTTCGCAGGAATGACGGTCGTTGGTTTTGTATGAAAATAAAATAGATTATTTTAAATCAGTTACGCTATAGCTTTACAAATGCTCCTATCAAAAACTTAGTTGATCGTTATGACAGCACATTCCAAACTGAAAATGATTTCTTTAACAGATGCCGCAGCAACGCGCATTCATCAGATCATGGCCAAATCTGAAGATAGCATTATTGGTCTTCGCATTGGCGTGAAAAATGGGGGCTGTGCTGGTATGGAATATACCATGGATTATATTTCAAAGGAAAATACCAGCGATGATGTTGTGGAAGATAAAGGCATTAAACTGTTCATTGACCCTAAAGCGATCTTGTTTCTATTAGGATGTGAAATGGACTATAAGACGGAAAAGCTCTCTTCGGGATTTGTTTTCAATAATCCCAACCAAACCAGTGCTTGTGGGTGCGGCGAATCTGTAGAGTTAACCGCAGCCTCAAAAGAGGACCTTGCCAAATATATGCAAACTTCTTCTAATTAATCTCCTATGACCGATGTTTTGTTTTATCATTTAGAACACACCACGTTAGATCGTGTTCTCCCGGGATTGCTTGAAAAATCGCTAGAACGGGGATGGCGCGCTGTTGTGCAAGCTTCTAGTGACGAGCGTGTTGAAGCGCTGAACCAACACTTGTGGACATATCATGAGCAGTCTTTTTTGCCTCATGGCACATCGCAAGATGGTCACCCCCCAGAACAACCGATTTTTCTTACCACAAGTGACATCAATCCCAATAATGCGAATATCCGTTTTTTTGTTGATGGTGCAGATAAGGCGAATATTTCAGAATATACGCGTGTTGTTTATCTGTTTGATGGGCACAATGAGGAGGCAATTGCCCTGGCGAGACAACAATGGAAAACCGCGAAAGATGCCGGACACGATGCAACCTACTGGCAGCAAAATGCTCACGGGGGTTGGGAGAAAAAAGCCTAAGGCGTATTAACGCTTATCGGCTAGTGATGATTTTCATTAAAACAAGGCTGGACATCAGTCCCATCGCACACGAAAGCCCCATAATTGCCAGTAGCATGCCAGCATTATAATCAATATCGTTGTCAAAACCAATTAGGCTAATCTTATTCCCAACAGCAAAAAAGAGATGCAACAAAAAAAATCCACCAACGCCACCGATAATGGCTAAGCTAAAGTTGCCTAAAAAACCATAACTGGATTTGTTCAAAAAGAAGGTAAAAAACAGGGCAACACACAAGCATGTTACGACTAGGATACCTGCTTTTCCGATTGTCTCAAAGCCACCAATTAGCTCAATCGCCCAGATCATTTTTTCCATAACAATTTGCCGTTTAACGCTTTTTATTTTGTTCTATTAAAAAATTGAGAATATGTCTTGAAATTGATCGATATCATTTGAAAATACCATGTATTTTGCTATATGTGTTTAATTCTCAAGTCTTATTGAACTCTTTTACGTTTTATGCCGCCTTAGCTCAGTTGGTTAGAGCGCTAGATTGTGGATCTAGAGGTCCCCCGTTCAATCCGGGGAGGCGGTACCAATATGTTTCCCTAAACCATGGATGTCTCTTTCAAAGGCAAATCGCGTCCTCCAGGTATATAGGCATCGAATGCCGCCCAAAATTGCAGGCGCAACTCATCGCGTTCTTGCATAATTTCATGTTGTGCTCCTGGGATTGTTACATGAGACCCAATTTTCAAACGAAGTGAAAAATCTTCCGCAAATCGAGTTAAGACAATTCTATCAGCCCCTGCACCTATAATTAAAGTTGGAACCTGGATCTGAGTTGGAAATTCTACTTTCTCAAGTTTTGCCATTGAGCGACAAGCCGCACGCAACCACCCAATAGTAGGCGAACCCAGCCCTAACTCTGGTGCTATTTCTAAAATGGCCTGTGCACGTTTGTAACGTGTTTTATCCGATGTAATGATATTTCCTTCAAATGGCTGTTCATCCCATGTTTCATCACGCCCACTTGGAACATAATATTCTCCAACTCCTAAAAATGATAGAATTTCGGTTAAATACGTAATTGTGCCTTGTGACAGCGGCAAAAGCGTTGGCATTAAATGAAACATTGGCGAGACCAGAACAGCTCTTTCAAACCATGAACTTTGTGACGTCAACATATGGATCATAATCTGCGCGCCCATCGAATGGGCTAAGGTAAAATAAGGTGGAGGACAGTCTGGTAAAACAACCTCACGCATATAGCAATGGACATCTTTTTGATATTCAGAAAACGAATTTATATGTCCTTTGCGAGGATTGCGTAACTCTCTATGTGATCCTCCTTGACCGCGCCAATCCATAATAGTAACGGCGAACCCTCGCATTCTTAAATCGGAGATAACCTCAAAGTATTTTTCTATAAACTCTGACCGACCAGTAAAAACGCATACCGTACCGTTACGTTTTTCACTCGTTGATTGCCATCTGGCAAAGCGCAGTTTTACGCCGTCATATCCTCTGAAGTGACCTGAGACAGCTCCGGCAGGAACAGGGTTACGTGCTATATTGACGAGGACCATAAGACTATTTCTGGTTAAGCTTTTGTCGAAAATCTTCTTTGTGTTTAGAGCTTGTTGCGCATAAAAACAAGGTTATCAATTGTTATTTTTATCCAAATGTATTGAAACAAAAAAGCTACGATCTATATTTTATAGGGTACGCCAAATATGGGTACATATCTTCTTCATGAATTGGCTTGACTTTTAGTAGGCCTACCAACATCGCTTCAAAAGGAGGATTGTTATGAAACATTTTGATCTTACCCCGTTATACCGCTCTACCGTAGGATTTGACAGGGTCGCATCTATTTTAGATTCATTTGCAAAGGTTGATCTCGAACCGACTGGTTTTCCGCCATATGATATTATTCGGCGCAATGAAAATGACTACCGCATAACTCTTGCTGTGTCTGGCTTTTCAAGACAAGAACTTGATATTGAAGCCAGAGAAAATACTTTAACGATTAAAGGAAGTAAAACTGCCGAGGAACGCAATGAGGGGCATACCATGTTGCATAAAGGCATAGCTGGCAGAAATTTCGTGCGACGTTTTCAGCTCGCTGATTATGTTGAAGTGAAATCAGCTCAGCTGGAAAATGGTTTGCTTCATATCGATCTGGCCCGTGAAATTCCTGAAGCTATGAAACCACGCTCAATCAATATTGAAGACAAAAATACTTTAATCGAAGATAAAGCATAATACTTTCCTAAAAAGAAAACATATTGATATTTTCTGCATTGTTATAATACCTCAGCTTTTTTGAGCTGAGGTATTTATTTTTAAAATTGAGGCGCTATAGGCTTATATTATTCTAAAGTTTAAACCGAGCATATTAGAAAACGCCTCTCTTCCCTTGAAAAAGTCTAAGCCATCTGGCATATTCCATTCATATTAGGTCAATTAAACTGTCCTTTATAAAACAGACTCTCTCCAGATAAAATGTAAACAGCCTTGCCTGTGACATCTAAATAAGTCTGAAGCTAAACTAAATTTTACATATTCGTCTTAAGTAGAACACAAATAATATAATTTTAGCGTATTCTAGTTTTAAAGTTGAATTCTACACTTTGTCGGAGATATGCATTGAATACTCAGGTTAGATATAATACCCAACATAATGCTTCTCTTACGCAAACTCATACTACGCCCCCACGAGGTCCAAATGCGCAGGGTTTATATGACCCACGCCATGAACATGATGCATGTGGTATTGGTTTTATTGCCAACCTGAAAAATAACAAAAGTTATGACATCATCAAACAAGGTTTGGAGATTCTCAAAAACCTAGAGCATCGCGGGGCTGTTGGCGCTGACCCAAAAGCTGGCGATGGCTGCGGCATTCTAATTCAAATGCCACATGAATTTTGCGTCAGCATTGCGAAAGAGCACAATATCACATTGCCAGAACTTGGGTTTTATAGCGTTGGCCATGTTTTTCTGCCGAGGGAAGAAAACCAACGCGTTCATATCCAACAGATTATAGAGCAAGAAATTCAGCGTATGGGGCAAACATGCCTTGGCTGGCGCGAAATCCCGGTTGATAATTCTGACCTTGGCCATTCGGTCTTGCCTACAGAACCATACCACGCCCATTTGTTTATTGGCCGCTGCCAAGCTTGCGAGACAGACGAACAATTCGAGACAAAACTGTTTATTCTTAGACGAAAAATTGAATTGCGGATCGCAAAAGAAAAGCCACCTGGCTTTTCATACTTTTATCTTCCATCACTGTCTTGTCGCACACTACTTTACAAGGGCATGCTGCTTGCCGCTCAGCTTGGGCCTTACTATAAAGATTTTACCGATACTCGTATGGTGTCAGCATTTGCTTTGGTCCATCAACGCTTTTCGACCAATACTTTTCCGAGTTGGGGTTTGGCACAACCTTTTCGTATGATTTGCCATAATGGTGAGATTAATACTCTGCGTGGTAATGTCAACTGGATGGCTGCACGGCAAAAAACTATAAAGTCAGATGTTATTGGCCCTGAGTTGGAGAACATATGGCCGCTGATACCTGATGGACAATCTGACTCTGCGTGCTTTGATAACGCGCTAGAGCTTTTGGTGCGCGGTGGATATCCGCTGTCCCATGCGATGATGATGCTAATCCCGGAAGCCTGGTCCGGGAACCCTTTTATGGGCAAAAACCGTAAAGCGTTTTATGA
This sequence comes from Pseudomonadota bacterium, assembly GCA_039033475.1. Classification (GTDB taxonomy): domain Bacteria; phylum Pseudomonadota; class Alphaproteobacteria; order Rhizobiales; family CBDHHC01; genus JBCCCO01. The sequence continues at coordinate 75,391 of JBCCCO010000003.1, read as the reverse complement.
ACATAATGCCGCTTTGATGGAGCCCTGGGATGGCCCGGCTGCTGTTGCGTTTACGGATGGCAAACAGATTGGGGCTACTTTAGACCGCAATGGATTACGGCCTGCACGCTATTGCGTGACTTCTGATGATACGGTTATTCTAGCATCTGAAATGGGGGTGCTGCCTATTCCAGAAGAGAAAATTGTTAAGAAATGGCGTCTACAACCTGGTAAAATGCTGCTGATTGATCTTGAACAAGGACGCATTATCGCAGATGAAGATTTAAAACGAGAACTGGCTTTACGCCATCCGTATCAACAATGGCTTGATAAAGGTCAAATCCTCGTTAAAGAGTTGCCCTCAACGCAATTTACGCCTCCCAATGCTTCAGCCAGTCTCCTGAAACGGCAACAAGCTTTTGGCTATACCCAAGAAAGTCTTAAGTTTCTCATTACTCCTATGATGAAAACCGGCCAAGAGGCCATTGGCTCTATGGGAACGGATACGCCGATTGCAGTGCTTTCCAAAAAAGCAAAACTGCTGCACATGTATTTCAAGCAAAATTTTGCACAAGTCACCAATCCGCCAATTGATCCAATCCGAGAAGAGTTGGTGATGTCTCTGGTCACTTTTATTGGACCTCGTCCTAATCTGCTTGATCTTGATGGCCTTTCTGAATTTCGCAGACTTGAAGCCTCACAACCAATTTTGCGTAGTGAAAAACTTGCACGTATCAAACAAATTGGAGATATTCCTGATAATAATTTCGCAACAGCCACGCTTGATATCACCTATCCGTCTGAGCAAGGGGCAGATGGTATGGAAACTGCGATTGAGACATTATGTCAGCGCGCCCATGATGTGGTGATGGAGGGATATAATATTATTATCCTTTCTGATCGTGCTATAGGGCCAGAAAGACTTGCAATTCCGGCCTTGTTAGCAACATCTGCTGTACATCATTATCTTATTCGTACAGGCCTTAGAACCTCTGTTGGATTGGTTGTTGAAACTGGTGAAGCCCATGAAGTACATCAGTTTTGTACTCTGGCAGGCTATGGGGCTGAAGCGATCAATCCGTATTTGGCTTTTGAGACTATCAAAAATATTTTTAAAGAAAAAGATGAGATGGATGAGACGTCTTATCAAGAGGCTGTCTCAAGATATATCAAGGCCATTAATAAAGGCATACTTAAAGTGATGTCTAAAATGGGCATCTCAACGTTTCAATCTTACTGTGGAGCGCAAATTTTTGATGCGGTTGGATTGCATTCTGATTTTCTGGAGAAGTATTTTACGGGAACCCATAGTCAAATTAATGGTGTTGGTTTGCCAGAGATTGCACAGGAAACAGTGCAACGCCACCAAGACGCTTTTGGAGATATACCCGTTTATCAAAATATGTTGGATGTTGGTGGAGAATACGCATACCGCATTCGCGGTGAAGCGCATTCCTGGCGGCCTGATGTTGTTGCAGATCTCCAACATGCTGTGCGTGGGGAGCTACCGGAAAAATACCTCAGCTATGCTGCGCAAATTAATCAGCAAAATGAAAAGCTTATGACTTTGCGAGGTTTGTTCACTATTAAATCAACGCAAGACATGCAACCTGGCTCTATTCCTCTTGAAGAGGTTGAGCCGGCAAGTGAAATTGTGAAACGGTTTGCGACAGGTGCCATGTCTCTTGGCTCAATCAGCCGTGAGGCTCATACCACCCTTGCCCTTGCCATGAATGCTATTGGGGCAAAGTCAAATACTGGAGAGGGTGGAGAGGAAAGCGATCGCTACACTCCTTTTCCTGATGGCTCTTCCATGAGGTCTGCGATTAAGCAAGTGGCATCTGGTCGCTTTGGTGTGACAGCTGAATATTTAGTCAATTCAGATATGATCCAGATTAAAATGGCACAAGGGGCAAAGCCTGGTGAAGGGGGGCAATTACCGGGCCATAAAGTCAACGAAAATATTGCCAAAGTGCGCCATTCTACGCCGGGTGTTGGCTTGATTTCACCGCCCCCTCACCACGACATATATTCAATTGAAGATTTGGCACAATTGATTTTCGACCTTAAGAATGTCAATCCACGCGCAGATGTTTCTGTAAAACTTGTTTCTGAAGTTGGTGTTGGCACTGTTGCTGCTGGGGTGGCAAAAGCAAAAGCAGATCATGTCACCATTTCTGGTTTTGAAGGCGGCACAGGGGCCAGCTCTCTGACTTCGATTAAACATGCCGGCTCGCCATGGGAAATTGGCTTGGCCGAAACGCAGCAAACTCTATTGCTCAATAACTTGCGTGATCGCATTTGTGTACAGGTGGATGGCGGGCTGCGCACAGGCCGAGATGTTGTTGTTGGTGCTTTGTTAGGCGCAGATGAATTTGGCTTTTCGACAGCACCACTGATTGCTGCTGGGTGTATTATGATGCGCAAGTGCCATCTCAATACCTGCCCTGTCGGCGTTGCAACCCAAGATCCAGAATTGCGCAAGAAATTTAAGGGCAAACCTGAACATGTGATCAATTACTTTTTCTTTGTAGCAGAAGAAGTCCGCATGTTAATGGCAGCTATGGGCTTTCGTAGATTTCAGGACATGGTTGGCCGCACGGATTATCTCGATAAGACAAGGGCTATTAATCATTACAAAACCAAGGGGTTGGATTTTTCTAAAATATTCTATCAGCCAGATCTTGCTGAAGGAACGCCTCTTTATAATTCGAGCAAACAAGATCATGGCTTGGAGAAAAACCTTGATAATGTGTTGATTGAAAAGGCGCACCAAGCTCTGGAGCATAAAACGCCAGTCAAAATAGAGCTACCAATTAAAAATTTCAATCGATCTGTTGGGGCAACATTATCGGGAGAAATAGCAAAACGTTACGGTCATACGGGTCTGCCTGATGATAGTATATGGCTACGTTTTACAGGTATTTCCGGCCAGAGTTTTGGGGCGTGGCTCGCCAAAGGCGTAACCCTTGATTTGATTGGAGAGGCCAATGACTATGTTGGCAAGGGCTTATCTGGAGGGCATATTATCGTGCGGCCTCCTGAGAACACCTCTCTTGTTGCCGAAGAATCTATCATCGTTGGCAATACCGTGCTTTATGGCGCAATTTCAGGGCAATGCTATTTTAGCGGCGTTGCTGGCGAGCGCTTTGCAGTTCGCAATTCAGGCGCAGTTGCTGTGGTTGAGGGCACTGGAGATCATGGCTGTGAGTACATGACAGGCGGTATTGCTGTTATCTTAGGGCCAACGGGACGTAACTTTGCTGCTGGAATGTCGGGCGGCATTGCTTATGTTTTTGATGAGGCTGGTGATTTTAGTCAACGCTGTAATCTCTCAATGGTGGAACTTGAACCTATTCCCCACGAAGAAGAAATTATGTCGGAGATGGGGCATCAGAGCTGCGATCTTGAAAGCCACGGATTAGTTGATCTAACACAAAACCTGAACCGTTTTGATGAAGCGCGTCTACGCCAACTTATTGAAAAGCATAAGCATTATACAGCATCGCGCAAAGCAAAGTTGATATTGGATAATTGGGCAAGCGCTTTGCCAAAATTTATTAAAGTCATGCCAATTGAATACCGCAAGGTGCTTAAAGAAATCGAGAAAAAACAACTTTCAGATCAACATGCAATGGATGATCTTAACATTGGGTTTTCATAATTATGGGAAAAGTGACAGGATTTTTAGAAATTGAGCGCAAGGACCGCAAATATCTTAATGCCCAACAGCGCATACATAACTTCAAAGAATTTGTTATCCCACTCAATGATAAAGAGGTTATCAACCAAGCAGCACGATGCATGGATTGCGGAATTCCTTTTTGCCATACCGGGTGTCCAGTCAACAATCAAATTCCAGATTGGAATGATTTGGTCTATCACTCTGACTGGAAAGATGCTTTAAAAAATTTACATTCGACAAATAATTTCCCAGAGTTTACAGGACGCATTTGCCCTGCTCCTTGTGAAGCAGCATGTACCCTTAATATTGATGACAATCCAGTTACAATCAAAACCATTGAATGCATGATCATTGATAAAGGCTTTGAAAATGGATGGGTCCAACCGGAACTTCCCTCGCATAAAACGGGTAAGTCTGTTGCCATTGTTGGCTCTGGCCCAGCCGGACTTGCGGCAGCACAACAATTGTGCCGTGCTGGTCATAATGTTCATGTCTATGAAAAAAATGCATATCCGGGAGGTTTGCTGCGCTATGGCATCCCAGATTTTAAGTTGGAAAAGCAAGTTGTAGCTCGGCGCATTACACAAATGGAAGCAGAAGGGGTGCAATTTTTCTGCAATACGCATATTGGTGTCACCACATCTATAGAAGAGCTTGAACGCAAATATGATGCTGTGTTGTTAAGTGGCGGGAGTGAACACCCCCGAGATCTTAATATTGAGGGACGGCATCTTAATGGTATTCATTTTGCCATGGATTTTTTAACTCAGCAAAATCGCCGTGTTTCTGATAAAGACGTTAGTGCCGTGCACCCTATTTCCGCAAAAGGTAAGCACGTTATTGTTATTGGGGGAGGTGACACGGGATCTGATTGTATTGGCACATCGTTTCGTCAAGGCGCGCTCTCTGTTCATCAATTAGAGATTATGCCTACCCCGCCTGATCGCGAAAACAAAGAGCTGACTTGGCCCCATTGGCCGTTGAAATTTCGCACCTCATCCAGTCAGGCCGAAGGGGCCAAACGAGACTTTTCTGTTATGACCACGCATTTTTCTGGTGAAGACGGGATTGTAACGAAGCTACATGGTATTTCCGTTGATGAAAACTTTCAAAAAATTGCCGATACAGAATTTAACACCAAAGCTGATCTTGTTCTGCTGGCAATGGGTTTCACCAACCCGGTTATTGAAGGCATGATTGACCATCTGGGCCTTGAATTGGACCCACGCAAAAATGTTAAAGCCAATGATACGGACTATAAAACCTCACGTGACAAAATATTTGTTGCCGGAGATATGCGCCGTGGTCAATCTTTGGTGGTATGGGCCATTCGTGAAGGGCGACAAGCCGCCCATGCGATTGATGCGTCCTTGATGGGGTTTTCGGATTTACCGAGGTAAAGTAGATAATATTTTTATTAGGTTATGAATTATATGACTTATTCTGCTAAAGAAAGTGAAATTATAGAATTGGCTTGGGATGACAAAACCTCGTTTGATGCTATTGAGCGGCAAACCGGTTATAGCGAGAAAGACGTTATAAAACTTATGCGGCGACATATGAAGGAAAGCAGCTTCAAGATGTGGCGCAAACGCGTTACAGGACGCAACTCTAAACACGCAAAGAAGCTGTGAGAAGACCGACTAACTCGACACGACATCCTTATAGGAAACCTTTAAGTCAAAAGCAGCTGCCAACAGGGCTTTTGTATATTCTGTTTTTGGGTTTTCAAAAATCTCTTGTGCTGCGCCCTCTTCTACAGCAACACCATGTCTCATCACGACCACATGATTACTAAGTGCACGGACGACCTTTAAGTCATGACTAATGAACAAGTAAGATAAATTATGTTTATCTTGCAAGTTGCGCAATAGATCAACGATTTGTGCTTGTATCGACATATCAAGTGCGCTTGTGGGTTCATCAAGCATAACAAATTTTGGATTAAGAATCATGGCTCTGGCAATTGCGATCCGCTGTCTTTGTCCACCAGAAAACTCATGAGGGTAGCGGTCTTGCACCTCGGCTGGCAACTCTACTTCTTTTAAGGCCTTGGCAACGCGTTCCCGGCGCTCTTCATAGGTTAATTCTGGCTGCTGAATGGAAAGCCCTTCAGAGATGATTTGATGGATTGATAATCTTGGACTGAGCGAGCCATAAGGGTCTTGAAACACAATTTGCATTTCTTTGCGTAAGGGCCGCATCTGACGCGACTGAAACTCGTCTATACGTTGGCCCATATATACGATAGGTCCCTCACTTGAAATCAGCCGCAATAGCGCCATACCAAGTGTTGTTTTTCCTGAGCCTGATTCTCCGACAATGCCAAGGGTTTGGCCTTCATATAACTTTAGTGAAATACCATCAACCGCTTTAATATGACCAACAGTCTTTCTTAAAACGCCGCGCTTAATCGGGAACCAGACCTTTAAGTCATCTGTTTGCAGTACCACTGGAACTGAGGTATCTTCTGGTGGCGGGCTGCCTTTTGGCTCTGCATCTAGTAGATGTTTGGTATAACCGTGTTGCGGCGCATCAAAAATGTCGCCTGTTTGCCCAGCTTCAACAATCTCTCCTTGGCACATCACATTCACGCGTTCGGCCATTTTGCGCACAATTCCCAGATCATGGGTGATTAACAACATGGCCATGCCAAGCTCTGTCTGGAGTTTTTTGAGCAGCTCTAAAATTTGCGCCTGAATCGTTACATCAAGAGCGGTTGTGGGTTCATCAGCGATCAGCAAATCTGGCTCATTGGCAAGAGCCATTGCAATCATCACCCGTTGGCGTTGGCCTCCTGAGAGTTGATGCGGATAATCGCCAAGACGTTGTTCAGCATTCGTAATGCCAACTTTGTGCAACAAATCAAGGACCTGCTTTTTGGCTGCTGCGCGAGAAAACCCACGGTGCAACAGCAAAATTTCGCTGACCTGCTTTTCAATGGTGTGCAACGGATTGAGCGATGTCATTGGCTCTTGGAAAATCATCGAGATTTTATTACCGCGTAGCCCGCGTAATTTTTGTTCGCTTAAACTTAAGACATCCTCGCCATTAAAGAAAATTTGGCCTACTGGATGTGAGGCAGCCGGGTAGGGCAATAATTTTAACACGGATAAAGCTGAGACGGTTTTGCCAGAGCCGGATTCACCGACCAAGGCAACTGTTTCAGCTGCTTTAATGTCAAAAGAGATGTTTTTGACAGCGCGGGTCGTTCGCTCGGCTGATTTGAATTCAACGGATAAGTCTTTGACTTGCAATATGGTATTTTGTTTCAGCATTATAATTTATGACTTACCTGAATGTTTTGCGCGGATCAAGGGCATCGCGCACTCCCTCACCAACGAAGACCAGCAAACTCAACATCAGAGAAATTGTAATAAAAATAGTGGTAATCAACCAGGGCGCTTGTAAATTCGCTTTAGCCTGAGACAAAAGCTCTCCGAGTGATGGCGATCCAGCAGGCAGTCCAAGACCTAAAAAGTCAAGTGCTGTGAGCGTTACCAATGAGCCTGATAGAATAAATGGTAGCATCGTAATGGTTGCGACCATGGCATTGGGAAGCAGATGTTTGAACATGATTTTCCAATCGGACAGACCGAGTGCCCGCGCTGCTTTGATATAATCAAAATTACGCCCACGCAAAAATTCAGCGCGCACCACGCCAACCAGGGCTGTCCAGCTAAAGAGCAGCAGTACGCCAAGCAATATCCAAAACCCAGGCGGAAGGATGGAGGCAATAATCAACAAAATGAAAAGTTGAGGTAGCGAGGTCCACAGCTCAATAAAACGTTGAAAATAAAGATCAACCCAACCGCCGAAATACCCCTGTATGGCCCCTGCGACAATGCCGATAATTGATGAGAAAAATGTGAGAATCAAGCCAAATAAAGCAGATAAGCGAAACCCATAAATCACTCTAGCGAGTACATCACGCCCCTGATCATCGGTGCCTAGCCAGTTTTCTGTTGAGGGAGGCGCTGGTGCTGGAACCGGAAGATTTAAGTTGATGGTATCATAACTATACTCAATTAGCGGCCAGACGATCCACCCATTTTTATTAGCGATTAACTCTTTAACGTATGGATCGCGGTAGTCTGCTTCTGTTTCAAATTCACCGCCAAATGTGGTTTCTGTATAGGTTTTCATCACGGGGCTATATAAAGCTCCGTCATATTGGATCAGTAGCGGTTTATCATTTGCAATAAATTCAGCCAACAGAGAGAGTACAAACAAGATAAGGAAAATCCAAAAACTCCAATAGCCACGTTTGTTGGCTTTGAAGTTTTGCAGACGACGCCTGTTAATGGGTGTTAAGGTAACAAGCCTTGTCCAAGCTGCACAAAAGCGCTGCCAGTTTGAGGGCATATCAAGCTCTTCCCGATCTTTAAAACTTTGCGTCTCCAGTTTCACAGTCATTGTCTAAACCTCGCGCGTTTCAAAATCGATGCGGGGGTCGACAAGTGTGTATGTGATATCTGCAAGCAGATGTACAATAATCCCAAGCAGTGAGAAAATATACAAAGTGGCAAACACGACCGGATAATCCCGGTCAATGATGGACTTGAAGGATAATAGCCCGAGGCCATCTAGATTGAATATGGTTTCGATTAAGAGCGAGCCGCTAAAAAACGCAGAGAGAAAGGCACCTGGAAAGCCGGCGATAATAATGAGCATAGCATTGCGAAACACATGGCCATATAACACCTGATTTTCTGTTAGTCCCTTGGCGCGGGCGGTTATAACATATTGTTTTTGAATTTCATCTAAAAATGAATTTTTGGTCAAAAATGCCATTGTGGTAAAGGTACCAACGCCGAGTGCAAGCAAAGGCAAAGTAAGGTGCCAGAAATAATCTACGACTTTCCAATACCAGGAGAGATATGTCCATGGGTGGGCACTTATATCAACTTTATCGGCTGGGTAGGCGCTTCGAATGACATCTGGCAAATTTTGCCAATCCGCTGTTGTTAGCCCGCCAAGAGGAAAAATATTCCAAAACGAACCGCCAGCAAAAAATACAATCAACAATACGCCAAGAACAAAACTTGGGATGGCATAACCTACCACCAACAATCCGCTGGTCCAGACATCAAACATGGCACCATCTTTCACCGCTTTGCGGATACCGAGGGGAATGGAGACCAGATACGTCAGCAACGTAAGCCATAAGCCCAATGAAATTGAAACGGGAAGTTTTTCTTTGATAAGGTCAATAACTGGTGTATCTCGAAAGTAGCTGTTACCAAAGTCGAACATAAGATAATTCGTCATCATCAGGAAGAAACGCTCATGGGCGGGTTTGTCAAAGCCAAATTGTTTTTCAAGCTCTTTGATGAATTCTGGGTCTAAACCTTGGGAGCCACGATATTGTGAGGTGCTATCGCCCCCTGCCGCAGCACCACTCTGGCCTGCTCCAAAATCACCGCCTTGTGTGCCACCAATGCGCGCTGTTGCGGATACATCTGTTCCCGAAACTTGAGCAATAACTTTCTCAACCGGACCACCGGGGGCAAATTGAATAATAATAAAGCTTATCAGCATAACCCCCAGCATGGTTGGGATGATAAGCAACAGTCTGCGAATAATATAAGCCGCCATAGTGCGGTGTCTCTTTCATGTTTTTAATGACAGTATTGTTATTTATAGGTCCTGAGCCTAGAGCCTGTCATTTACTTACCCTGCAACGCTTGTGCTTTTTTTTCATCGTACCACCAGGTCTCCAGGACACCACGGTGATACTTGGGCTTCATCTTTGGCTGGGAAAATTTATCCCAATATGCCAAGTGGTGCGATGCTTTGTACCAATGCGGTACCCAATAGTGCCCGGCCCTAAGAACGCGGTCAAGAACCCTAGTTGCTGTTGTCAGCTCGGCCCTGCTTTTGGCTTGAATAATTGTATCCACCAATGCATCAACAGCCTTACTCTGTATGCCGGCCAAATTGTTGCTTGCCTTGGCATGTGCAGTCTCTGATGTAAAGCGATTGCGCAAAGTCACACCCGGCGTTAAAGCTCCAACAAAGCGTTGAATGATAATATCAAAATCAAATGCTTTCATGCGCTCCTGATATTGAGCGGAATCGACCCGGCGAATGCTTGCGTCAATGCCAAGGATTTTTAAATTTTTCACAAATGGTGTGATAATACGTTCAAAACCGGGGGAGAATATTAGAAACTCTATGGTAAATATCTCTCCTTTGCTATTCACACGTTTGCGGTTTTTCACTTCCCAACCAGCTTGTTTTAACAGCTTTGCGGCTTGACGGAGTAAATTGCGATCCTGGCCGGACCCATTGCTAACCGGAGGTGAAAAAGCGTCCTGAAAGATATCAGGTGGAAGGTCGCCTTTGAAGGGGGCAAGCAAAACTTGCTCTTGCGAAGAGGGTTTACCTTCTGCTTTCATACTGGAATTTTCAAAATAACTGTGGGTGCGTTCGTAAAGATTATAAAACTGGTTTTTATTGGTCCATTCAAAATCAAAAGCCATTCCCAAAGCTTCGCGCACTCGGCGATCTTGAAACTTTGCGCGCCTGGTGTTGATAAAAAAACCCTGAGCACCGGAGGGTTTATTATCATCTAGCACTTCTAGTTTGAGTTTTCCGGATTTAACAGATGCTAGGTTTTTATACTGGGTGGCCCATACTTTTGAAGTGAACTCTTCGCGCAAATCTATACGGCCAGATTTTAAAGCTTCGAATTCGATGGTACGGTCGCGGTAAAAATTATAACGCAATTCATCAAAGTTGAAACGCCCCACATTCACTGGAAGATCTTTTGCCCAATAGTCCTCGCGGCGCTTATAGGTGACAAATGTACCTTGCTTAAAATTTGTGATTTTATAGGGCCCGGAGCCTAAAGGCGGCTCAAGAGATGTTTTGCTAAAGTCATGCTTGGTATAATACGCTTTTGAGAAAATAGGTAACTGTGCAACGATCAGCGGTAGATCTCTGACATTATCTCCTTGGAAATGATAACGCACTGTGCGGTCATCTACTTTGGTTGCTTTAGTGACATCTTTAAGCGGAAACGCATAAGCGGGATGGCCTTTTTCTTTTAGAGTCTGGAACGTGAAAATAACATCATCTGCGGTGAGTTTTGAGCCATCTGCAAAGCGTGCTTCTGGGCGCAAATAAAATGTTACGGATTTTTTATCTGCGCTTAATTTGGCTGAATGCGCGACCAAACCATAAACTGAATCAGGCTCATCCCAGGCGCGAACCATCAGTTGATCAAAAACTGTAAGTGTGTTTGAGAGGTAGCCTAAGCCCTGTGCTGGTACGCCGCGCACAATGTAGCCATTAAAGCTATCAAAGGTGGTCACCGCTGCGGTTCCAATCATAGAGAGCCGTCCACCTTTCGGAGCGTCTGGATTGACATAGTCAAAGTGTTTGAAATCTGCTGGGTACTTCAAATCTCCAAACGCAGAGAGGCCGTGCGTTGTTTCAGTGGCGTGTGATACTGGAACAAAAATTTGAGCTGCGATTAGAACGAAAAAGTATATTAGTGATAGCAGAGCGGATTTTGGAGTATACCTAGCGGAGTGTTTATAAAAACCCCCTCCACCGTCATTCCCGCGAAAGCGGGAATCTCTGTAACTCTCAATATGTTGAAAGTTCCAGAGATCCCGGCTCGCGTGCATTACATGCACTTGGCCGGGATGACGGGGGGCTTTTGTTTTGTGCACATTGATAATTAAAGAGATTCCCGCTTTCGCGGGAATGACGGTGAGAGGTTTGTTCATAAATCCTCCTTCAGAAGGCACTCTAAACCAGACTTGCTATCCACTTTTTGCTTTATGCGGTGCATCCTACCTTGCATCCTTAATTTTTTTGGCTTTTGCTTCGTCATACCACCAAGTCTGTAAAAAGCCGGTGTTTAAGGTGTAAATATTTCCCGGCTCGGCCAACTTTTTTTGTTTGCAGGTCTGATCACAATCCTTATCGACCATTACAAGAGATTTCGGATATCCAAATTTACTCCAAAATGCGATGCGGTCGTAAGCGGAATACCATTGCGGGACAACATAGTAATTCCATAACAGCACGCGGTCTAAGGCCCGCGTTGCCGCAACCAGTTCGGGCCGATCTTTGGCAAAGATAATTTTGTCAATAATCTTGTCTACAACGGGGTTTTTTATGCCGGCAGCATTGCGTGTTCCCGGCGTATCAGCAGCTTTGGAGCCCCAGAAAAAGCGTTGTTCATTGCCTGGTGAAAAACTTTGCGGAAAGCTGTCAACAATAATTTCGTACTCAAATTTTATCTTGCGCCGGGTGTATTCTGATGAATCGATTACACGCGCTGAGGATTTAATGCCAAGGCGTTCTAGATTTTTAATATACGGCAATACAATTCTTTCAAAAGCAGGGGAGACTAAGAGAAACGAGATTTCCATAGGCTCTCCCGATTTGGCATTGACCAGTTTTTTGTTCTTTATGACCCAGCCAGCTTCTTTTAAGAGCTTTAAAGCTTGGCGTAGGTTTTTTCGAAAGTTTTGCGGGTTGCCATTCACCGGAGCTTTGAATTCAGTTGTGAAGACTTGTTCTGGAATTTGGCCTTTAAATTCATTTAAAATCTCAAGCTCTTTGCCTTGGGGCAAGCCTTTTGCAGCCATTTCCGTCTCATCAAAAAAGCTGTTTAGGCGCGTGTATTGACCATAAAATAAATTTTTGTTGGCTGTTTCAAAATCAAAAACCAAATTTAAAGCCTTGCGGACACGTGCGTCAGAAAATTTTGGGAGTCTGGTATTAAAAACAAACGCTTGCATAAAGCGCACAGATTTTTCAGGCACATAGCGTTTTTTAACAAACCCTTTCTTTGCTGCTGGAAAATTATACCCTTTGGCCCAATTTAACGACCGGGTTTCTATGTGATAATCTACTTGACCTGCTTTAAAGGCCTCAAATGCGACAACAGGATCGCGAAAATAGGTAAATCTGATTTCATCAAAATTGAATTGCCCTTTGTTTACGGATAAGTCTTTGCCCCAATATTTTTTCACTCGTTCATATGTTATGGACCGACCTGGTTGCATTGAGCTGATTTTATAAGGCCCAGAGCCTAAGGGAATTTCTAATGTTGATTTGGAAATATCACGCGGTTTGCCGTCTTTGTCTTTGTCCGTCCAATAATGCTTTGGCAAAATGTAAAGCTGTGAAATAATTTGCGGCAGCTCTCGATTGTTCTTGGTATCAAAGGAGAATGTTACTTCCCGGTCACCTGTTTTTTTAACATCACTGACGTTTTTATAATACTGTGCTTGCCTCGGATTAATTTTGATCACATTGTTAAAGCTAAATATCACATCTTCTACAGTGACAGGTTTGCCATCGTGCCATGTGGCACCATCTCGCAATTTAAAAGTGGCGGATGAAAAATCATCTGGATAGGACACCCATTCTGCCAACAAGCCATATTCTGTTGACGGCTCTTCTAGACTGACTTGCATCAACTGATCATAGATCAACGTTATGCCTGTAGCGGGCTGGCCTTTGGTGGTTGCAAAGGGGTTGAGGGTATCAAAGCTGCCAATGGCCCAGCGCCGTACACGCCCCCCTTTTGGAGCATCTGGATTGACATAGTCAAAATGCTTGTAATCTGGCCCATATTTTGGTGTTCCAATAAGCGATAAAGCATGGCGTTTTTTGGTCTCAGCATAACTGATGGAAAATGAAGCCGACCACATAACGATAGAGATGAGCGCAGTATGGGTGAATATTTTTTTTAGGGTAAGGGACTTTTTAAAACTCTGTTGATTTATGGGAAAAACATAGAAAAACCATTTCGTCATCCCGGACAAGCCTCGGCCCCAATTTTGAATTTGATTAGATGTTTTGCTCCGATGCGCGATCCGGGATCTCATTAAATTCCAAAGCCGTCTTAAGTTCCATGAGATTCCCGCTTTCGCGGGAATGACGGAGGATTTTGCGAGAATAGCGGAGGAGACTTTGATTTTAGAGCAAAAATTAACTTCACATGATGAATGTTGGGCCGTTTGATGTGTGAAATGCATATTAAATCTATCAAAAGTTATTTTATGAAAAAGAATAATACTTAGAACATGAGGCTTGTTACCAGATAATCCAAATTAAATTTTGTTTATCTCGCAAGAGTCATCGTAATATTTGGTTAATTCTTATACCGTTTCGCAGCATTCTTTAAGCGCCAGATTTCTTCAGAAACTTTGATTGTCGCTAAAATGCGATCGATTAAAAGGCATGTGCGTTGAAACAAATCAGAACCTTCACGATAATCCGCAGGGGCAAAGAAATCCACACGGTCTGCTTTTAGGAGTTCAATACACTTGCTACGGTCGCCACGTGGTGGATGGACGGCCATAGCATATCCCCCATTCTTGCGCATTACCGTCATAGAGGGAACGTCGGTTTCACCATCGCCAAAATAAATCATATTTTCAAAGGGGATGGGACGATCTTCTTCTGGCATATGACTGTTAATGCTTTCATTGAGATCTTCTATACCTTTGTTAATGCGAAACAAATATTGGGTTTTTGAAGTATCGGTTATTACTCTTTTCGGATAGGGCAAATCATATGCTTCAAACCAATATTCAGAGGCAAACACATTATCGAAATTGTTATATATCTCTGTGCCTTCAATAATCTCCTTTAGCCCAGACGAGACCATGTAATGGCGTACCTCCACAGGTGTTGTGCTGATGGTTTTGGTGTATGCGTTTATAGCAGCAAACCACTCTGTCACGCCTTTGAAAAGGGCTACTTTTTTACCCAAATCCACCAAATCCTGACGGCGAATTTCAACGCCGCGCTCTTTTGCTTTTTTGTACATCAAGTGCATGTACGTAATTAAGCCTTCAGCTTTATGCTGTTTTGTCAGGGCATTGACCTCTGACCAAAACGTTTTGGCATCTAACCCAATCTGGGGCAGAAACGTGTATTCCTGCATTGGCTTTGGGCTTAAGGTGCCATCGAAGTCATAAACAAGGGCAATTGTTTTTTTCTTATATTGTGGTTTGCGAGAGGATTTTGATTTGGATGGTTTTGCCCTAGAGGACATATCAGGATATCCCTAATTTTAAGAGTATTGTACACAGAGACAGAATTACAATACTCGTCACATTACAGCGGGTTTGAAAATAATCGAGTGTTATCAAAGACTGACGGAATAGACTATAATCAACCCGAAGCAAAAGTGCAAAACTTAAGCTAAATATAACCAATTGCCAAAATAGAGTGGTGAATAAAAAAGCAAACCAAGCGAACAACGTGACAACATTGCTTAGAACAAATAGATTGATTGGAATGTCTTGTTCTTTATAGAGATAGATCCCCCAGTGTACACCTGCAAGAAACGATAAAATCACAAGGGCATAGCTGCTTACAATATGATCGAACCGCGGCAAATAGAATACTTGTGAGATGCCAAATGAAATGAAAAACATACAAATGACAAATGGAAGCGCGCCAGCATAGGTCAAAAAGGCATAGAGTGCTTTGTTTTTCATTGTCATGTAAGAGTTAGAGTCTTAGTAAAGTGCTATAATGTGGCATGACGGGCTTTTGCACCCCGCTCAATCGCTGCAATCGCAAGCTTATCTAGACTTAGTTTATCGCAAAGCAATTGTAAGAACCTCAGTTCTTCTTGGGTGACATCGAGATCAATCGCTGCAATGTCAACAGCCATGGCATATGCTGTTTCATATAAGCTTTCAGGGAGTGCCAGAGCAATGACATTGAGGAGGTCATTTAATCCATTTTCTCTACCCAAAATTGTGCCGCAAGCCTCTGAGGCTGGGACCAGCATTTCAGAATCAAAGCCTTTAAAAATTGGCAATTGGCTAACGATATTTCCTATGCGCGCTAATTCTTGATCGGATATTGTGCGATCCACTGCTGACATCGTGACCATTACATAAATCAGGGCTTCATGGTGGGAAATGGTATCTGTGTTTAACTCTGTAGCAGACGACGATGTATCAGACATGGCAAAATCTCTTTCTTGTTATCAGCTAAAATATCTATTTTGCACACCACATGTAGCAATTTATCACTCTGGATCAAGACCTAATCTTCTTTTGAAATACGCCCTTTGATGATTGACTGTTGATATATCCTATGAATAGTGTCGTCACAAGATGAATCACAATCCTAATTTGAGATAGGGAAGTAAGCGTTTTAAACATCACAACTCTCAACGTCATTCCAGCGAAAGCTGGAATCTTAAGAAAATTGTTTAGACCTTGCCTTGCAAAATGAGAGTATTTTTTATTGCTTTCTCATCGCGAATTGAGATTAATCACACATACTCAAAATTACTATAAAGAAGAAACATCATGTCTGTTGTCATTGATTCTGAGACTTTAAGTGCTGCTGAAAGCGCAAAAGCTTGGCCGTTTGAAGAAGCAAAAAAACTGATTAAGCGTCTGGATCGACTCAAACAACAACCTGAAGAAGTGATCTTTGAAACTGGTTATGGCCCATCAGGATTGCCACATATTGGCACTTTTGGCGAGGTTGCCCGTACCACTATGGTGCGCCATGCGTTTCACATTCTCACCAAAGGCGAAGTCAAGACCCGCTTGATTTGTTTTTCTGATGATATGGATGGATTTCGTAAAGTGCCGACCAACATTCCGAACCAAGACATGATGGCCGAGTATCTCAACAAACCCCTTACATCTGTGCCAGATCCCTATGGAAGTGATAAAAGCTTTGGCCAAACCAACAATGAACGGCTGCAAAAGTTTTTGGACCAGTTTGGCTTTGAGTATGAATTTTTCTCAGCAACTGAGGTTTATCGCTCCGGGCGGTTTGATGCCGCGTTGCTACAAATGTTGAATGTTTATGACAAAGTGATGGACATTATTTTGCCAACTCTTGGAGAAGAGCGGCGCAAAACCTATTCTCCTTTTTTGCCGATTTGTCCACGCACTGGAGATGTTTTGCAAGTTCCGATGATTGCCCGCGATCCTGAAGCTGGCACTGTGACTTATGAAGACCCGGTGACCAAAGAGAAAATTGAAACCCCTGTGACGGGCGGGCGCGTGAAATGCCAATGGAAAGCCGACTGGGCCCTGAGATGGGCAGCCTTGGGGGTTGATTATGAAATGGCCGGGAAAGATTTAAGCGAGTCGGTAAAGCTCTCTAGCCGGATTTGTAAAGCATTGAATGGTACGCCGCCTGAAGGGTTTTCTTATGAGTTGTTTTTGGATGAAAAAGGCGAGAAAATCTCCAAATCGAAAGGCAATGGGCTGACGATTGAGCAATGGTTGACTTATGCCAGCCCGCAAAGCCTATCACTTTTTATGTTTCAAAAACCAAAGACGGCCAAACGTCTGTTTTTTGATATTATTCCAAAGACGGTTGATGAGTACCTAACGTTTTTGGAGAAATTTCCCGGCCAGACGATTAAAGATCAACTAAACAACCCGGTTTGGCACATTCATTCTGGAACACCACCACAAGCAGAATTGCCGATTTCCTTTAATTTGTTGTTGAATTTGGTCTCGGCCTCAAATTCTGAAGACAAAGAGGTGCTGTGGGGGTTTATTCAACAATATGAGCCTGATGCCACACCGAAAACGCATCCTGTGCTTGATCAACTGGTCGGCTATGCAATTGCGTATTTCCATGATTTTGTAAAACCAACAAAGCAGTTTCGCCCTCCGACAGAACAAGAAAAGGCTGCTCTTATTGATTTACATGAACGTCTTGACACAATCGAGCCAGGCACAAGCGGGGAGGATATCCAAAGTGTTGTGTACAAGGTCGGTAAAGATCATGACTTTGAAAACTTGCGCAATTGGTTTCGCGCACTTTATGAAGTTTTACTTGGGCAATCTCAAGGGCCCCGCTTTGGGTCTTTTGTCGAGCTTTATGGTATTGCAAAAACCCGTGATATGATTGCAAAGGTTATTCGTTAACCTATCTATACCCCGATTCCAACGCTACCCGAGATTTTAGTTGCAAAATATCACAAAGCAGTTTGATATGACACGTATGATCAGAAGCGGTTTTTTAGACACAGCATCTTGAATCTAATCAGCATTGACACGCTCTAGCACTTCTTCTGAAGTCTCTTGGATTGAGCCCAAAACATTAGCGGAAGCTTGATAGGCAAACGAAGCCTCTTGTAATGTCACGAGATTTTCTGCCAGACCTGGATTTTCTCCAATCACTTGGTTTAGTGCAGACACGTTTTGCAACGCTGGTCCACCATTTGGAAAGGAAGACGTTACAGGAGACAATGGCTCAACGAATGTTTGAGTCGGGGCTTGAACAATGTTTGTCGCAGCTTGAGAAAACAACGAGCTTGCAGATTGCAAACCAGATAAAGCGGATTGAGCAGCAGTATTTATCATAGTGTCGCAAATTAGCAGGAAAACACTAATTTGCATTCAAATAAAACAGTAAGATTTAAATCTAATTTATTGAAAATTTTAATAAAATTGATTGAATAGTCATTTAAAAAGGGGTTTGCGTCCAGAGCAAAAAGGCTACTCACTTCCAGCTTTAAACAACTGAAATGTATTCAACAATTTATGAAAAGCAGATGGGCTACAGCGCATAACACAATGCGTTGCTGAAATAAAAAAACACGCCAAATAGGAAGCCTATTTACTTTGGCGCGTTTCAGCAAGAGCTTTATCAACGATCCAGATAATGTCTTGCTTTTTCAACATATCTTCTTTGACCCAAGTTCTAATTTCCTTAAGTGCAAATTTAAGTCGTTCAATATCGTTCATGATATTCCCCCAAAGCATAAATCAATTTTTCATACTTCACTACAATAGTTAACATGCCTTAAATACTACCACTTGAACAAATTTAATCCAGTCCGTAAAAAACCCGACAAATATTGTGAGCTAAACTGACATAACTTAAACCTTAAGTTTAACTCACAAATGTACCATATTGATTGCAATAATAGTAATTTATATATTTCAAAGACTTACAAAAGTGACCGAACATCTTTTGCTAAATATGTCATAAGTGTGAACATAAATAACATAATCCACATTAACTGGCTTCTCGTAAACCCTCAGCGCTCTCTAAATCCACAGAAACAAGTTGACTTATCCCTTTTTCTGCCATCGTCACTCCAAACAAACGATCCATTCGTGACATCGTAATTGGATGATGGGTAATAACTAGAAATCGGGTGTCAGTATTCTCAACAATATTCTCAAGTAATTTGCAAAACCTGTTTACATTTGCATCATCAAGTGGCGCATCAACTTCATCAAGCACACATATCGGTGAAGGATTGGTCAGAAAAACAGCAAAAATCAAAGACATCGCTGTGAGCGCTTTTTCCCCGCCTGAGAGCAAACTTAAAACTTGCGGCTTTTTTCCTGGCGGACGAGCAATAATCTCTAAGCCAGCTTCCAGTGGATCTTGCGCATCCACCAATTTCAACTCCGCAGCGCCACCTTCAAACAAAGTTGTAAACAAGGACTGAAAGTGTGTGTTCACCTTTTCATATGCCTCAAGCAAACGCTTGCGGCCTTCACGATTTAAATTGGCAATACCTTGATGCAACCGGCTAATCGCCTGTTCCAGGTCCGCTTGCTCATTCTTCATGCCTGTGAGCTGTTGATCAAGCTCTTCTGCTTCATCTTCAGCGCGCAAATTCACCGCACCTAGTCGCTCACGCTCTTTTTTCAATTTATTAAGCTGTGCTTCACTTTCCACCAAATCCGGAAGAGTATCAGACACCTCAAATCCCGAAACTTTAAGACATTCTTCTGGAGTACATTCTAGCGCAGAAAGTATATGGCTTGCATGTTCCAACAAACGCTCCCGAGAAGCTTCAAGTTTGGTTTCAATTCTTGCTTTTTCTTCTTTTGTTTCATTCAGTTTATCTTGTGCGGATTTTAAAGCTTGGCTGGTGGTCTGCACAGTATTTTCCATATCAGCAAGCTGATCAGCTGCAACCTGGCGTCCTTGTTCTGATTTTGAAATCTCGTTGAGCAGTTTGGTTCTTCGATCTTGAAAATGTGTTTCAAAATCATCGAAAGTCTTTAAATCTTGAGTCGCCTTTTCAGTTCGTTTGGATAACGCTTTGATTTGATGCTCTGCACTTGCAACACGCTTTGTCCAGAGATCTCGTTCTGATGTGATGCGCTTCAGACGCTCGTCACGTTGTTGTGTATCGCGCTGCAATCCGCTCAGTGTTGCTTTGGTTTCACTAAATGCATGGCGAGTTTGATTTAACTCTGAGTGCAAGCTCTGTTGAGCTGTTTCTAATGCACCGATTTCTCCGAGAGCTGTTAGGCTGCGTTCTGTATCTTGTCTTATTTTTGCAACCTCTTGCAAATCAACAGCAATCCTATTTTTTGCCTCCCCTAAGGCTGCTATTTTTTTGCTTTCTTCCTGAGACTCCCGCTCAAATTTCGATAGCATTTCACGGGCCCGTTCAAGCTCACTTTGACTGCTTCGCCATTTTTGTTTCGCCTCTTGTTCATTATTGCGTATATCTTGCACCTTTGTAACAGCACTTTGGTGAGCTCTTTCATTCGCCTCCAACCTGTGTAACGCTTCTTCTAAGTTTTGCTGCAAATACGTCAGGCGGTTGCGCTCTCTCAGACGCTGTGCAGCAGCTGTTGGCGCATCTGCCATAGAGCTGTACCCATCCCAGCGCCACAAATCACCTTCTTTAGAAACCAAACGCTGACCTGGCTTAAGTTGATTTTGCAAACTTTTGCCAAGAGCTGCGTCAATAACGCCAATTTGTGCCAACCGGCGACCAAGTTGTGCTGGTGACCGAACATACGTTGTCAGAGGCGTACACAATTCAGGAAGTGTCTCATCAAAAAGATCATCAAGCACCCGCCAATGAAAAGGCGCCTCATCTTCAATTGAAGCCTCCAAATCATCACCCAACGCTGATCCAAGAGCCATTTCATACCCTGGTTGCACCTGAATGTGATCGATGACGGGGGGCCATTCTTGAGTTGCAGGAGAAACAAGCAGTTTTGTTAAAGTTCGGACTTCTGTCTCCAGTTGGCCGGCATGCAATTTCGCCTCAGCGACAATCTCCCGCGTACTTTTTTCATCATCTTGAGCTGTGATATGATCCTGCTCATAGGCCAACACCTTGGCTTCAAGCTGTGCAACATGCCCTGCTAAAGCTGTTATGGACTGACTAAGTTCTGCAATTGTATTCTGCTCTGAGTTTTTTTGTATCAGCTCATTATGCTGTTGATTAACTTTTTGGTTTTGTTCTGTAAGAGCATGAAACCGAGAGTTCTGCTGACTGATAACACTTTTGAATTGATTGGTTTGTGCACGATGGTCTGCAATCTTTTGTGTAAGTTCCGACAAAGACTTCTCTTTAAAAGTCAGCTCGTTTTGTAAGCTCTCCAAATTTGCTTTGGCATCGTCTTCTTTATCTTTATTACCCTGAGAATTATTGTGCAGCTCTTTTTCTTCTTGAGACAAGTGACTTAAGCTTTCTTGTCCTTCAACAATAAGATTTTGCTCGCGCTCAAGATTTTGTTGTAAACTTTCAAGTGCCTCATGCAAATCCTGGAGACGTTGTTTGGTGGTTTGCTCCTCTTTATCCAAAGCGTGTTGTTCAATCTTTAAACGCTGCAAAATAGCCGCACGGGTCATTTCTTGATCGCGCAGTGGCTGCAAAGCGTCTGACGCCTCTGTCTGTGCGGTTGTAGCAGCAGCTTCACTTTGTGTATGAATACCAATATCTTTGAGAACGCCCTGTAAGCTCTGTTCGTATTTATCAACGGCTTGACTAGAGATTTGCCAATTGAGATACATCGCAATGGCTTCTGTTTTTTGAATCTGTTCTGAGAGTACTTTATAACGGCTAGCCTGACGGGCCTGGCGCTTTAAACTGTTGAACCGTGATGTGAGCTGATCTGCAATATCTTGCAATCGCTCCATATTGCTTTCAGCAGCTTTCAGCCTCAGTTGAGCCTCATGACGGCGGCTATGCAGACCTGTAATCCCAGCAGCTTCTTCTAAGATACGGCGCCGCGCTTCTGGCTTGGAATTTACGATTTGACCAATTTGGCCTTGTTGCACGAGAGCTGGAGAACGCGCTCCCGTAGATGCATCTGCAAATATCAGCTGCACATCACGCGCCCTCACCGGACGACCATTGATTTTGTATGATGATCCAGAATCGCGTTCAATGCGCCGCGTAACTTCCAAAACATCACTGCCGTTAAACTCTGCCGGAGCCTTGCGCTCAGAATTATCTAAAGTAATTGTCACTTCTGACATATTGCGGGCGGGACGGTTGTCTGTCCCAGCAAAAATCACATCATCCATAGACGAAGCCCGCATGGTTTTGTAAGAGGTCTCCCCCATAACCCAACGCAACGCCTCCAACAGATTGGATTTCCCACATCCATTGGGACCAACAACACCTGTCAAACCACTGTTGATGACCAGCTCTGTTGGCTCCACAAAAGACTTGAAGCCCAATAATCTCAGACCATTTATGCGCACATGATACTCCCCCAAGTAGAATATAAAGGGATTAAACAATAGCCCTTAAGCTAAGGCAGAGCCTGCCATTTCACGGATGTCATCAAGAGTAATAACAGAACGTTTTTTCTTGCCATTAATGAAAAATGTTGGTGTTCCTGTTACGCCCAGATCTCGACCTCTTTGCTTTACCCATTTCAGCCCCTCGATTATCTCTTGATTCTCAAAACAAGTGTCAAACTGCTTGCGGGTTATCCCCACCTGTGATGCAACCTGGTAGATCGCATCCCGGCGCACATCTAATGAGACCCACGCCTGTTGCTGGGTAATAAATTTATCATAGAGTGCGAAGAACATCTTGGTGTTGTCTTGCCCCAAACAACGCATCACAATGGTTGCAGCGCCAGAACTGTGGCCGATTGGAAATTCTCTCAAAATATAGCGAATTTTGCCCGTGTTGATATATTGTTTTTTGAGATCCGGGTAGGTCTTCAAATGAAAGACACGGCAAAACGGACAAGTAAGAGATGCATACTTGATCATAGTTACCGGCGCATTCTCAGCCCCTAACCACTTTTCTCCCAAAGGGCCCGGTTTCATTAAGTCTTTTTGAGATGGCAACCCCTTTTCATCTAGGAAAACATCGCTTTGGCGTTTGCCATCCCCAATATCATCACTATCATCTTCACTTACACGAAAATCGGCCGTCTGCGTTTTCAGCACTTGAGAACCAGAACATCCCCCTAAATGAAACAAGGACGCGGCTCCCAAACCCATGAACATGAATCGCCGATTTATCACTTTATAACCAAACCTAAATTTTCAAGTGTGAACCTACTTGATGTGAGGTGCCATAATCCGTTCAAAAGTCGCCAGGCTTTCTGCACCTCTAAGGATTTGTCCATTAACGACAAATGTGGGCGTAGAATTAACGTTATATTTTGCACCGCCATGCTCTCTCACTTTGCGAATATTGTTTTCCAAAGTACGATCCTGAAGGCAAGCATTAAATTTTTCTTCAGTAACCCCTGCTTGTTTTGATATTGATAATAACACATCAAGCGGATTTTGTGCGCGCGCCCATGTTCGTTGCTGTTGATAAAGCACTTCGATAAAAGGAAAATATTTTTCTGGATCTACGCAGCGGGCGAGCATAAATGCTGCTGTTGCCAAATCATCCAGCGGAAATTCTCGTAAAATATATTTTGCTTTTCCAGTATCGATATATTTTTTCTTCAAATCCGGAAGAGTATTTCTGTGAAAAGCAGCACAATGAGGACATGTCATTGAAGAATATTCAATAATTGTTACAGGTGCGTCTTTATTGCCAAGTATTTTTTCAGGTAAAGATCCCTCTCCTTCAAGATTGGAAGGGCTTGTCGAAGATGCGTTAGAAGATGCTGTATTGGTTTCGGTTTGCTTTTTAGATGTGTCTTCTGTTTCTGACGCTTCAAAGCATCCTGCAAGAACAAGAGATACAAAAATAGTAAAGCAAATATTTATAATAGAAGTTCGGAATTTGCCCCTTCTAAGGGTATTATCTGTGTGTATCAAGGTGATGCCTCCAATAAGTTTTATTTTTGGGCTATTTCCAGACCATTTTGCATGAAAATTCCAGCCACTGTGTTCTCATATTCTGATGAGTTCTAAAATGCGCTATAACTCTTATAACTACTTATATGCAATAAGGCATTCAATATATGAGGCAAATAAAAGTTTTTGTGATTAAGATCTGTTGGCACTCATCGCATGAGAGGTATCAACATCCTCAACTTGGCGCAGCTGCACACCTTTTGCCATACGCTCAAGAGCCTGTTTCAAATCACTGTTTTGGATATTCTGCAAAGTAGCAGGAATACTCTTAGGTAAAGACCTAACATTTTGAGGTTTTGCCGCAGACACATTGAAAGGAGATGTCGATGTCATTACAGGGGACAAGGGAGCCTGTAAAAGCCTTAAGTCTACAACTGCTTCATAGCCATAGTAGGTATTGATACGCGACATAATTTGGTCTTTGCTAAACTGCACTTCTAAGCTGCGCGCACTCTCAACTCTCAGAACAAGTGTAGCTCCTTGGCGTTTACGACTATTTTTAGATAACGTTACAACACCTGACGTTTTGCCTTCACCCAGAAGTTCTGGATTATATTTAGGCCATTTTAATTTTTCGGGGCGCGTATACGCTGCCAGATCAGACCCTACAATTGTCTTCCATTCAGAGATAAGCTGAGACGTTGAAAATCCATATTTTTCAAAAATATGTTTGGTTATCTTCGGAAATAGCGTACCAAGACTCTTGGCGTGAATATATGGCTTACGATACGCATTTCCTCTTGGGCCTAATGTTTTAGAACTTAGCTTGACCATACAACATTCATATTTGATGACTTGATAATAAGTCATTCTATAAATCTCAACCAGAGTTAATATTTTATAAATGATTCGAACAAGATGGACAGATTTCCATGCACAACTCAACAAAAGATGTGATATCTGAGACACCATTACATGAACTATCTAACGCGCTTCTTGACTGGTACGACGTATCACGACGCGTTTTGCCGTGGCGTGCCGAACCAGGCCAACCCGTTGATCCTTATGCTGTTTGGCTCTCTGAAATTATGTTGCAGCAAACAACCGTTAAAGCAGTCCGCCCTTATTTTCAAAAGTTTTTGCAAACCTGGCCTTGTGTGGAAAATTTGGCCGCTAGCGACCTTGATGATGTATTAAAAGCCTGGGCCGGCCTTGGATATTATAGTAGGGCTCGAAACCTCCATGCATGTGCTAAGCATATTGTTGAACAGTATAATGGTATATTTCCAAATACAGAAACGGAATTACTTTCATTGCCTGGTGTTGGTCCTTATACCGCAGCTGCTATTGCAGCCATTGCATTTGGTCAGCCGGCTACTGTGGTTGATGGTAATGTAGAACGCGTTATCGCACGGCTGTTTGCGGTTGAAACACCTTTACCAGATGCAAAAGCAGAACTAAAACAGCTTGCTGCTCGTCTTACCCCCAAAAACCGCCCTGGGGACTATGCGCAGGCCACGATGGATTTAGGTGCAACAATATGCTCTCCTAAAAACCCATCTTGTATGATTTGCCCTATTCGAAATTTTTGCAAAGCGCACCCTCTGGGCATTGCGGCCCAATTGCCGCGAAAACGCCCAAAACCAGAACGACCAGTGCGCAAAGGCATTGCTTTTTTAGCGCTTCGTGAGGATGGAAAGGTCTTGCTGCGCAAGCGCGCCCCAAAAGGACTGCTTGGCAGCATGATGGAGGTTCCGTCCACAGAGTGGCGTGAACAACAACCATCTTTAGAGGCCCCTACTCTCAATAAAAATGGCCCTGTTGACACAAATTGGGTAGAGGTTCCTGGTATTGTGTCTCATACATTTACGCACTTCAAATTGGAACTTGTCGTTTATCGTTCTACCGTTTCATCCAATGCTACTCTTAACGACTGCGCACAACCCAGTACATGTAAATGGGTGCCTCAAAAAAATGTTTTTGATGAAGCTTTACCAAGTGTCATGAAAAAAGTACTTACGCATGGTCTAAGCTAAAACAACCCGTGAAATTTTAATTATAAATCAATGTTTTTTCAAACCGCCATGAGCTTGCTTACCCCACAAGGATTTCACACGGGCGTCACGACGGCATCCATAACGATAGGTTGCATATCTGACTGGATTTCTTCTGTAGAAATCCTGATGACCACTTTCAGCCTTATAGAATGGACCTGCGGTTCTAACTTCAGTGACAATAGGCGCGCTTAAAGCACCTGACTTTTCCAAGTCAGCTTTGGATTTTTGCGCTAGTTTTAATTGTTCATCATCAACTGCAAAGATTGCCGTACGATAACTCGCGCCGCGATCACAGAATTGCCCACCCTTATCTGTGGGATCAACTGTACGCCAAAAATAGAACAGTATTTTATCGTACGATATTTTTTTGGGGTCATAGACAACTTTTACCGCTTCAATATGCTCTGTTTGTCCAGACGCAACCTGGCGATAACTCGGGTTCTGAATTTTTCCGCCGATATAGCCAGATGTTGTCTCAACAACGCCAGGAACCTTATCAAAATCAGATTCCACACACCAAAAACACCCACCGGCTAAAATCGCTGTTTTGTATGTGCTGGTATCTGCATAAGCTTTGTAAGTTATGCTCGCTAACATAATAAGCATCATTGCACTTGGTAATATAGCTACTCTCAACAAAGCATTCTGTTTCATGCATTTCATCCTCTTGATTAATAAAACCTATGCGTCTGCTTTTGGCTTAAATATTAAAACATCGCCATTATTGCAATAACGCAAGCCTGTTGGTTGCGGGCCGTCTCTGAACACATGGCCATGATGCCCACCACATCGTTTGCAGTGGTATTCTGTGCGCGGATAAATCAGCTTATAATCTATTTTGGTGCCCACATGACCTGGAATAACATCATAAAAACTGGGCCACCCTGTCCTGCTGTCATATTTGGCGCTCGAGTTAAACAATGGCAAATCACAGCCCACACAGTGATACACACCTTCGCGTTTTTCATTGTTTAATTCGCTGGTAAAGGCCCGCTCTGTACCTTCTTTACGGAGGATACGGTACTGCTCCGAAGTCAACCGCTTGCGCCACTCCTCATCACTTAGTTCTAAACGCTCAACTTCTTTGGCCATGGTGGTTTTTGCCCCGATTAGGGTTGCTGCTGCAACGGATGAAACGCCTTGTAGTATATCACGTCTGTTCAATCGCATATCAATCTCGCTTGTCAAAATCATCTCAGTTCATGTGACTATACGTGAAAAAGATCTGGATTTCAGTTAACAATAGGCAAATCTCAAGAAAGTGTGAAGAGTTGTGAACATGGCCTCATGGTGTTTCGTTTCAAACCGTTTTTTGCTAGATATAGCTAATTCGTAATATTTTTGTAAATTCAGAGAATTGGCCTAGCGCCACAAGTGTGACCTGCCGCTTAGCGCCGTTTGAGCGCTAGAAACTTTTCCTATAAAAAGTTTCTAATCAGCTATATAGCCAATTTCATAAAAAATGACATGGTAGAGAAATTGGCTAAAGGCCGCAAGTGCGGCCCGCCGCTTAGCGGCGTAAGCCTTAGTGGCGTTTGAACCCCAAAATTAATCGTTTCATTAATTTTGGGGATAGCTATAAATGTAAAAAGCTCACTATACCTCTAAAAAATTGAAGTATCGCTTTTGATCTTTCACGGCCAGCTCGCTCTCTAAAAATTGGATCATTAAAATCTGTATTCCCATGAAATGTCATAATTTCTCCTCTTTTTTCTAGGTCTTTAGCTTAAATCTATATTACTAAAATAATGCCTGAAGTATCTTTTGACAAAAGGATTGTTTTCTCTGATAGATGAATTATATTCATGCGTATGGCAGAGCGAATTCCACATTTTACAGCCTTGCGTGCTTTCGAAGCCGCTGCACGGTATTTGAGCTTTCAAGAAGCCGCAGCTGAGCTTGGCCTGTCACCTTCTGCTGTTTCTCATCAAATCCGTACATTGGAAGCTTATCTTGATACTAAGCTGTTTACCCGGTTGACACGTGCAATCGAATTGACCGAAGCGGGTGAAACGTTACGGCCAGGAGTTGAAGAAGGGTTTCGCCGCATTGAACATGCTGTCAAGCAAGTTCGCTCCATCAAAACTCATTCTGTTTTGGTGATCAGCACAGGCCCTTCTGTTGCTGCGAAATGGATTGTCCCTCGGCTCTATCACTTTGAAGAGCGCTTTCCTGCAATTGAGGTGCGGATTACAACGACAAGTCGTGCGATTAATTTGCACAAAGAGGACGTCGATATTGCTATACGACATGGTCACGGAAAATATGACGGGCTCGACAGTATTCGTCTTTTTGGCGAAGCGTACACACCAATGTGCGCGCCCGACCTGATGCAGCGTAAAAGTGCTACTTTAAAGCATCCCGAAAACCTAACATCACATCGCCTGCTACATGATCATGGAACATTATTTCCTGAGCAAAATGTTCCAGATTGGTCCAGGTGGTTTAAAAATGCAAATATCCTTATTGATGACAGTTCACAAGGTCAGCATTTTCAGCAAAGTGATCATGCCATTCAAGCCGCACTTGATGGCGCAGGCGTGCTTTTAGGGCGAATCGCCATTGCGGCGCCAGACCTTGCAGCAGGACGGCTGGTCCGCCCTTTTGAGCTAACACTGCCCTCACCTTATGGGTATTATTTTGTTACCCGCAAAGGACGATGCCGAGAAAAACCAGTTGCAGCATTTTTGGCTTGGCTGCAAGAAGAGGCTGAAAATTTTGCCTTCTTACCACCTTGAGGCTTTAATGTTTTTAAGCTGAGATAAAAAAACTTACGATAAAATTTCACTTTTGCTGAATAGGAACAGCAACAAAGCGAAGATCACCTTTACTATCGGACAATAGAAGCAACACCCTATTTTTGCCTGATTTTTTGATGCGCTCAACACGGCGTTGCACTTCAATAAGGCTTTTCACTTCTTCTTGTGCGACTTCAATAATAACATCTCCAGGTTTGATATTCCTTTGTTCTGCAATACTCGATGGCTCGACCTTTGTGACAACAATCCCTTGTGTCTTGCTGTCTATTTTATAAGTCTTACGCAATTTTTCCGTAAGACTAGAAACAGTAAGACCTATCAAAGACTGTTTCACATCTTTACTATCTTCAACTGGTGCAGGCCCATCTGCTTTCACTTCTTGCAATCGCCCAATACGAACCTTAACAGCATGCCTTTTGCCTTTGCGGATATATTCAATATTGACGAAATCATCAATTTCAGTGTTCGCAACAACACGCGGCAATTGCCGCATTGTCTCAATTTTACTACTGTTAAATTTAACAATCACATCACCTGTCGTCAGTCCCGCCTCTGCCGCAGGACTGCCGGGGGTAATACTAGCGACCAAAGCCCCTTTAGGGTTTTTTAGATTTAAGCTTTCAGCAATTTCAGGGGTAATGGATTGTATGCGCACACCAAGCCATCCACGACGGGTTTCACCATATTTGCGCAACTGATTGATAACATGCTTGGCTGTATTTGAAGGAACTGCAAAACCAATTCCAATTGACCCGCCAGTTGGTGAAATAATTGCTGTGTTAACTCCTATGACCTTGCCATCCATATTAAACAACGGTCCACCCGAATTTCCACGGTTAATTGCTGCATCCGTTTGAATAAACTCATCATAAGGCCCAGAATTAATATCACGCTTTTTTGCAGATACAATACCAACAGTTAAGCTTCCGCCCAAACCAAACGGATTGCCAATAGCCATGACCCAATCCCCCACTCGAATAGGACTGGAATTTCCAAAAGTTACTGACTTTAAAGGCTTTTTGGGAGCAACCTTTAGCAGGGCCAAATCTGTTTTGGGGTCAGTGCCAAGAATTTTAATGACTTTAAGCTTGGTGCCATCATTAAAACTGGCAATGATTTCTTCAGCCTCTTCGATCACATGATTGTTGGTGACAATTAAACCGCTTGGGTCAATGACAAACCCTGAGCCTAGAGACCTAACCTGTCGTGGCTGCTGATCATTATTCTGTTTACGATTAAAAAAATCATCAAAGAATTCTTCAAAAGGAGAACCTCTTGGAATATTTGGTAGAGGAACGCCTTCATCCCCTTTAACCTTTTGAGATGTCGAAATATTCACAACCGCATCAAGCAAAGGTTCTGCAACATCTGCAACAGATTTGGGACCTTTCGGAAAACTCTTTTGTACTGAAACAGAACGGTCAGATAAAAACCTTTGCGCAATGCTCGTTTCTACAAGAGACAAAATTAAAGCAATTACACTTAAGGCACATATAAAAATATAAAGTACATTCTTATTCTTTAATGATCTGACCATTTTCCTTCGGCTCTCCCGATTTCAACAGCTTCTATATCTTCCAGGCTCAGGACCTAATAATAGCCTGCAATTCTATTTGAATTACCACTCCTGCACAAACCAGACAATTATCACGCCTATTGCTACGGCAATAACACCACCTAATCTTAACTGGTATTCAGGAGCTTGTGCCGCCGATATTAAAAAACGAAGGACCTGACGGGGAATAAGTGCCCACACAAGCCCTTCAATCACAAAGACAAGCCCGATTGCTAAAATCAGAGTTTCTATCATTTTTTAAGCTTACCTGACGGATTTTTAAGATACCGGAAAAATTCACTATCAGGGGTTAAAATCAGGGTTGTGTCTTTTCCATCCAGACTTTTGGGATAAGCTTGCATAGACCGATAAAAAGCAAAAAATTCGGGATCACGATTAAAAGCATCGGCAAAGATATTATTGCGAAGCGCGTCCCCTTCACCGCGAATAATTTCAGAATCGCGCTGAGCCTTAGCAACCATTTCAATAGCTTGACGTTCTGCTTCCGCTTTAATTTGCTCACGCTTTGCAACACCAACAGCTCTAAGCTGTTCAGCTTCTGCAAAACGTTCTGCATTCATGCGTTCAAACGTGTCTGTTAACACCTCTGGTCTGAGATCTGTGCGACGAATACGCACATCAACAATTTCAAGTCCTAGAGAAAGTGCTTGCGGCCTAATTTGATCACGGATCTCGTTCATCATAGCGATGCGATCTTTAGATAGAGCCGCGTCAAAAGTGCGCTTACCATATGTTTGGCGCAAAGCCGAATCAATACGAGTCTCAATGCGGTCTCTTGCAGAAGCTTCACTCGCTTGCACTGTTTCTCTGAATTTTTGCGGATCAACGATTTTTATAATGGTGACAGCATCAACAACATAACGTCTGCCATCAACAACTTGAACGCTTTTATCAAGACTTTCCATTACAAAAAGGCGGTTATCAATCACAACCAAATCTTCAACAAATGGAATTTTGAAATTCAATCCAGGTGTTTTTATTGTACGTTGGATTTCACCAAATCGTACAACAAGTACTTTTTCACGAACATCAACGACAAAAATCGAGTTATAAGCGAGAACCAAACCAGCAATAATGATGGCGGCAAACAAGAATTTTAGAAAATTAAGCATTGTTATTGTCCTCCTCGTCTTCTTGCGTTACCCTTGGCTATCTCTGGCAGTGGCAGATACGGTACCACACCAGAACCGCCGCTACCTTGTTCGATAATGACTTTATTGGACCGAGACAAAACATTTTCCAGGGTTTCTAAAAACAGACGTTTGCGCGTAACATCTTTGGCTTTGGAATATTCTTCATAAACAGAAATAAAGCGCTTTGCTTCACCTTCTGCCTCTGTCGTAACCTTAGCCTTATACGCTTTTGCATCTTCTAGAATTTTCGCAGCTTCACCGCGCGCCTGACCGAGCCGTTTGTTACGAAATCTCTCAGCTTCGCGAATAAATTTATTCTGGTTTTGCTCTGCTCTTTGCACCTCTTCAAATGCATCAACAACACGAGGCGGAGGATCAGCTTTCTCCATTCTTACGGCTCTAATCAAAATGCCAGCATTGTAAGTATCTAGAGTTTTTTGGATAAGCTCTTGCGCTTCTTCCTGTGCAGCTTCTCGACCACTTGTACGAATTTGCTCAGCTGGCGTTCTGCCCACAACATCACGCATCACACTTTCTGCAACTACGCTTACCAAGCGTTCAGGCTCACGTACTTTAAACAAATATTGTTGCGGATCTGAAATTTTCCAAAGCACCGTATATCGAATATCAACTAGATTTTGATCGCCAGCCAGCATCAGGCTCGCTTCGTTGCCACTTAAAGCACGATCATTGCTTAATTGATTTTCCACTTGGACTTTAAGTTTTTCGACAGTCTCAAGCGGCCATGGGATGATATGCAGACCAGGACCTTCCGTGCGGTTTAACTCGCCAAACCTAAGTACCACAGCCTGCTCTTCCGTATCTACTTGATAGACGCTTTGATAAATCCAGAAACCACCTAACACTAAAGCGATTATAACCCATATGAAACCGCTGCCACCGCCACCTGGCATCGCTTGTTTAAGCTTATCCTGACTGCGTTTTAAAAGTTCTTCTAAATCTGGTTGTTGTCCCGGGCCGCCTTGAGGACCTTGTCCCCATGGACCGCCTCCGCCACTTTTCCAACCACCGCCGTTTTGATTGCTCCAAGGCATAATATTTCCTTAAGAATAACTGATTTTGATAAAAGCATATCCCTTAACATCGTAGATTATGCTCAGCTCATGTCTTGTCCCGCCATTTCAATTGATACACATGTAAATTGACCAAAAACAATAAATTGAAGCGCATTATGCAATATGTTTTAACGCTTAACGCTTCAAAAGCTAAAGCTTTGCCGTGTGTATAGGCAATAAAGTAGAACGGTGCAATGATTACGTTAATATCACGTTGATACCAATACTCTTGCTCAGATTGTTTTGAATTTCATAGAGATATCTGCACTTCATACTAATATCTAGTTTTTTTATAAATTATATCAAGCTGTTAAAATAGTATAATACAGCAATCGTGCAATTTTATTTTTTCATAACACAAAAAAGCAAGGGCCTTTACACCATATTGGTTATATTTATTAGGCGCTTCGATCCAAAACAATGAAACTAAAGTCATAATCGTCTTTTGGACCTGCTTGATGGCGTACCCGTTTTACTTCCTCCCACTGTGACATATCAAGTTCGGGAAATTTTGTATCGCCTTCAAGTTGAGTATGAATTTCAGTTAAATAAATCCGACTGACCTCGGGCAAGAATAACTGATAGATTTCTGCACCACCAATAATCATGGCCTCTTCAACATTACTTTCTTTTGCATACTCATAGGCCCATGATTTGGCATTATGCAAATCAAAAGCAATGCGTACGCCTTCAACATGAAAATCTGGGTTGCGTGTAATAACGATATTGTTTCGACCTTCTAACGGTTTTCCAATAGTTTGGAAGGTCTTGCGCCCCATGATGATAGGTTTACCATAGGTTAGCATTTTGAAATGTTTTAAATCAGAAGATTGTCGCCACGGCATAGCATTGTTGCTGCCGATAATCCGGTTCTCTGTCATGGCAACAACAATGTGATAATGTAAATCCACTGACCTTTTTACCTATATTCCTTCATTTAGGCCGACTTAAAATCTGCCTCTAGGTTTTTGTGAAATTGAAATTGGCATTTTTCTCTGACCGATGCCTTCTCTAAAGCCTGAAACTGCACTTTTATACGCATCAGTTGTGCTTGCTTATTCTTATCCTTATTGTTCTCAACCTTGTTGTCCTCAATCAAAAGACTGGCTGGCCAAACAATCACATTTTCTTTTTGTGCAGTCTTGTTTTTTATGCCTGATATGCTTTCTGCTTTTGTCGTTAAGTTCTTAGCTTCTTTATCAATTTGCGGACAATCAAAGGTCTCATACATAATTGGCGATAAAGATGCGATAGCATCTTGTTTTGACATACTTAAGCTTTGTTTCGGAGCATTTATTTTTGGCTGGGCTGCACACCCTATAGCCAATGACGCAACACTCAAAATCATTAAGATTGTGCTATAACTCATCATAGTCCTCACTGCGACTGATATTTATTTCATACGCACACTCACCACGCGTAAAAATATAAACAGATTCGCGCAGAAAGTATGTTCCTAACGATAGACTTGGGATGGTAATATAATGGAATAGGACTTTGACAATGTGCGGAAAAAAGAATTTAACCCATTGAAAAATAATAGCTCTCACAACTGTGTGGCAGTAACAATACAGAAAGATGGATTTACGCCACATATCTTAAAAAAGTGGGGGTAAAGTGGAAAGAAAAATATTATGTAAAAATATTTTACATACCAAACCATAGGTTTTAAACGGCAACCTGCGCTTTAATATGAGGGTGGGGATCGTAGTTTGTCAGCTTAAAGTCATCATAGGTGAAAGCAAAAATATCTTTTATATCAGAATTCAAGTCCATGTAAGGTAACGGGCGGGTCTGTCTTTGCAGCTGTAAGTCTGCTAATTCAAGATGATTGCTATAAAGGTGGGCATCCCCAAAGGTATGAATAAACTCGCCTGGCTTGTATCCTGTGACTTGTGCAATCATGAGCGTTAGCAGGGCATAAGAAGCAATGTTAAAAGGAACGCCTAAAAACGCATCTGCGGATCTCTGATACAATTGACACGAGAGCGTTTCATTGGCGACATAAAACTGGAACAGACAATGACACGGAGGCAAAGCCATATGCTCAACATCTGCGACATTCCACGCTGAAACAATGTGCCTGCGAGAATCTGGATTGTGCGTTAAACTTTCGATTAGTGTAGTAATTTGATCAATGCTTTGCCCATCTGGTGTCGGCCAGGAGCGCCACTGATGACCATAGACAGGACCAAGATTGCCATTTTCATCGGCCCATTCATCCCATATACGCACTCCATTGTCTTGAAGATAGGCAATATTGGTATCACCCTTCAAAAACCACAATAATTCATGAATGATCGATTTAGTGTGGAGTTTTTTGGTGGTCACCAATGGGAAGCCTGCACTCAAATCAAACCGCATTTGATAGCCAAATATGCTTTGAGTGCCTGTACCTGTTCTATCTTCTTTGTGAACGCCTTGTGAGCGAATGTGTCTAAGTAAATCTAAATATTGACGCATAATGTGATGAATAACGTGATTCTTGTGTGGATCAAAATTGTTCGTTTAGAGAACAAGATTCTGTCGTTAAGAAAAAGACTTCTGAAACCCGACAAGGTAAAGGCAAACGCCATAAACAGTTATACCTAAAATAACTGCAAGTACAAAGGATAAAGCAGCCGGATCTGATGGCCAAAACAAGAGTAAAATTGTCATCGTGCAGGTTGCGAGCACTATGCGACCCATATCTTTATAGGGAAGCTGAAACGGCAAATATTGTGCTGACAAATAAATGCTGCCGCAGAGCGCTGCGCCGTAAGCACATGCGGTTGAAAGCGCTGCACCTTGTGGGCCGAGCTCTGGTATCAGAATAAAGTTCATTACAATATTGCATACGACCGCTGGAATGAGTGTTACACTTTGGAGCCACGTTTTTTCTGTCAAATGGAAGATTTGATCAAAAATAAAATGCTTTAAACCAGCAAGAACAGCCGCTATAGCAATCCAGGAGAGAATTTCTTGGCCTTGCTCGCGGTAAGCTTCTCCTAAAAGCAATTGCGTGATGGTTTGCGCAAACAGTGTGATACCCACAGCAGCAGGAAGGGCTAAAGCCAAAACAAACGAGAGCTTTTTCTGCAAGAACTGTAGAGCTTTTTCAGACCCATCTGAATTGTATATCGCAATTAGCTTGGCAAAGCCGCCTAGATTGACCGCATTAAAAATCATATCCAGCGGAGGTTTAGCCAAAGCAAATGCGGCAGCATAAATTCCAACTGCGGCAATGCCTGATAATTCATTCAACATCAAGCGGTCTGTCATCGCGATAATTGCAGAGAGTGTAAATACTGCAATCAGGGGTATTGCATAGCGTAACATCGCTTTTAGCGCTGCCCAATCGGGGCTTGCCCAACCGTATTGCCGCACCGCATAGCTGCTGGTTATGCCGCCAAAGATCAGGGTGACACCGAAAAAGCTGAGTGAAAGCACAAAGTAGTTTTTATCAAACGCAAATGTGAAAGCCACAGCACACAACAAAGCCAATATTGGTCTTAACGTTTCACATACCA
Source organism: Pseudomonadota bacterium (assembly GCA_039033475.1). Taxonomy (GTDB): domain Bacteria; phylum Pseudomonadota; class Alphaproteobacteria; order Rhizobiales; family CBDHHC01; genus JBCCCO01. The sequence goes on along the minus strand of JBCCCO010000003.1, from coordinate 39,655 downwards.
CATAGGAGACTTGCAACTCCTTTACCCGAAGTAACGTTAAACCGAATTGTTGCAAACTGCGGCCAAGGACATAAACCAATAAACATGCTAGAAAATGCGTAAGCTCTGTATCGACTGTTAAAGAGAGAAAATATGCTATCGGCACTGCAAAACACAAAATAACTGGAAAGACGATTACAGCTGCTGACATCAATTTTGCTTGATGCTCTGCACTTCGGCCTGGCAAATGCCTTGTCATACCAACCGCAAACCAGTTAACAAAAGCAGCATAGATCATTTCACCAAAGCTTAAGACCAATGCATATAAGCCGAACTGCTCTGGCGTTAGCAGGCGGGTAAAAATCAGAACAATACAAAACGCGATAAGTCTTGGAATGATTAAGCTTGGGGCATAGCCTAATGTTAATTTCAGCAAAGATGACGTTGCGGACATAAAGTCTCTATCCTGACTTTTTTAAACAGCCCAGGTTATTGATAAGGAAAAAACATAAAAAACCCCCTGTCATCACAGCGACAACTGGGATCTCTGGAACGTATAACATACTGATATTTTTAGAGCTTCCCACTTTCGCGGGAATGATGGCTGAGGGTTTTGGTGTTTAAAATACTTTTTCATTATCCTAACTGAGATTTAAGTACCTATTTCAAAATTTTACTTACCTTGCAGCTATAAACTGGCGTTCTGGCGGCATGAATATCATGGCATGCTCAGGCTTAGACCTTTTGCGTTTTTGTTTTGGAACGCCATAAAGCGCGAGACTGAACAACAAAAGAGCCGGTGTTTTGGTCGCAAGGGAATTATTGACGCTTGCTGCTACAGCAAAGGCAAGAATGGCTGAATACAGAACCAGAGTTTTGCCTTTTGCCAGAGAAAACAAATAAAATATAAATGAGATAACAAAAGGTATAAATAGTACCAGACCAAGCATGACCAACAAAACGATCCAGAAATTCTCAATAATCTCAATATCTGGGTGACGCTCTATCATTGTGAGCATATTTTGAAATTTGATGCCCCACAAAACTTGATCCCAACTCATCAAATCAAATAACATAAAGGCATCAAGACGCTCTTGTGCGCTGTCATCAAATTCTAGTTTTTCAATAATCCGTTCTGCGAAATTTGTAAATAACACAACCCCAACAGCAACTAAAGTCATAAAAACAGCTAACCAGGGGGCAACAACCACAACGACAAATTGCAATCTCTTTTGTAATAGTAGCTGAAAGCCAACTGCGAGAATTGATGCCACACCAATCAGCACCACGATAGCGAGCGCTCCTCTTGCGCCAAAAGTGAGAATGGCTAGACAACACGCTCCGATGATGATGCATTTATGGATAAACCGGAAGGGAAGTGCTGCTATAATAAATACAAACCCGGTTGTGATGAGGGCGTTGTTCAGAGGATGCCCCAAAAACGCTGAAGCACGAAAGGTCCCGCCAAACGTCCAGGGCATGGGGTAAAAATTGGTACTTAGAACCCTTTCACTAATTGCTACCATTGCGTTTATAAATACAAATAATACCAACCCTTGAGTCAAACGGTAGCGCTGTTCATTGGTCAAATAGTAAGCCAACATAAGGGCAAGAGGAGGAATAAACAGCGTATCTATAAGATAAGCCAATCCAGACGTGCCCTGACTATACGTCATAATCATTGCAATGATGAGAACAACACCGGCAAACTGAGTATAAAGGAACTGTTTTTGAAACTGCTCCACAATTACTGAAACAATTCCACGGGAGAGCATCAAATATACGAAAGCCAACATAATGATATATGAGCCGATGTGAATTTTAAATATTGGACTGCCGCCGGTTAATGAATATGGTATGAAAAGATTCAAAACCATGGCTGGTAAGAAACACAGCGATGCTACAGCCAATATAAGACCATTCATCAGCACATTTTGTAGTGCACTTGGATAAGGCTCACGAATTCTAGATTTTGGCTTTAAACGCATCTTAATACACTGGCAAATTGGGACAAATTCAACCAAGACTGCCTTAATTTTAAGTAAGTTTTGTATTTTCCTAGGCTTACACTTCGTATTTCATTTTGCAATCTCAATTCCGAAAGTAATTCACAGTTTAATTCTTTAAGTTTTGATTCTGTATTACATCGAGCCCAGAACTTATAAAAAAAGATTGCTTTATTATAGATGTTTATTTTTATTTTCAAGGTGTATAAGTTGAAATGCGATTCTGAAATTCTCAGCTCTTTGCACCATAAAATACAAGATTTTCCTAGGAAGACAATGAAGCGTTCAGCAAAAACAATATACCTACAGGATTATACGCCACCTCATTACTTAATTGATACGGTTCAGCTTGATATCTCTTTGCAGCCAACCAAAACAAAAGTTAAGTCGAAGCTGCGGATACGCCCAAACCCGATTGTTCAAGGAAAAAGGGAGCCTCTTTTTCTGAATGGTGAGAACTTGACGCTTGAGCGTGTGAAAGTCAGTGGCAAAACACTTCCCAAAAAGGACTACCGAGTTTCTAAAGCAGGAATTACTTTTTTAAGAGAATTTCAACGCCCCTTTACACTGGAAATCACAACACACTGCAATCCTGATGAGAATAAAGCGCTTTCAGGGTTGTATCGCACACGCAATGTCTATTGCACACAATGTGAAGCCCAAGGATTTCGCCGCATTACATATTATCTTGACCGTCCAGATGTGATGGCCATTTTTACAATACGTATTGAGGCAAAAGCATCAGATACACCGGTTTTGCTTTCTAATGGCAATTTGGTCGACTCTGGGGCTGCGGGTAAAGCAGGCTATCATTACGCGGTTTGGCATGATCCACATCCCAAACCCTGTTATTTGTTTGCTTTGGTTGGGGGCAAACTTTCTTTTGTCAAAGATACGTTTCAAACACGTTCTAAGAAAGATATTGACTTAAGAATTTATGTTGAGCCAGGCAAAGAAGATCGCTGTGATTGGGCGATGCAGTCTTTAAAGCGATCGATGCGGTGGGATGAGAAACGCTTTGGTTTGGAATATGATTTAGATATTTTCATGATTGTTGCTGTTAGCGACTTTAATATGGGAGCAATGGAAAACAAGGGTCTCAACATTTTTAATGATAAATTGATTCTCGCTAGCCCTGATACCGCAACGGATACAGACTATGCTGCTATTGAATCTGTAATTGCTCATGAATACTTTCATAATTGGACCGGAAACCGAGTGACATGCCGGGATTGGTTTCAACTTTGCCTCAAAGAGGGGCTGACTGTTTTTCGTGATCAGGAATTTACTGCGGATGTGCGCTCGCGCATTGTAAAACGGATTCAAGATGTCCGGTTGTTAAGAACGCATCAGTTTCCAGAGGACGCGGGACCTCTTGCTCATCCGGTGCGGCCTGAAGCCTATATTGAAATCAATAATTTTTATACCGCAACTGTTTATGAAAAAGGCGCTGAACTGTGTCGTATGATTTCAATAATGCTTGGCCAAAAAGGCTTTCGAGGTGGTATGGATCTCTATTTTGAGCGCTACGACAACCAGGCTGCAACAGTTGAGAACTTTATTCAATCCATGGAAGAGGCAAACGATGTTGATTTAAGCCAGTTCATGCTGTGGTACAAACAAGCGGGTACACCGCAAGTGCTGTGTAAATTTTCATACAATAAAAGGCGAAAAGAGGTAGAAATTGACTTTCACCAGGTCTGCCCTAAGACGCCTGGTCAAGTCAGTAAAAAAGCCCAACATATTCCAATTAAGCTCGGATTGATTGATAGTGCCGGTCATGACCTAGACTTACCAGACACAACTGATGATATGTTTGCAAATGGCATTTTCCACCTTAAATCCCATAAACAAAAAGTTGTTTTTGAAAATATTACTGAGCGCCCTGTCCCATCGTTATTACGAGATTTTTCTGCTCCTGTTGAATTCAACCTAGAGCTAAGTGATAGCGATCTTGAATTTATCATGGGTCATGACAGTGATTTGTTTAATCGCTGGCAAGCCGCACAGGATTATGCAGTACAGATTTTGCTGCAACATATCAAAACATCATCACAACATAAAAAGATTAAAAAAGGCAGCCATTTCGCTAAGATATTAGCACAAACCCTTAAAGATGATCATTTAGAAGAAGCGTATCGTGCAGAATTTTTACGCCTTCCGAGTGAGACTGATTTGGCCCGCCAACTCGGCAATAACATCAATCCTGATGCGGTTCATGCAGCACGTAAATGCCTTTTGGATACCATTACAACGGATTTGAAGGCCCTGCTGATAGAGATATATGAAACCAACTCAATGCGCGGCCGTTACACCCAAACTGCGAAAAGTGTGGGCAAACGAGCTTTGCGCAACATGGCACTTACTCTGCTAGGTGGGTTACAGAACTCTGAAACCCAAGCACTTGCCAAAACGCATTATGATATCTCAAAAAATATGACGGATAAAATTGCAGCACTTTCAGTGCTTTCTGATAGTGAAACAGATATTCATAACGATGTATTTGATGACTTTTACCAAACTTGGAAAGATGACCATTTGGTTGTTGATAAATGGTTTATGCTACAAGCCATATCATCTCGAACGGATGCCTTTGAGCGCGTTAAAGAGCTTAAAAAGCATCCTAAATTTTCGATAAAAAACCCAAATAAAGTGCGCGCCTTGTTAGGGGCATTTACCCAAGCCAACACCAAGCACTTTAATAGACCAGATGGTCAAGCTTATGATTTTATTGCGCAGATCATTTTAGAAATTGATCGCTTCAACCCACAAGTCGCCGCGCGCCTTAGTAATTCATTCAGAAGCTGGAAAACTTTGGAACCCAATCGCCGCAAACTTGCAAAAGAACAACTTGAGACGATTGTTAAAGACAAAAAACTCTCTCGGGATACATACGAAATTGTCAGCAGAACGCTTGGCCATAGTTAGAGATTTTTGGGGTATGGGGTAAAGAGTTGTTCTATCTTACACAACACCAACACTTAGCAAGTCTTGTAAATGGACCAAGCCTTTCATGGCATCATTATTATCTGTAACAAATAGCGCTGATACCTTATGTTTTTCGAACATGGCTAAGGCATCTACAGTTAATGAGCTTTCAGGTATTTTTAATGGGCTTTTGGTCATAATTTCCACAACGGATTTGTGAAAAATTTCTTCTGACATTGCACGGCGCAAATCACCATCGGTTACAACACCAACAATTTTTTCAGCTTCATTAAGTACAGCAACAACACCGCGGCGCCCCTCGGTGATTTCTATAATCGCCTCAGGCACAGGCGTTTGTTCCTTCACTTGAGGGACTATGGCCAAGTTTGGCTTATTCTCAATCAGTTCTTTTAAAGTCATTAATTGCGCTCCAAGCTTGCCACCTGGGTGAAAATGCGCAAAATCTTCTCGCTGAAAACCTCTTGCTTTTAGTAAGGCTGCTGCTAGAGCATCTCCTAAAACAAGGGTCATGGTTGTTGAGGTCATGGGAGCAAGGGATAAGGGACACGCCTCTGTGGCTTCTGGTAACAGCAAAACATATTCCGCAAGTTTGGCGAGCGTGGATTGTGCGTTTGAGGTGATAGCAATAACGGGGACTTTAAACCGCCTACAATATTGCAAAATAGGCATCAGCTCTGCGCTTTCGCCTGAATTTGAAATAGCAATTACGATGTCTGAAGCACCGATCATCCCCAAATCGCCATGCGCGGCTTCCGCTGCATGTACAAAAAGCGCAGGGGTGCCAGTTGAAGCAAGGGTGGCAACAATCTTCATGCCAATATGGCCGGACTTGCCAATACCAGTGACAATCGTATGGCCCTTGCATTCAAGAACTCTATCAACAACTTGATCAAAAGTCGTTGGTATAGAACTCACAAGTTTTTTCAAGCCATTGATCTCAATCTCTATGGCTTGAATGGCAGCTTTAATGTGTGACATACGTCTAAAGCTATCTATAGCAAAAATCAGCGTGTTAAGGTTAGTTTCGCAAGGCTTCCTATCGTCACTTCTTGCGTTCTACCAGACATGCGAATGGTCATACCGCCCGAATAATCTTCACTATCAAGGTCAATTGCAATTACATCATTAATGTAACTGCCAGAGATCTCTCCCGTTGTGGATCTCTTTTTTGGATCCGACTTGTCACCATAGCTTGCGCTCCATGTGCCATCAATTCTTTGGGACCCTGGTGTATATTTAAATGATGTTCTGGCTTTGATCCAATAACCGCTGCCCGCACAATTAATATTTTGCGTCACATTCGTACCGCCACCTTTAACATCGTATTTGACGCGGCAACTAACACGCTCAGGCTGACCATCCTTTGGCTTGACATTGCCCTTACCTTTCCAACTTCCTTTAAGTTTCAAGAAAGGGTTTTTTGGCGCCGCATCAACGGAATATTGTCCCCCAGCAAGCGTGACCGCCAAAAATAACGCAAATATGGCGCATACTGTTTTCATCATTATATCAATCCTTACTCATGAAGTTTCTATTTCTTTATGTTTGCTTTGTTTTAAATTTCGTAATTTCAACGCGATGAGAATAATCGCTGGCAAAAAGAGCAAATCTGCAATTAGCGCTGTTGTTAATGTAGTCATTGCCAACTGTCCGAACAACCGCATTGGCGGCAGCTCACTGAAAATAGTAACAGCTAACCCTAATACAAGGACAATTGTTGTTAGTATTAACACAGGCCCAATACGCGCAACAGTCTGAAAAACAGCTTCATAGTTATCATTGGTTCGACCGCGCTCAATGTAAAGGCGATTTAAAAAATGGATGGTATCATCAACTGCAAGCCCAAATGCAACGGTTAAACCAATCACGCTGGCATATTCTAGCCCCATGCCACTGATGTACAATAAAGATCCCGCGGCAACTATAGGAAACAAATTCGGAACAATCGATAATAAGATAGCGAATATAGATCTGAAAGCCACACCAATGAGAAGAATGACAATAACGATTGCAACCATCAATCCTTGGTTTAGTTGGGCAATCATATTAGAGCTTTGCAATGCCGATAAGGTGACCAGCCCCGTTACAGTAAATGTATAATCAGGATAAGCTGTTTTTAAATCTGCGAGATCAAGCTGTGCTTTTCTTACGATTGGAACTGTTTCATCGGCATCAAGATTAGGCAACCGGCCCGTAATCAAAACAGCATTTTCTTTATTATTCAAAAACCTTACCGTTAGGTGTTTAGGCATTTTATTGACGTAATCAATAACCCGCTTGGGATCATCTGTCCCTACATTTTGATTGACCCAACGGCGTAATGTTTCAACAGACCAGACATTACCAATATCATCATAACTTTCAAAAAGACTGTGCGCTTTGGCAATGACTTGCTGTACTTCTCGGTCTTCTATTGCTTTGTCTTTTGGCCATTGCATCATGATATGAACCGGTATAGCGCCGGTAAGTTTTGCATCCAAACGCTCAGATGCTGCAACAGCTTGCTTGTTGTTCGGCAACTGATCTGACAACCGATATTGAGGTTCAAGTTGCAGATGTTGATAGGTAAACGCTGTTACAAGAATAAGCCCGGTAATCGCAATGGGAATATGCCGTGGCAGCACCCAATTTGCGATGCCTTCACACATCTTTTCAATTTTAGCCAATCGACTGGCTTTTTGTGTTTCTTTCTTCTGAAAGTCTTTGGCATCTTCAAGCCATAGGTAAGATAACGTTGGCACCACAAGTATAACAGCAAGATACCCAATAATAGCGGCAAAAGCGGCGCATACGCCAAACATCCGTATCACAGCAGAATCAGTCACCACAAGAGAGAGTAAAGCAACTGCTGTTGTTAGCGAAGTGAGTGCACAAGCAGGCCCCACATTGAGAACCGCATATCGTATAGCTGTTTCCTTACTTTCACCCCTGGCAAGGCGGCGACGTATAGAATACACCATGTGCATAGCATCAGATAAGGCAATAACCATCACGAGTGGCGGGATAACGTTAAGAAACGTATTGAGCTTTAAATCCAAATGTCCAAAAAGTCCCAATGACCAAAGCACAGCAACGAGCGGGCAAGCTTGGGCAATAATTGCCATTTTCGGGCGACGGAAAAATACAAAGCAGATAATAAAGCCCATCAAAAACCCAGCGCTATTATATATCAGACGGTCTCTTTTTATGGAATTGCGGACTTCCAACTGCATCACCGGAGCGCCCGCAAGCTGGAAACTTAACTCAGAACTTTGCAAAGACTTGGATACTTCAGCCTCAATTTCTTTAACGGCAGCATTTAAACCTATCTCATCAATTTTTTTGCGGTCTAGAGAAAGAATGATCAAAGAGAGCTGGCCAGTCTCATCTGTTCCAGAGAGTAATTTGCCATCAATTAGTGGATGTGACTTAATGCGTTTTTTAAGTGCCTCAAACTCTTGGCCTGTTGGCAAATCTGTTGGTATAATCTGCGGAGAAACGCCGTTTTTATCCGGCTCTCCGCGCATATCAAACATAGAAATAACGCCAGAAACTGCCTGAGCAAACTGAATATCAAGGGTGAGATCTCGCATAACATCAAGCGTTTTTGGCTCTAACAGGTCCTTGCCCTCAACAACTAAAAAAATGTCGAACTCACTTGTAGGAAAGCGGTCACTCATCGCCCTAAAATCTTTGTATTCTGGCGTGCTGGAGCGGAATAAATCACTTAAAGCAGCATCACTGGTCAGCTTGGGCACACCCAATAGGCCGATAAGCGTTAAAAGTCCAATAACAGCTAAAAAAACACGGGGTGCTTTTAAAGGAAGCAAGCCGAGTTTTTCTAATCCAAATCCAATATGGGGCATTGACACGTTACGTATGCTTTCTCACAGTTATATAAATTGTTGATTTTTAGCGTTTCTTTATCTGATGATTTACAGAATTGACATGCTCTTTTTCATTCTAGACTTATCCAGTATCTAAAACGTATAGAGCTTAGTTCAATGTATTTTGTCAAGTCTGTACATGCTATGCCGCAGCACTACAGATATCTTGTCCTGCTCTTTTAGGATAAGGACAAAATAGCAAAAATTTTTCATCATCCCAGCAAAGTGCCTTCCCGGATATTGATTTTTTGAAGAAAATTGCTCCTGCGCGCGAACTGGGATCTTATTTTACACGTTTAGGCCGTAGTAACTTTTTTTGCGTTTCCAGCTTTCGCTGGAATAACCGTGGAGATTTTTGGTATTAGCCGTGCCACAGTTTTCTTTGGATACAGCAAGGCGCAGATTCTAAAAATAGGAAACCTGGCCTGACTAAGAGCCTAAATGAGAAGTTGTTATTTTATTTCAATGAGTAACATGGAAAATGGGCTTGTGATATCACTTATATTTGGGCACGGGAGGAGTGGTTGTATTTGGCTATCGTTCTTGATCTGTATTCCCGGCGTGTTGTGGGCTGGTCTGTCAGTGATAAATTAAATACCGATACGCCACCTTTAAATCACACCATCATCAACTTTTGCGCATAGATCTAGAGATCTCTATTTATAGCTACTAAGCCTAGCCCAAAGGCTTTGCAGGTTGGTCTTTACTGCTTGTTTGGGCAGCTTCTCCACGTGTATCTGTTCTATCGTAACGAGCCTGGAATTCTTTCATGAAAGCATCTAGCGTATCGACACTTGCAATTTCCTTAGCAAGTTCTTTGAAGTCCTTGCCTTTGTTTGTAATAGATCTTGTGACCAAAACAAATGTTTCAGCATCAACTGTTTTAATCATCATATTATAGAATTTGCGGCGCAAACGATCGAGTGCAAATTGATCTTCCGCTAAAGAATAAGATATCGCAGCGCGCAGGACATCAAACCTCTCTGTATCACTGAGGGGCTCATTGCTTTGCCATCTTTTACCAAGCATTTTTTCAAGCTCTTCCCCTGCTTGTTGCCAGCGTTGCGCGGTCCAATATGCATCAGCCCGCAGGCGAATAACGTCTACACCATCTATACTATTTAAGACTTCAATAGCTCCTTCAAAACGTCCAATTTCTCCTAATGAACGAGCTTCTAGCATATCTCTCCGCCGTTTTAAGTCCTTCGGTAAATCTGGCTGACGTGTATCACGAATGGTTTTTAAGGCTTGTGTTGGCTTCCGATCCATAAGTTGTATCATCGCGAGGCGGGTTGCAACTTGTGAGCGAGCAATACCTTTCAAACGGTTTTTGACTTGGTAATCGAGCAGTTCAGCAGCTTGGTCTAATAAATCAACCTGGGTAAGGCGCTGAGCCAAACGGCGGATTAGTTCATCTCCCAAACGTCCAATAGGTGTGAGTTCTTTGTAGTCATAATAAAGCCCCAAAGCGGAGACTGGGGTCATGTTCTCCCCTTTCCCATAAAGAAAAAGGTCCGAAAATACACTTTTCATTTCATCTTGAATTTCCAATGCTTGATTTTCTGCGGGAAAAGAAATTAAGGTGTTTTTCATAATTTGAAAAGCGGGGCGATATTTTTCCTGACGAACATAAAGGCGTGCCAACTGTTTCAGAGTTTTTAATTCTGTTTCATCCCCGCGCCAAACAACACTCAATCGTTCAAATTCTGTAATTGCTTGTGCAATATTAATGAGCTTTAAGTCTAATTTTAATTTTATTCTGTGATATTGTGCTTCCACAAAATACTTCCCTACATCACCTTGCATGATGCGTTCATATAATTCTAAAGCTTGTTGAGTTCTGCCAATTAACTGCAGGTAACGTCCTCGCATAAGATCGGATTTCATTTCCAAACTTGTTGGTAATACGATGCCCGGCATGGCATCTAATGTATCTGCTGCTCGCTTGAGTTTTTTTAATGCAAGGGCGGCTTCAGCCTCTGCCAAGCGAAACTTAGCTTGCAAATGAAATGGATATGATTCTATCTCATTCATTCCTTCAGAAAATTGCTTTAAAGCCTCAGCCCATTTTTTTTCATTCACAGCAAGCAGGCCGCGCCAAAGTGAGGCATGTCTATCAAGAGATAAGGAGTGCAGATCTAAATCTTGTCGCGCCTCATTATTGCGTTTGAGCATTGTATTTGCGACACCGCGCAAAATATTCAAGGCAGGGTCAGCTTTAGCATCTGAGTCCGAAGACAGTATTTGGCGAATAACACCAAGTGTTTCTGGAGCAAGTTCATGGGCAATATATAGCCTTGCCAGATCTAGACGGATCTTATTTTTATCTTTTTTATCCGCCGCTGCTGCTGCGCGCTCTAACTCTCCCGAACGATTTTTAAAACGATGTTTTCCACCTTGTTGCCAACCTCGAAAGTCAATAAAACCGAGTTGTCCATTCTTCTTACCATCCAAGGGTTTACGCCCAGCAATGTACTGAGCAGCACCGCCAGCTGAAATTGTCAGCCCGCTTCGCCGCGTAATCATAACATCATCAACACGTAAGCGTACTAATAAGTCATCTGAGCTTGGTACAAGAGCCATACCATTGGCTGTTGGCAATGCATTGAACTCAACAAATTCTTGCGGTTTGACAATAGCATGAGACGGTCCTATGCCCGTAACAATAGCGATATCATCGCCTACCTCTTCATCTTTTATCCAATGGACGCGACCAGCCTTTTTATAATTAACAAGAATAATAGAGCGTTTATCATTGCGTAACGTACGCTTTAAATGAAGAGGTTCAACTTTGCCTGCAATCATATTTCCAACAGAAATATCCCACTTGCCGTCTTCATAATTGGCATAAGTCAACCATGGTTTGGTAAGCTTAACTGTGATTAATTTAAGGCCCGTGATATCTTTTTGTTCAATTGATTGTACAATTGCATCATTAGCCCCTTGAATTTTATCGATCTCAATTTCTTTATCAGTATCGAAGGCGATATAAAGTGTCCTATGCCGGCGAAATACCGCTGTAGCAACAGACTTTTGAAATGGGAATGAGAATATAACAGAATCGTTACGCTTTATTGCAGATGCAGTGATAATAGGATCTTCTTCTTTTAATATCCCAACGTCAGTATCATCATTTTCATCGTTTTTCTTTTTTATTTTTGCTTTTCTAGCCCTTATGGCTTCAGCTTTCTTTTTGGCTTCTGCCGCTTGCTCTGTTTGAACTTTAAGATCTTCAGCCTGTTCTTTTGGCGTAACAACTTTACCCCAGCCTTTTATTTGGGAAAATTCTGTTTCACTATTATTTTTAGCCCCATCTAAGTCTCCAAATTTAAAACTATCCAGTTTTTTGGGGTTAAATTCAAGTTGCTTGACCGCAAATGGCACTTCTAATATTTCTATGGTTCGCTCAGGGTCTGATTCATCTTCGAGCTTTTCTTCATTGGTTTCCTTTGCAATTTTCAATTCCTCAGGAACATTTTCTTTTTTATCTTTATCATTTTGCTTAAGGGTGTCTTTAATTTTTTCCTCAAATTTTTGAGCAGATAAGTCCAAATCAGACTCAGGACCACTTAAGTCAACTATGTAAGAGTTCCCTTCTCTAAAGCCTCGAACATTTGCCTCTGAACTTATGGTCATTTCAATGTTCATGCCACCTGGAACATCAGAACGTGATATGTTTTTCAGATAAGGGGGTGGATTTGCTCTTAAACGATTGAGTTTTACATTAGCACGACGGCCAAATTTTATGAGCACGCGTGTTCCCTCTCGGGTCATTTTTACAGTAACAAATTTATTCCATTCAAATGCAATCCGACTAAACGTTTTGTTTCTCGCTACGCGCACTTTCATGCGATAAAATTTCTTAGATTCTTCAATTTGCCGTGCTTCTTCCTCGGCACGTTTTTTTGCTTCAGCGGCAATACGGCCTAATTCTTTTAGGATATGCGTTGGTAGAGGTGGAGGAGCTCCGACCCAGCTAGAGGGTAAAATATCAACAAAAAGCTGAGGGCCTGCCTCCATTATGTTGACTTTATAAATACTGTTAAAAGCAATTCTAACCGCTTTGCCATCTGGATCAATTCTGGCAACATCCACATAGTCTTTTAGCAACTCAGGAATTTTATCAACAATCGTATTAATTTTTTCACTGAACTTAAGTATAAAAATACTTCCAGTAACGGTGTGACTATAACCTGGCAAGTCTTGAAAATTAAAGATCAAGCGGCCGTAGCCATTTCTTTGTTCAGCCTCAATGTTTGCGTCTATTGCGTGCACACTTTGAGTAAGCAGAAAAAGAACAAAGATGGTTTTTAATGCACCCAAAGCAATACTTTTAAAAAAGCAGCTCTTCCTGGCAATATTTCCAGTCTCTTGCCATGCAGAGTGAAGTGCACCTTGAGTGCTATAATTTACGCGACCGCCAGACATTGAAACGCAGTACTTTCTACAATACTTTAATGCATATTGAGCACTCAGAGCCTCAAAGAAAAGCCCCCGTGACCCAAATTATGCTTTTGTTTACTTTATAACAAATCCTAGAAATAATAAGAGAGTTCTAGTTAAAAGTGATTTAATATCTCTCAGCATTACAATCAGTTAAGTTAATTGCTATTAATCTTTGGTAACGTTGAATTGCCCGCTTTTGCATCTTCAGCTTTGCTCGCCATCTCTAAGGTTAGTCGCTCAACTTGTGCAGGATCCATGGCTGCCATAATCGGTGACATAGCTTTGGGTTTTATGCGCTGGACCAGGCCCAATAATATATTAATATCCAGTCTGTTAAAGACACGTGCTGCGTCCCCAGGCTTCATCTTGGAATAGATTGTTACCAAACGGCCATACTGTGCGGATTGAACTTCCTCTTGTTTTTTCAAAGCACTACGAATGCGCTCTTCAATTGATCTCAACTCTGAAATTCTGGAGGTAACCCGCTTTTCTGCGGCTTTGAGCAGATTTTTTTGTAAATCGAGTTGGCGCTCTCTTGCTTCGAGTTGTTTGCGTCTATCAGACAAGCTGCGCAAAACTTCAAACTCTGACTTTGTTGGTTTATTTACGGGCCCTGCCTTCAATTGTTTTGCTGGGTCTATATTTGCAGGTTGAGCCTTTTCTGTGCCAGTAGCTTGTTCATTGTTTTCAGCTTCAGTTTGGGCTTGTTGTTGGTTTTGGGCTTGCTTATTTTCTTTGTCTTCTTCACCAACGGCACCTGTTACTAGAGTATCAACCGTATTTTCATTTAAAATGAAATCTTTAGGTATGATAGAGAGTTGTGGTGGTACAGCGCCATTAACAAAATTTTCATCAAAGACGGAACCTTGGTAAAGAGTATTATTATCGGTTAAATCCGCTTTCACATTCTCAGTATTTTTAATGGTATTATTTTCAGGATTTGTAGCTTGTTTTTGCTTTTGTCTTTTAGTACGAGGTAATAGCTGTTTTATTGCTAAAGGCTCTGACACAACCTGGTTGGAATTGTTGAGTTTATCTTTCTGAATTGCTGTGGGAGATGGTATTTTACCTTGATTTTGCGCAACAGCAACCTTCTGCCCAGATAAATCGCCAGCCTCATTGAGCAATAAGCCGAGTGTTTTAATAACAAGCAAAGCTAAAACGGCAAATCCAACGAGGGAGAGCAGCCGAATATTTTTCATTGTTAGGCGTCCTTCTGACTAAAACCTGGCTTCTGACACAGTTCCTAAAAGGTACAAAAATATCGTCTATGCATAATATACAATCTTCGTTTACAGTCACTTTTGATGGCCATAAAGATTTTAAAAGATGCGTTAAGATTTAGGTAATCCTTGTTTAGCTAAGGCACTTAGTCTCAAACGAGGAAACATTCGATTTCCAGTACTATTTGAATGTGTATCGTGCGTGTGTTGCGCGTGCGATTGCTGATTTTGAATAGGTGTACCTTGCAGAGGTGTATTCACAGCGTTTTGCATTGTTCCAAGTGCTTGTTCTGGTGCTGTGTTGAAAATATAAGCCTCATTTGGTTGCACGCTGTTAGGAGCGCTAAAGTTTTGTGAATTGTTGATTTCTTGGCTCTTCCATGGCGGTGGGGCCGGCGGAAAAGGTGTTGAATATGGATTTTGAGATGAATTATTCTCATCACTATTTAAAAATGCCGTTTGTGAAGACGATTTGGTTTGAAAAGCACGGCCTACAGAGGTTAATTTACTAAGCAAGCCTTCAGATGTTTTACACTGTTTTGTCAACTTTTCAGTCAGATGCTCCGCATAATTAACCCGCTCTCCTAAATCTTGGGCCGCGCGATCAACGGCAACACGCAGATCCCCTATAGCTTTATCGGCATTTAAAGTTGATTGATTCAGATCACGAATGATAGATTTCAAGCTCTTTTGATCTGAACGCAATCGGTCAATTTTTCGATTGAGGAGAAAGCAATATATTATTGTCGCCAACAAAAGAAAGATGACGAATAATTCAACAAAAAAACTTAAAAATGCCCCCATTATCGCTAACCTTCCTATGCGATGTTTTCTGTCTGAACTAAAGTCTGCGAAGTATCTTGTATTTCTTTTTTTGTTGGCTGGTGGATACCTTTTTTTACACGCACTGCAATATTATTTCCTTTTTGCCCCATATAACCAACTGTTAATGGTATATCTCCACAACGTAGCATAACAGTGTCATCTGGATTGCAATTCAGCATTACTGTTTCTCCAACCTCGAGATTCATAATTCTTGATAATGGAAGTTTTAATTCATCCAAAACAGCATCTATCGAAATCTTGGTTGACCAAATTTCTGTTGCCAAGTGACTTTCCCAAATATTGTCGCGACCAAATTTTTCTCCCATAAAGCCTTGCAACAACAAATCACGGATTGGCTCGAGTGTTGCGTAAGGCAATAGGACTTCAATACGTCCACCTCTATCTTCCATATCAATTCTGAGCTTAATCAAAATTGCGGCATTTGCTGGCCGGGAAATTGCAGCAAATCTTGGGTTTGTCTCTAAACGCTCTAGTCTAAAATTAACAGCTGAGAGGGGCTCAAATGCCTTAATCATATCCTCGACTATGACTTCTATCATACGTCTTACAAGGTTTGTTTCAATCGTGGTATAGGGACGGCCTTCAACACGGACGGGGGGAGCGCCGCGCCCTCCTAGAAGCACATCCACAATTGCATATATTAAGTTTGACTCGACCGTAATTAAGCCAAAGCCATCCCACTCAACAGCATTAAAAACTGATAATAATGCAGGCAATGGAATGGAATTGAGATAATCGCCAAAACGCATTGTTGAAATATTATCTAAGCTTACTTCCACATTATCAGAAGTGAAATTTCTCAGGCTTGTTGTCATAAGGCGAACTAAGCGGTCAAATACAATCTCAAGCATCGGAAGACGCTCATATGAGACCATCGCTGAGTTGACAATAGCCCTCAGACCGCTTGTATCAGATAACGCTTGTTCATCAAGGTCAAACCCTAATAAACTATCAATTTCATCTTGGTTGAGTACGCGCTCTGAACCGCCTTGTTCCTGATCGTTTTTATTGCTTGTGGGTTCATCGATCATTGCCGCCCACTGAGCGGCTACATCATCGTCAAAACCATCCTCAGTATCGCCGCCTTTGTCCTCATCATCTTCGAGTTCAGCCCCCCAAGCAGCGGCAAGGTCGTCTTGATTAAAATCGTCATCACCCGGTGACATGATAGCCAAGTCTCCAAAAAAATTGCTATTTTTCGATTGGTTTTACTGGACGCTTATGCACGGATCAAATCATGACTGATGATTGTGATTTGATATATTACTGAACAATAATCTCTTTGAACAAAACGCGGTTAATTCTTTTGGGATGGATTGCTAAATTAATTCTATGTAGCAATTCTTCCTTCAATCGGAAGATACCAGCGGAGCCTTCCAAATCTGAACTTCTCAACTCACGCAAATAAATTTGAAACATGTCAAGAATACGCGGCATAACAGGTTGCAATGCATCAAGAGATTCTTGATTCTTGGCCTCAATAGCAATCCTAATTTTGAGGTATTGCGCTCTTTTATCATTTGCACTCAAATTGACGACCATTTCTGGTAAATCAAGATAATGCGATGCTTGAGGCGTACCCTCTTCACCATCACCCGAGGCAATCCACCCAAACTGAAAAATGGCGAAATAAATACCGGCCAGGGCAAGCACGAGAGGAATCAGGCTTATGAGAAGGTAAAACTTGAACTTCTTAGATTTTGCGGCTTTGGCTTCTTCCTCGCTTAACTCACCTTCAGCTTCTTCATTCTCCTCAGCTTCTGCAACGTCTTCTTGCGCCATTTCAAGCAAACCTTCTTATAAGTCAATCACATGTATAACTTGATAGTGACATATTGAAACGCTCTGAAAAATTTCAAGCTAGCTAAGCTTGGCTAAACATCCCCATAGTTACCATAATACAAAATGGGTTAATGAAAGGTTTCTTAAACCCAAAAAGCGGCAATAATTGCCTGGAACTTTTTTCCTAGTAGATCAAAATATCACTCTCGTAAAATGTATAACAATATGATTTTAAAAGGAAATTATATTGGCATGCTCTATGCTTGGGTACTTTTTGTGAAAAGACACTCGTTTTGGAGTAATAGCAATATTTGCCTATTTTTATAATGGCTAGCAAATGCAAAGTATGCCCAATTTGGGTGATTTTTTGAATGACTTTTACTTAATTATTAAGATGGAACTATGCTCGAAAACGCATCATACATAGGACTAACACGGCAGATTGCGCTGCAACGTAAGCTAGACATTGTTGCGAACAATATTGCCAACGTCAATACGGCAGGTTTTAAGCGTGATATGCCATTGTTCGAAGAATATATTATGCCCAATGCACGCATGACGTCCTTCAAGCCAAATGATCAAAAGCTCTCTTATGTGAATGACAGCGGGCTATACCGGGATTTTTCGCAAGGTGATTTGCAAAAGACTGGGGCTGAGCTTGATGTCGCTATCTCAGGGCCTGGATGGTTTGTGGTGCAAACACCTGATGGCGAGCGCTACACACGGAACGGCCATTTTCATAGAAATGATGAGGGTGCACTTGTTACAAGTGAAGGCCATGCCGTGATGGGAGAAGGCGGCCCTATTACCATTGGCATTGCAGATACGAATATTGCAATTACCGAAGATGCAACTATTACAACCAACCTTGGAGATCGCGGTCGGTTTCGAATTGTCGATTTCAACAACAAAAATCAACTCAAAAAAGAGGGGGCATCTTATTATTCGTCGACAGATGCCCCTGTGCCAGGAACACAAGCACGGACTATGCAAGGAATTGTTGAAAAATCAAATGTGAAGCCAGTTTTACAACTGACCGAAATGATCCAAACAACCCGGGCATATATATCGACAACACGCATGATACAGCAAGCTCACGAACTTCGCCAAGGCGCAATTTCTCGTTTAGGGGGGGCTCAACAGAACTAGAAATTCATTTATTAGATTATCTGAATATTATTATAGTTAGGGTCAAGGAATATGAGATCATTACAAATTGCTGCAACAGGAATGCAGGCACAACAACTTAATGTTGAAGTTATTTCGCACAACATAGCAAACCTGCAAACCACAGGGTTTAAAAAAATTCGTGCTGAATTTCAAGATCTTCTGTATCAGGATTTAAGGCGCGTTGGTTCAGCCTCTTCAAGTTCTGGAACCACAGTGCCAACGGGATTGCAGTTGGGATTCGGCGTTAAAACTGCTGCGACATCAAGGGTTATGAGTCAGGGTAATCTTGTTCAAAGCCAAAAAGAGCTGGATGTTGCAGTTCGAGGAGAAGGGTTCTTTGTCGTGAACTTGCCAAGTGGGCAAACCGCTTATACGCGAGATGGGTCCTTTAACAGAAATGAGAATGGCAACCTGGTTACTCTGGATGGATTTGAAGTGCAGCCCGGTATTACTATTCCTACCGATGCCAATAATATTACCATCAATCAGGAAGGTCAGATCCAAGCTATCGTAGGGACGGCAACAACGCCAACGGTGTTGGGACAAATTCAATTGGCAAATTTTGCAAACAAATCAGGATTAACCGCCATTGGAGATAATTTATATCTTGAAACAAGCTCAAGCGGTACCGCAAACTTGGGCAATCCGAATGATACAGGGTTTGGCTCGATTGCTCAAAGATTTTTAGAAGGTTCTAACGTTGATGCCGTTTTAGAACTTTCATCACTTATCACGGCCCAACGTGCTTATGAACTAAACTCAAAAGTCATTCAAGCATCTGATGAGATGTTGTCAACGGCCTCTAATATTATACGTTAGGAGTTTGCCAAATGGTTTTTTTGATAACAACGATAATTAGAAATAATCATAAGATATTTAATAACCTCTATGTTGCGGTGTTATCAATTGTATGTCTGATTACGCTTGTACCCCCCGCTATCGCCGAGGATGATCCCGTCTTGCGAGAAAAAGTTATCGTTCACAATGACGTGGTGACCCTTGGCGATCTTTTTGAAAATGCGGGAATACGCAAAAGCGTTGCCGTTTTTCAATCGCCGCAGTTAGGGACAACAGGTGTCATCTCAACCTCACGGGTTGGTGTGGCGGCCCAGCGTCATGGTCTGATTTGGCTCAACCCAGGGGGCGTTAAGAAAATTGTAGTTGAGCGTCCAAGCCGTTTTATACCCTTAAAAGAAATAAAAGATTTATTAACGAACGAGCTTGCTGAAAAAGCCGGAATTGAAAATAGAGATAACGCAGACATCATATTTGCCCGTGGGGCAAAAGGATTGCATCTCGATAAACGCAATAACAATCCGGTTGTGATTGTAAATTCACAGCTAAATTTACAAAATGGTATATTTCGCGCTGTTCTTGGAACAGAAGAATTATCTGGAAATGTTGCAAAGGTAACTTATAACGGCCGCATCTTAAGAACAGCACAAGCTGTTGTCCCGAACCGCGTTATCGAGGTCGGCAGTATTATCACTGCAGATGATATTAAAACTGAAAAGTTTCCAGCCAATCGTATTAAAAATCGGCATATCAAGAATAAAAATGATATTATTGGCAAGTCTGCAAAGCGTGCTCTTGTCGCTAATATTCCGGTTTCTAAAAGGGATATTGAAATTCCTAAAATTATCAAGAAGAATGAAATTATAAATATTCAGTTTAAGGTGCCGGGGTTATCGTTACGCACGAAGGGTAAAGCTCTTAATGATGGAGCCAAGGGTGATGAAATTACGATTATGAACTTAAAGTCCAAACGTAAAATTCAAGCTATTGTTATTAGCCCTGGAGCTGTATCTGTTTCATCAACCGCACCTAATAATACAATTACCAATACTGCAAATATTAAGCCTCCAAAACCAAAAAGTAGAGAAGCCTACATAGTACGATAGTTTTGATATATCTCTAATTCCTTCTTTAATTTCAATTGGTTTCTCAAAATAACACATCTTTTAAGATTTTTTTAAGCACGATTCGTTATGTTAAAAACCTAATATTTTTTGTGTCCTACAGCATGTCAACTTCGGCTATGCCTTATCTTACAAGCTGTAGTCTTTTTAAAACGAGCAATTTTTCAACCTGAATTGAATTCAATTCAGGTTGAATCGCTCTAGTGGCTTAAAGTTTGTTTTGTTTGAAAGTTGTGTGATGAATAAGTTTATCAGTTCTGTTATTTGCGTTGCTATAAGTGCATTAAGTGCAGGTTGTGCAAATTTTGATCGACTTGCCAGTATAGGTGATACACCTAAATTAACGGCAATCAAAAATCCTGTCACAAAGCCAGGCTACAAACCTGTTAGCTTGCCGATGCCTCCTCTTGAAAAGCCTCAATACAGCGCAAATTCATTATGGCGCAATGGAGCACGTGCCTTTTTTAAAGATCAGCGCGCTGCAAAGGTTGGAGATATTTTGACAGTCTTAATAGAAATAGATGACAGCGCGGAAATTGAAAACGGCACATCACGCAACAGAACTGGAACAGATCAACTAGGCGTAACAGGTTTATTGGGCCTGGAAAGCACTTTGGCCAAAGCTTTGCCCGGGGGAGTTAATTTGTCTGAACTCGTCAATGTTAACAGCACTACAAACACTCAAGGAGAAGGTTCCGTTGACCGCGAGGAAAGTTTAACCACGAAAATGGCTGCGGTTGTAACCCAAAGATTACCTAACGGAAATTTAGTTATTGAAGGTCGTCAAGAAATCCGTGTCAATTTTGAAGTGCGTGAAGTTATTGTTGCAGGTATTATCAGACCTGAGGATATTAGCTCAGAAAATACAATTCCGATTTCTCAAATTGCTGAAGCCCGTGTTGCTTATGGCGGAAGAGGGCAAATAACCGATGTGCAACAGCCGAGATATGGGCAACAAGCGCTCGATGTCTTATTGCCCTTTTGATATTATAGAAAATTTATATAGAATAGAGTGTTAGGAAAAGTTCAATCATCTCTGTAAACACGCTCGCGTCTTTCATGCAATTCTTGAGCTTCCAAGCTAAGTGTTGCAATTGGCCTTGCGTCCAGCCTCTTAAAACCAATTGGCTCATCAGTGACTTCGCAGTATCCATAAGTCCCGTTTTCAATACGCGCGAGTGCAGCATCAATTTTTGAAATTAGCTTACGCTGACGGTCTCGTGTACGCAATTCAAGCGCCTTATCCGTCTCTGATGTGGCGCGGTCTGTTATGTCTGGGTGATTGCGTTCATCTTCTTGTAAATGCTGCAAAGTTTCGCGTGTCGACTGGATAATATCCTGCTTCCAGTCAAGCAATTTATTGCGAAAATATTCTAGTTGCCTATCGTTCATGAAGTCTTCATCTTCGGATGGCGTACTAGCTGTTAAAATTTGCTCCATTTGACTCATTTAGTAACCTCGCAAAGTCATCTCTGGTTAACCCTTTTACGCAATACATTTATACTATTTTTACAAGCATATAACAACTCGTGTTGCTATTTAAAGTTACATTTTTGTATTATTATTTTTGAGACCCATACTGATTAGAGCCTGTAAGAAGTGGGCTATTTGCCCTGACATTCTGTCTTTTTATTGTCCAAGCCTGTAAATATATGAGTTATTCAGAAAAATTGTTATGAAAAATTTAGGAAGGGGCTGATCTGTTCTTGAGCGTAATGGGGAGAGGGAAAGTGTTATCAAGAGCCGTGTAAGGCATTGCTTTTAAATCATATTATGCTTTGCAAGCTCTATTTTGGCGCGCATATCGATATGATCAAGCAAATCATTAAGTTGAGGGTCTTGATCATAGGCAGGCCGCCTTTCAAGTAGTCTTAAAAGTATTGTCATCTGTTCTCGAGATATTCGCCCAGATAGCAAAGATACTTTTAATTTTTCAAGAATATCCAATACATCTTCCGCATGGCTTATGGCTTGTTTGCGCTGTTCTCTGGGATCAACCAAATCGACGGCTTGTAAGGCTAAGAGCGCATCAATCCCTGCAACCAGTCCAGCTCCCGAAGATGCTGACGTCGATGCAGCTTGCGCCGTATCTGGTAGCGAAAATTGGGATGAAGATTTGCGAGATGTTTTTTTCGACTTTTGCGTTCCTGAAATATTTTGTGTCGATTTCACCCTCATCACATCATATCCCTCTATTGTTAGAACAAAAGCAAAGCTCTCTCTTCATATTGCACGTTGGAATATTAAGCCATCGTTAACGCAAGCGGGAAAAATTTGCCGGGCATGCTTTTATAAAATGACAACATTTTCCTACCAACTCCAGGCTTATCCTTATATTTTTCATTTATAAAACAATGCGTTAGTCGGCCAAAGAAACTGGCATCATTTTCGCATTTAAAAAACTCAAACATGTCTTTTATTTTTAGAGCGTGCGGCGTTTAGGTGAATTCATTTGGATTGTTCTAAGTTTTTATGGGCGAGTAACCTTTTCACCTTTAAGTGAACCCACTTCAAGGCGGATTGCTCTAGTGAAATTAAAATGGTATTTGGCAATGCGTAATTCGTTTCGTAGAAAAACTATGTGGTTCTATCTCGTAATGTTTATGCTTATTGGTACGCAATTGGTCCAAGCAGCATCACGCATTAAGGATTTGGTTTCTATTGAAGGTATCCGTGAAAACCAGTTGGTTGGTTATGGGCTTGTTGTTGGTTTAAACGGGACTGGTGATTCTCTTAATAATTCCCCATTTACCCGGCAAAGTCTGCAAGCTATGCTTGAGCGGTTGGGTGTCAATACACGTTCTGCAACGCTAAGAACTGCGAATGTTGCTGCGGTTATGGTAACAGGAAACCTTCCCCCATTTTCTACTCAAGGTACACGGATGGATATCAGTGTTAGCACCTTGGGGGATGCGAGCAATTTACAAGGTGGCACACTTCTTGTGACCCCCCTTCATGGGGCTAATGGTGAAGTGTTTGCTGTTGCACAAGGCCCCGTTGCAATTGGTGGCTTTAGTGCAGAAGGTGCGGCTTCTTCAATTACACGCGGTGTGCCCACATCAGGCCGTATTGCCAATGGGGCTATTATTGAACGTGAGTTAAATTTTAAACTCAAAAATCGCAAACAATTGCGTCTTTCTTTGCATAATCCAGACTTTACAACAGCAAAACGTATTTCAGTTGCTATTAATGCTTTTACTGCTGAAGATATTGGCGTGGCTATTAATCCCTCAACTGTTTTACTCACACTGCCTAAAGCATATAGCGGCAATATTATTACTTTACTCACGGAAATTGAGCAGCTTCGAATTGAGCCAGATACTGCTGCGAGGGTCATTATTGATGAGCAAACAGGAATTATCGTCATGGGGAGTGATGTAAAAGTCAGCAGAGTTGCAATTTCTCAAGGGAATTTAACAATTAGTGTTTCAGAGACCCCAGAGGTTAGTCAACCTGAGCCTTTAGCTCCAGGTGGGGCAACTGTTGTTGTGCCTAGAACAGCTGTGCAAGCTAATACTGAGAGCGGTAAAAAACTCGCAATTGTTGAGTCTGCCGTTGATCTAAAAAGTCTGGTCAACGGCCTGAACGCACTCGGTATAGGGCCGCGCGATATGATTTCAATTTTACAAGCTATTAAAGCAGCAGGCGCATTGCAAGCTGACATAGAGGTTATGTGATGGCAAATTCGTTACTTTCCACTCCGGCAACATCCTACATTCCTCAGGCTCACCCGGATAAGCAAAATGATACAGCCGCATCCCTTCTGCAAAAGCTGAATAGTCAGATTAATAAAGAACAAAATAAAACACAGTTTGAGGAGGTGGCACGCAAAACCTCTGATGAATTTGAAGCTGTATTCATTACGAATATGATCGAAACCATGTTTTCCGGGATTAATACTGATCCCCCTTTTGGTGGAGGACAAGGGGAGCGCGTGTTTCGCTCTCAACTTCTCAATCAGTATGCCAAAGCCATTCAAGGGTCAGGAGGGTTTGGTATTTCAGATGCCGTCTATCAACAGTTGCTCTCTATCCAGGAAAAGGCACCACATTCAGAAAATGCGAATACAACAGCGTCTTATCAGTACCAAAATGAAAGTTATGCAAAAGAAGGTGAAGTAAAATGAAGCTTATCAAAGGACATAAAACCAAACATATCCCAATTCATAATGAGGAGGACTCAAGAACGCTCTGCGAACGTCTCTTTGAAGTAACGTCAGACCTTATTGATGTTCTCGACCGTGAGACAGAATTGGTGCGCAAATCTAAAGTCAAGGACTTTACAGCTTTAAATGTCCGCAAAAAAGCTCTTACCAATACCTTAACGCAGGATATGAATAGTTTTAAGAATAATATAGAATTTATCAAACAAACAAACCCGGATCAAATTCAGAAATTAAAACAGCAGCAAGACCAGTTTCATCGCTCTCTCGAAATCAATCATAAAGTGCTCTCAGCCATGAAGGCTGTGACGGAGCAGATGCTGCATACTATTTCTACCCGTGTAAGCCAAAAAAAATCAGGACCAGAGGTCTATGGCAAGGATGCCGGATTAAGGCAATCTGGAAAGTCAGCCAACGCGGCCATTTCTGTAGATACCAGTCTTTAGACAAAAGTCACTAGTAAAAAAAGTCTTAATTAAATTCAGATTAATTATGGAGATGTAGTCATAATTTATTAACGATACATAGACAGAAAAACTTTTTTTGAAAAAATAGGATCTGTTTTAACATAATGTTAGGAGCTTTATTCTAAATCTAAATTTACTCAGAAAGAGTTTTCCGTTGGAGTATCTAGGAAAGGTACAGTTATGTCTGATATTACACTTTCAAGTTCTGTTCGTAGCAACCTACTTGCGTTGCAGAACACCGCTGACTTGCTAGGGCTAACTCAAGAAAGGTTGGCGACTGGCTTAAAAGTCAACAGCGCGCTAGATGATCCAACTGCGTTTTTCACCGCCTCTTCACTAAATGCACGGGCAAGCGATCTTAATAGATTGCAAGATTTTGTTGGTAATGCCGTTCAAACTCTAAGAGCTGCTGATGAAGGTATTGAAGCTCTTACAAACTTGGTAGAAGCTGCGGAAGCGACCGCAAGACAAGCCTTGCAATCATCCGGAACTGGTGGAACTGTTCAAGGCTCAACGGCTTTGACTGGCTCTACTGCGATTACTGCGCTAGCCGATGATGACACAAACAACCCCGCGACAACAGATGTGATTAGTATCCAGGCCGGAACTGTCGGAACCACTTTTGCTGTGGGATCACAAACAGTATCACAATTGATAACAGCTATTAATGCCGATGCAACTATCGGCGGTGTTGTCGAGGCTTCACTAACAAGTGATGGCAATTTTAGAATAGAAACACTTGATGGTTCTAACCTTACTGTTGCAAATGGTAAATTAAATACAGGTGGTGATGTTGCTGAAGCACTTGGTATTAACACAGCATCAACAGCTGGCTTTCAACTCGTCGGCGCTGACCTAGGTACTATTACTGGTGCAACAACTCTTGATAATTTGCAAGATACTGGTTCAACCGCTATTGCTGATGGTGACGACTTGATTATCCAAGTTGGCAGCGATGCGGCTGTTACATTTGACATTGCAGACGCTTCTGCTGTTGATATTGATACATTCCTTGCGACCATTAATTCTAACACAAGTTTGGGTGGTAAAATTCAAGCCACATTTACAGACGCAACTGACACGATATCTATTGCATCACTTTCTGGTGAAGATTTTACGCTAACAGCAGCGGGCACATCTGATGTGGTTGACGCGCTATTCGATGGTGGAGGCGGGGTCACCAGTGGTGCGAACGGAACTGCGACTACAATTGATTTAGTCTCAAATTCAGGAACTGGATCAACAAGCGCAGATAGGGCTTCTTTTGCGACACAATTTGATGAGCTACGCACACAAATTGACCAATTGGCTGTTGATTCAAGTTTTAATGGTGTGAACCTTCTGAATGGCGATTCACTTACTGTTACGTTTAATGAAGACAGCACATCATCACTTGGCATATCAGGTGTCACATTTAACTCATCTGGTCTGGGTATTTCAGCTTCAGCAAATAACTTTCAGTCAGATGGTGATATTGATGCTGCAATCAGCACTTTAACAACAGCGACAAATACGTTGCGCTCGCAAGCTTCAAAATTTGGTAACAACCTCTCTGTTGTGGAGACTCGGCAAGATTTTACCAAAAACTTGATCAACGTGCTTGAAACCGGCGCTGCCAACCTCACACTTGCAGATACCAACGAGGAAGGTGCAAACTTGCTGGCCTTGCAAACCAGACAACAGTTGTCTTCAACGGCATTGTCGCTCGCCTCGCAGGCTGACCAGAACGTTTTAAGATTATTCTAATTTTTAGAGTATATAAAGACGGTATATTTTTATCGATCTTGTTAAAGAGATTTTAAAGACTATAAATTATAAAACAAGTGTAGCTAGAAAAGCGTTACATTTCTGACCTTAGGAAAGGTTTTAAAAAATGTCTGATATTACACTGTCAAGTTCTGTGCGCAACAACCTCCTTGCGTTGCAAGACACAGCTAACTTACTTGCATCGACGCAAGAACGCCTTGCAACTGGCTTGAAAGTCAATAGTGCGCTTGATGATCCAACTGCCTTCTTTACAGCTTCTTCTCTTAATGCACGCGCAAGCGATTTAAACCGTTTACAAGACTTTGTTGGCAACGCTGTTCAAACTCTAAGGGCAGCTGATGAAGGTATTGAAGCGATTACAAACCTGGTTGAAGCTGCTGAAGCGACAGCACGGCAAGCTTTGCAAACCTCTGGGTCAACAACGACTGCTATTACAAGTGCTGATGCCTCAGCAAGCACCGTCACGGATGATGTAGCCGCTGTTGCAACCAGCACCATTTCAGTTGATGGTGCCGCAAGTAACATTGGTGCTGACCTTACTGGTCTCACAGACGGTGATATCCTTACAATCACAATTGGTGGTGACTCTCATGCAGTTCGTTTCAATACAACTGGAACGGGCTCTGCTGGTGCTGATGTTGGTTTTGAGATTGGTACAACAAACTTAGATGCTGTCATCGCTTCATTCAACGGTGGGCTTGCAAACGGTACTGTAGACGATGGAACCAATGATCAGTTTGTTATTACAGCAAGCGCCAATACAGATGATATTGTTATATCAGGAAATACGACCACAGCAGTATCCGCATTTGGTTTGCAAGCATTGGGAACAGGGACAACAACATTACGAACCGTTGAGCCTACTAACGTAGACCTTGGTGTAAGTGGCAACTTAACACTGCAAATTGGTAGTGGAACCGTTAATACGATTGTATTTGGAACGGATGATTCATCAAATGAAGTCAATACAAGAGCAGAGCTTATAACTCAAATTGGGAATATCACTGGCCTCACAGGCGCTTTTGCAAGTGATAAACTTCAGTTCTCACTTACAAGCGCCTCAGATTCTCTGACAATTGACGGAGATGCAACAATTCTCTCTGCATTGAACGTAACTTCTGGCCAACGTCTTGACCCAACAGTTGCAACGGCATCAACTGACCGGGCTTCTTTTGCAACTCAGTTTGATGAACTGCGCACGCAAATCGACCAATTGGCCGCCGATGCAAGCTTCAACGGTGTCAATCTTCTAAATGGTGATTCACTGACTGTTACGTTTAATGAAGACAGCACCTCATCACTTGGTATATCTGGGGTGACTTATAATTCGGCTGGTTTAGGCGTTACTGCTGCAGCGAACACATTCCAGCTTGATATTAATATCAATGATGCATTGTCAGACTTAACCACAGCAACAAATACGCTGCGGTCACAGGCATCAAGATTTGGTAACAACCTTTCTGTTGTGGAAACGCGACAAGATTTCACCAAGAATTTGATCAACGTACTTGAAACAGGTGCTGCAAACTTAACACTTGCAGACACCAATGAAGAAGGTGCAAATTTGCTTGCTTTGCAAACCAGACAGCAGTTGTCTTCAACAGCATTATCTCTTGCGTCTCAGGCTGACCAAAACGTTTTAAGACTATTCTAAACGAAACGAGGACTATAGTGGATATAAGAACATTTATAAATTTAGCACTTAATTAACTGTTCTTATTAAGTTGAAATTAGATTTTTTTGAGTATCATAAGTTAAGTTAGCCAGTAGGCAAAGTATGAGTAACCTTAGGAAAGGTGTGAGTTATGTCTGATATTACCCTCTCAAGTTCTGTGCGTAGCAACTTGCTTGCATTGCAGAATACAGCTGATCTTTTAGGAGCAACTCAAGAGAGACTGGCAACCGGACTAAAGGTTAACAGTGCGCTTGATGATCCGACTGCCTTCTTTACAGCTTCTTCACTTAATGCTCGCGCAAGCGATTTAAACCGTCTTCAGGATTTTGTGGGTAATGCGGTTCAAACTCTTCGCGCTGCTGATGAAGGCATTGAAGCTCTAACAAACTTGGTGGAATCTGCGGAAGCCACAGCACGGCAGGCTTTACAAACTGCTGGGTCAACATCTGAATTTATCGGAAATAATACAACGGCTTTGAATTTAACGGATACATTCAATGGCCTTGATTCTGACTTCGCGGCTGATTTTGATATTGTTATTACAACAGCTAGTAATGTTGCTACGACAATTAACTTTAAGGCAACTGGCACTGTGCAGGATTTGGTGACTGCAATTAATGACAACTCTGGTTCAGGTTCCGCGGTTGATAATATCTCAACAAGAGGTACTGTAACTGTTGGTTCAACAAGTGGTGCAAATGTTCGTGCTTCTTTAACAACTGATGGTAAGTTGCAACTCCAAGCGACCGCAGCTGAAGCAATCACAATTGAAGTTAACAATGATGCTAACGGTGCTGATACAGGCTTTACGGACGCAGTTGCTCTTTTGGGCTTAAACTCATCCAATGCAACAATAACTGCTGGTACAGCTGGTGCTGAAGCAAAAGTTGTTGCAACTATTGCTGCTGGTTCCTTGAGTACGGACCGTTCAAGTTTTGCTACGCAGTTTGATGACTTGCGCACGCAAATTGACCAATTGGCGGCAGATGCCAGCTTTAATGGTGTGAACCTTCTAAACGGTGATTCTCTAACAGTGACGTTTAATGAAGACAGCACATCATCACTTGGAATTTCGGGCGTGACTTTTGATGCTGCTGGCCTTGGAGTTACAACATCAGACAATACATTCCAGACTGATTTTGATGTGAATGCGGCTATAACTGAGCTGACGACGGCAACCAATACGCTCCGGTCACAAGCATCTAAGTTTGGTAATAACCTCTCTGTTGTGGAGACACGGCAAGACTTTACCAAGAACTTGATTAATGTCCTTGAAACGGGTGCTGCTAACCTAACGCTTGCAGATACCAACGAAGAAGGTGCGAACTTGCTTGCCTTGCAGACCAGACAGCAGTTGTCTTCAACAGCATTGTCACTCGCATCGCAGGCTGACCAGAACGTTTTAAGATTATTCTAAGAAATATAAGAAGACAGATCATAAGTTAGGATTATATTATTTGTCTTCTTTAACTTGATTTTTAAAGTTTTGTGAGAACTTAAAATAGGCTTAGTAAAGCTGCTTTTAGTAACCTTAGGAAAGGTATGAGTTATGTCTGATATTACTCTCTCAAGCTCTGTACGGAATAACCTTCTGGCACTTCAAGACACCGCCGATTTGCTAGCTTCAACGCAAGAAAGGCTTGCTACTGGTCTTAAGGTCAACAGCGCGCTAGATGATCCAACAGCGTTCTTCACAGCCTCTTCTTTGAATGCACGAGCAAGTGACTTGAACCGTCTTCAGGATTTTGTGGGTAATGCGGTTCAAACGCTTCGCGCGGCTGATGAAGGTATTGAAGCTCTAACAAATTTGGCGGAAGCCGCTGAAGCGACAGCTCGGCAAGCCCTGCAATCATCAGGCACAACGGCACGTGTGACAGGAACCGTTACAAATTTAACAACCTCAACAGTATTTGCTGGTACAAGCAGCATTGCAAACAATGATGAGATTATCATTGGTGACGGTTCGGAAACAACAACCTTTACCGTAACAGCAAGTAACACAGTAGATGATTTCTTGACAGCTATTAACGGCAACACTGATAGTGTGGATGTCCGAGCAAGTTTATCAGGTGGCGCACTAAAGTTTGAATCAACAGGCACAACATCTATAACTTTAGCCTTTACTGAAGATACCGGTACTGACGTTGATATTTTCACAGCCTTTGGTGTTACGGACCTTGGTTCTGGCGTCATTGCAACAGCAGGAACAGCAAGTTCTGATCGCTCTAGCTTTGCCACTCAGTTTGACGATTTACGTACGCAAATTGACCAGTTAGCCGCTGATGCCAGCTTTAACGGTGTAAATCTTCTAAATGGTGACTCACTCACAGTGACATTTAATGAGGATAGTACATCCTCTCTCGGAATTTCCGGTGTGACATTTGATGCTGCGGGTCTTGGGATTACAACAGCAGACAATACATTCCAAA
Organism: Pseudomonadota bacterium; assembly: GCA_039033475.1. GTDB lineage: Bacteria > Pseudomonadota > Alphaproteobacteria > Rhizobiales > CBDHHC01 > JBCCCO01. Next base: position 8,969 of record JBCCCO010000003.1, on the reverse strand, counting down.
CAGATTTTGATGTTAATGCTGCCATTACTGAGTTGACCGCTGCTACGAATACGCTTCGGTCACAGTCTTCTACTTTTGGTAACAATCTCTCTGTTGTGGAAACACGTCAGGATTTCACCAAAAATCTGATTAACGTTCTTGAAACCGGTGCTGCTAATCTTACCCTTGCAGATACCAACGAAGAAGGGGCTAACTTGCTTGCCTTGCAGACAAGACAGCAGCTTTCTTCAACCGCTCTGTCACTCGCCTCCCAGGCTGACCAGAACGTTCTCCGTCTCTTCTAAAACTTAAGACTTAAAGCATTGTATTTGTTGACGCTCGTGCAGTGCTTTAGCGCCTTATGAATGATCATTGCTCTACCTTTAAAGCGCCCAACTTTAAAGCACGGCTGATCTATGCGGAAAAGACGCAATAAAATAGACTCTCCAAACTAAACACCCACCTGGCAGGGCTCTAGTTCTGCCATTTTTCGCTGTTTATAGCTTACCTTTTTGTATTTCAAAAACCACAATCTATTTCAAACATGACGTCTCGTTATAAAATGAAACAGCATTAACGAGCTATTAGGCATATTGTGAATAGTATTAAAATAATACAGTTAAAAATACTATTTTCATTTTATTAAGGCTTACTGATGTCTGATATTACATTGTCTTCAGCTGTTAGATCTAATCTTTTAGCACTGCAAAATACTGCTGATTTACTTGGGCTTACGCAGGAGAGATTGGCAACAGGTTTAAAAGTAAACAGCGCGCTGGATGATCCAACCGCGTTTTTTACAGCATCATCGTTAAATGCACGGGCAAGCGACTTGAACAGATTGCAGGATTTTGTTGGCAATGCTGTGCAAACATTACGCGCTGCAGATGAAGGTATTGAAGCGATTACAAATCTTGTGGAAACAGCAGAAGCAACAGCCCGGCAAGCGATACAAACAGCCAGCAGCACATCTGAGTTTACCGGAAATAACACTACCGCTCTTAATTTAACAGATACTTTTAATGGTCTTGATGGAGACCTTGCTGCTGACTTTGATATTGTCATTACATCAACAACAAATGTAGCGACAACAATTAACTTCAAAGCAACTGGAACAGTTCAGGATCTTATTACAGCTATTAATGACAACACAGGGCAAGGCGCAGCAGTTGATAATCTCTCAACCAGAGGTACCGTAACTGTTGGGGGGACGAGTGGAGCAAATGTCAGAGCTTCACTAACCCTGGATGGTAAACTCAAACTTGAAAGCACAACAGCTCAGGCTATTACTGTTGAGATAAATAATGATGCTAACGGTGCAGATACGGCTTTTACTGATGCTGTTGCCCTGCTAGGTTTAAATTCCAGTAATGCAACCATTACCGCTGGTACGGCTGGTGCAGAAGCAAAAGTTGTCACAACGATAGCAGCAGGTTCTCTTAATACAGATCGCACAAGTTTTTCCACACAATTTGATGAACTTCGCACGCAAATTGACCAGCTGTCCAAAGATGCCGGATTTAACGGCGTGAATTTGTTGGATGGCGATTCTCTAACAGTTACATTTAATGAAGACGGCACATCATCTCTTGGAATTTCTGGTGTGACTTTTAATTCATCAGGGCTTGGCATTACGACCGCTGATAACAGCTTTCAAACCAATGTTGATATTAATGCCGCGATTACAGAACTAAGAGCATCTTCTCTGACTTTACGCTCACAAGCCTCATCTTTTGGTAATAACATTTCTGTTGTCGAAACACGGCAAGATTTTACCAAAAATCTTATTAATGTTCTGGAATCTGGTGCAGGCAACCTTGTCATCGCTGATGCTAATGAAGAAGGCGCTAATCTGCTTGCATTGCAAACGAGCCAACAGCTTTCATCAACGGCTTTATCTCTCGCATCACAGTCTGATCAGAATGTTTTAAGATTGTTTAGCTAATCCTTAAAACAAAGATAAGCCAAGTTGTAATCAGGTTAAAACCCACGTTAAACTTCACTTTATTTTCTTATGATAAGTTAAATATTTCAGAGATATAAACATGGCACTTAAGATTGAACTTAAACCTAAAGAACGCATTATTATCGGTAGCTCTGTGATCACCAATGATGGTCAGAGCCGCACCAAACTGAAAATTGAAGGCGATGCAGCGATATTGAGAGAGCCCGATATTTTGCGATCTGAAGACGCCAAAACGCCGTGTGAGAAGATATATTTGGTTGTTCAAATGATGTACCTTTCACCTGACCCAGCAGAATTTCACGATCATTTTTTTGAGTTGATCAAAGATGTAGTGGTCGCAGCTCCTTCAACAACGTCTTACATTGAGCGGCTTAGTAATCAGATTTTAACAGGTTCTTATTATAAAGCTTTAAAGGAAACCAAGGCTCTTATTAAGTATGAGAAGGAGTTGATGCAGAATGCATGATGCGTTACAGGCCTATAGTCAAAATACCAAAGTTACCCAGGATCCTAGAGAATTAGAAGCCTCATTGTTGTTAAAAGCTGCTGCAAAACTCCAAGCTGTTAGAGATAATTGGGATGAGACACAAAAAGATGTTTTTGAGGCTATACTTTATAACCGCCGCCTCTGGACAATTTTAGCAAGTGCGATGGTGGAAGAAGACAATCAACTGCCTATGGAGATCAAAAATAATATCGCTAATCTAGGCGTGTTTATTATGAAACGCACTCTTGAGATACAAATCAAGCCTGATGCAGAAAAACTCACAGCTCTTATCAATATCAATAAAGAAATTGCTGCTGGTTTAACTGCCAAAACACAAGAAGCTTAGTTGATAAAGTTGATAAGTGAAATGCTGCCCAGTGTAGCTGTGACCTGAAGGGTTGCTTGCAAACGGTTTTGTAAGGATAAAATTTCTGCACCCACCTCATATATATCTGCGACTTCAATTTCATCAACAAAACCCCTGAGCAAATTTGAGTTATCTTCATGACGCTGTTTAGCATTTGATATTGTAGATTCTATGACTGCAAATTCAGCTGTAATATTATCAACGGATTGTGTATTTCCACCAAAGCTTAAGTTAATATTTGCTCGGTCGGTGACCTGACGATACCGCTCTAAAGCATTAGAATCTGTTTCTGGGTATGTTTCGACAGCTAGAACTGCTAAGTTCTTGATTGTTGTTCTAAAGGCCTCTTCATTTGCCCGAACACCGTGGCTTACCGTTATCGTTGTATCAACACGCGCCAACGCGCTATCTCGTGCAGAGGTTGATGAAAGCTCACCTTGATACCAAAAAACGGTATCTGTTGTTGTGCCATTAGTTAATGACGTTGCGGTTGCTGGCGTGCCATTCACCCGTTGTGGAGGCGTTGTATCATCATAATCAAAAAAATCACTTGCCGCAGCGTGAAGAGAGGCTGCTCTTAACTCTGTATCTGCAAGAGTTTGTATTTGCGTATCAAGGACTGCTTGAAAATTTGTTGCCGTTGTATTGGCATCAGCCCCAATCTGGAATTCATTACTATTTTGTGGTGTTCCTGTTGTGGCGACCAATTCAAGGCTTGTACTTGTACCATCAGGAAGGTCAAAATTTAGCGTTACGCTTTCTCCATCATTCGGCAAAGTTGCGCTAAAAGTCGCAGAAATTGCTTCTGGAGATCCAGCTGGCCCTGCCACTGTGGTTCCCGTTAAACTTGATGATTGGGAATTCAGCTTAAACCCGAAAGGGCTTGTTGCGTTATCTTCTGTCACTGTAACGATAGCAGCGCCTGGCACGGGTATAGCCAAACGTCCACGATTATCTGCACCTAAGTCGGCTTGCCTTCGCTCTGTTGCAATTTGTTCAAACCCAGCAGCGCCATTTGACCCGTTCAGAATGCCATCAGGCGTGACGGAAGAAGGCTGATCTGTTGATCTTCCACTAAAGATATAACGCTCTCCAACGCGGGTATTCAATAATGAAATAGTTTCAGCAAAATGTGCATTTGCCGAGGCTTGAAAGCTTGTTTGATCGCCGGATTGTGGATCATAAACATTACCCAACGCATCAGATTTGGTATCAGCTGCAATGTCTCTGATGCGGCTTAAGACTGTTGTGGTAACATCTACTCGAATTTGAACATTATCAACGGATGAAATATATCCTTCTATTTCAGCCAATTCACCACGGAAGGATAGATTCAATGTTCGTTCGTTGCTCAGCCCACCATATGTGACGGATTTTTTCCCCGTTGCAAGTTGCCTTTGCAAATCATCTAAAGATTGTTGAACTTGAAGAACGGAACGATCTAAATTAAATGTTGAATTTAAAGGTGGCAATCCCATAGCTTACTCTCTACTCTTCCTTGATTTTAATATCATGCCCTTAACAGGGTATCTAACAATTCAGATGCAACGGTAATGACGCGTGCATTTGCTGAAAATGAATTTTGCAGTGTAATCAAAAGAGTTAGCTCTTGATTTACATCAACAGATACTGACTGTGAGTATCTATCATTTAATGAGGAGGTTACCAATGACTGACTTTGAAACTCTCGTTGAGCTATTTCGGCTTGTGATGTTTGAAGATTAACAACACGCTGGGTGAACTCGGCAATCGTTGTAGAAACAGGACCATCTGTTTGACCAATTCCAGAACTTGGTGAAAATGTAAATAAGTTCTCGGACAGACGTTGATAAAGTTCTGCTGGTCTATCTGGATCACCAATGGAAGATGTTGCTGTGCTGCGAACTAGTAATTCATTATCGTTCACAATATTTGGGTTGACTTCAATTCTTCCAGCAAATCCAAGTTTTTGAGAGCCTCCATCCAGGCTATTTGAATATGGCAAAGCCAAGCTTGTTACATCTGTGAACAGTGGCACTTGGGTTCCATCATCCTGAGTTGCCGTCGTTGTTAATACGGCTGAAAGTGCATCAATATCTGTTGCATTCGTTGCACCATCATCAATAATGCGTAAAACGTTTCCACTTGGATTGCTAACCGTAATGCTTGTTCCTAAAGCCGTATTTAATGTGGTTGCAGCTCCGCCAACACCTGCTGCAAAGCTTACACCAATAACAACATCATTAGGATCGGGCGTCACATCATTAGAAAGCGGAAGCTGTGTTGCATCATCAACTCGAATAATGGAATAGTTTGTAGTTGTTGGTCCAGCATTCACTGTTGCAGTTAAACTGATAACATCACCAGATTGTATCCCCGTAAGATCAATATCAAATCCTGTTTGAGCTCCAACAACAGCAGCTGTGCTCGTAACAGACTTATTTGAAAAAGTTAATGCTAATGAATGTGCAATTTCATCGAGTTGTGCTTGGGTTTCAACCAGAACGGTATCACGTAAATTGACGAGCTCACCAATGCGGCCACTGTCTAAACTGTCGCTTGCTAATAAATCTATTGTTAAGCCTGATGCTGTTCGCAGAACGATTGTTCCAACTCCTCGGTCAGCATCAGTTGTACTATAAAGAGCAGTGGCGTTAATATCCCCCTTTTGATCAAATTCTAAGACCGTTGGAGAGGCTTGTAATAGAGATTCTCCTGTTTTGGTAAAAACTGTTGCACGGCCTAAAGAGTCAATTTGTGTCGTTATCTCCAGATACTGACCTATCTCACCAATAAACCGATCTCTCTGATCCAACAGATCTGGCGGGCTATTTGCTTCTGCTGCGAGTTGATCATTCAATTCATCAAGTTGATTTAGTGAATCGTTCAAATCATTGACAGCGGAAAATAGAGAATCCTCTGCCAGTTGTCTTAAATCTTGCACGCCTTCGGTGAGAGTTCTCAACTGTTGACTTAAAGTTTGTGCTTTGCCAATGAGATCTTCTCGTCGCACGGTATCTTCTGGAGCAGTGATGAGGGTCTGCAAAGATGCGGAAAAGTCATTAAAAATAGTGTCAAGTGCATTGCTGTTTCCGGGCGTACCAAACAATTGATCGACACGTGTTAAGAACTGCTCTTTCACTTCCAAGCCGGAAAGCACAGAGTTGGAATTGCGCACTTGAGTTTGCAAAAAACTATCGACATCACGTAGGATTGCATCAACAGTAACACCTGTTGCTTCAGATCCTCGCAATGCAACACTTTGTGAGAGTGTCTTGCGAGTATAGCCAGGTGTTTCTGCGTTTGCAAGGTTGCGAGCGATGAGCTCAATACCCGTCTCAGCAACGTTTAGTCCTGTAACAGCTGTATTTAAAGCTTGTGTTATACCCATATTTTAACTCTACTCTTTAATAGCATTTTCTTAAGTAACAAAAAGACTATCGGATGATATTTAAGGCCTCTTGTAAAATTTCATCTGCTGTTGTGATAATTCGCGTGTTGGCTGAATAGGCCTGCTGGGTCACAATAAGTTTGGTAAACTCATCTGCAATATCTGTGTTAGAAGCTTCCAAGGCCCGGCCCACAACAGCACCCGCACCACTCAAAATAGGCTCTCCAGATTCTTGGGTTGCTCGGAATGACCCTCCATCCAATTTTTGTAGATCAGCATCACTGTTAAATGTTGCCAGTGTTATCTGCGCAATGTTAACAGACTCGCCATTGGAATAAGATACATTTACTTCTCCATCATCCGTGATAGAAACAGCCGATAATTCTCCAGCGCTGTATCCATCTTGATTGATCGTATTAACAGTTGAGGTTCCATTGGCATCCGCAAATTGTGTTATGCCTAGTGACCCGTGATCAATTGTTATTCCGGTAAGGGTGCCTCCTGGTAGAGTTAGCGTGAGACCGGCAACAGAGGTGATATCTGGATTTAACAATCCATTCGTGCCAAAAGTATAATCAGTTCCAACGTTATTCCAAGCTGTGGCTGTACCTGTGGCACTACCATCAACCAGATAAAACAAATTCCAAACATCATTGTGTGTTGTGGATGGCGGTGTACCTTCGGACACCGTATTGAGGCTGCTGTCAATTTTTGCCCAACGAAACTGGACATTCAAACCTTGGCCCGCTCCATCGAATGTGGTAATAGCACCACCTGCAATAGAGCGGCTTATAAATGCGTCAGAATCTTGCCCCTGTACTAGACCGTCACCTGAAGCTCTTGGGTCATTATTAAAAATAGTTCCATCAACAGCACCTGTTGTGCCTCTGTTTAACAATTCACTAAAATCAACGCTATCACTCTGATTTGATGTCAATGGGAAGCTTGGAAGATTTACGCGATAGTCAACTTCTGTTGTTGCTCGAGCGGCAAGAAAATCATTGGAGATGGTAACAATTTCAGGAACGCTACCAGCAATGTTCCCTGTTTCAGTATTAATGGATAAGCCTTTTAAAAAATAACCGGCGCCATTTTTAAGATTACCAAAGCGGTCAATTTCAAAGTCACCCCGGCGCGTATAAAGATCTTCCGAGCTAAAAACAGGATTACCATCTGCTGTTCCTGTTTGCTCGCCAACAATAAAATAGCCATCACCATTAATCGCCACAAAAGTGCTGATATCACTGTTTGATACATCGCCCTGAACAGTGTTGGTCGCCCGTGAGAAGGCTTGCACAACGCCAGGGGCTTGTTCTCGAGGCGCACTATCAGGCACGAGCTCACTGAATGATGTATCTGTTCGCTTGAAACCGACGGTCTGTGAGTTGGCAATGTTATTTGAGATATGCTCTAAGGCAGTGGACTGAGTGCGCAAGCCTGTAATGGCTGTTGTTAAAGCACCAAAAATACCCATTTCACTAAACTCCTACATCTTACAGAACAATTGCTATAAACTGTTCATATGAGTAGCAAGCTCAATGCCAATATAATTTATTCAATAATTTCAATATATTAGGCGATTTCTTCATGTCAATGCGGAGATCTTTTCCGGCACCTTTTGCCTACTTCAGTTAGAAATTGCCTAGCTACTGTTTATAGAATGATAAAAGGACAGAAAGGGGATGAGATACAAAAAAGCCTTTCAGATCTTGTTAAGGATCATGAAAGGCTTGAATGCGACCTTAAACTAGACGTAAATCAATCTAGCCGTTGACTGCTTCTTTAAAAGCTTTACCAGCTTTGAATTTTGGAACGCGTGATGCTGGTATTTTTAAAGGCTCTCCCGTACGTGGATTGCGTCCGTTACTTGCTTTACGTTCTGCAACTTCGAAGTTGCCAAATCCAACGAGACGGACAGAATCTCCCCCCTTAAGAGCATCTACAATGCTTTCTAAAGTGGCATCAACCGCTGCTGCTGCGGCTTCTTTAGTCAATTCAGCCTCTGAGAAAGAGCCGGGAAACTTCGCAGTTTGGTACTACACTCCTTGCTGCTCAAAGCTGCAGGCAGATTCCACGCAAGGAAATAATTTCACGGATCATACGTAGGCCGCATTTCGAAGCGTGTTCGCCACATCTCCGCAAGTTCCCTTGAGGGTTGGGTCCGTTCCGTTTTAAGCTTTCCTTGTCGGCAAAGGGTTCAAGCTCTTGTCGGGGTCACTGGCTATGTAGTCTAGGTTGTCGTGCCTTGGCAACTCTCGCTAACCCATCGTAGGTCCTTCACGCCTGGTGCGGCTGGCCAAGCACGGCCCTAAAGACCAAATCAATCAGCCACGTTTGCCACGTTCGCCTCCTCTGTTCCAAACCCCTCCGCGGCGCGTCCCTCCAACTCCCGTGCCTTGTTCTTTGACGAAACTCGACCTTCACAACACGTTCCTCAAAAAACACACCTCGCTCGGCTTCGCTTTTTTTTTTTTTCTTTTTTTGTCTGTTTCACCCTCTCCAGCTTTGGATCCTCCGCAGCGCCGGCGCCAGCGCCTGGCACAACGAGTCTCTTCGGGGGCTCCGCAGCCAAGCCCGCCGCGGCCCCCGCCCCAGCCTCGGGATTCTCCTTCGGCGCCCCCGCCGCGGCTCCGGCGCCGTCCGCCTTCGGGAGCACCTTCGGCTCCACCCCCGCTCCTGCCCCGGCTCCGTCCGTCTTCGGCGGCGCTTTCGGCGCTGCCGCTCCGGCCCCGGCACCTCCGACCTTTGGCGGTGCTTTCGGGACCTCGGCAACGCCCGCTCCGGCGCCGGCGGCGTCGGG
>JBCCCO010000002.1:0-89879 GCA_039033475.1 Pseudomonadota bacterium | reverse complement strand
CTTTTCCATTCGCAAAATCAGCTTTTATTATACCTGTAATAAGATTTATACCACTGCACAAATTTTTCAATTCCCTCTCGAATGGGTGTTTTTGGCTCAAACCCGAGCTCTTGTTTTAAGGCTGTAACATCAGCGTAAGTTTCATGCACATCACCTGGTTGCATTGGCAAAAAGTTTTTTTTAGCCGTCATCCCCAAAGCCTCTTCAAAATATGAAATAAAATCCATTAGCGCCACAGGCTCATGATTACCTATGTTGTATAATCGGTAAGGTGCGCACGAGGTTGCGGGATCTGGCTCCAAGCCTGACCAATCTGGATTGGGCATTGCAATGCGATCCTGCGCACGAATAATTCCTTCAACAATATCATCAATATAGGTGAAATCTCGTGCATGGTGTCCATTATTGAAAACATCAATAGGTTCACCTGACAGAATTTTTTTACAAAAGATAAATGGCGCCATATCAGGGCGCCCCCAAGGGCCATAGACCGTGAAAAAGCGTAACCCAGTGACAGGCATGTTATACAAATGAGCGTATGTATGGGCCATTAACTCATTTGATTTTTTACTCGCAGCATATAGGCTTAATGGATGGTCCACATTTTGATGTACACCATATGGCATATTCTCATTGGCGCCATAAACCGAACTTGTAGAGGCATAGACAAGATGCTCAATTCCATTATGCCGACATCCCTCTAATATATGTAAAAAACCAACAATATTTGCTTCGATATAAGCATGAGGGTTTACCAGAGAATACCGTACCCCAGGTTGTGCCGCCAAATGAATAACGCGGCTTGGCTTTTCAGTCTTGAACATTTGCTCTGAAGCATCACGATCCGCCAAATCAATTTTATGAAAGCAAAAATTCTCATTGTCTTTAAGAATATTCAATCGTGCATTTTTTAAATTGATATCATAATAACTGTTCAAATTATCGAGCCCTATGACATCATATCCACGCTCTAACAATGCTTTTGCAGTGTGAAACCCAATAAATCCTGCCGCACCTGTCACCAATATTTTCATTTTTGCTAGCCTTTAGAGCTTGTTTTTAAGAGGGCCTATTAAGAATAGAGACAGCTCTATGTTGATACAGTTAAAAAACAATATGTAACAAAGATATTGAATATCAGGATTTGATTTATATGTGTAACCTAATTATAAAATCACATCTGATAGAATGAGAAAGAGAGGTTTTCTTATGTCAACTGCAACAGTTACAGACACCAGTTTTGCACAAGACGTTTTACAGTCTTCTGAACCTGTTGTTGTCGATTTCTGGGCTGAATGGTGCGGACCATGTAAACAAATTGCCCCAGCGCTTGAAGAAATCGCAACTGAAATGGAAGGTAAAGTGAAAATTGCCAAAATTAATGTGGAAGAAAATGAGAAAATTCCAATGGAGTTTGGTATTCAAGCTTTACCAACACTAATGATTTTTAAAGACGGTGAGGTTGCTTCTGTACAAAGGGGTGCTGCGCCAAAATCTTCAATTATATCATGGATTAATGATACGATTTAACAGTCGCAAAATTAATTTCATGCCGTTTAAAATTGAAAAAGGCCCATGCCCTGTAATGGAGCCTTTTTCATCATCATTTACAAAATCATGTAAAAAAATTTCTCTATTTCCAAAACCAACCTATTGCCAGATATATATTTATCATCTTAAAGTTTAAAAATATAATATTTGGAACAAAACCGTGTATACACATAGTTTGCTTAAGCCTTACTTCCTTTTCCCAGGGAAATTCAGAGAATACGCTTGCACTGTTTTTCTGATTTCAAGTCTTGCATCTATTGCCTTCTTTCCCAATGCACTATCCGTCGCAATTGTTTTATACTTTTTAAGCCTTATTGCATTGCTTTTTCATTTAGAAGGTAGGGCTGTATTTTCTTTTCAAAATGGTATTTTCTATAATTCATTGTTTTTTTACAGCGTTGTCTGCTTTTGCATATATTTATTTATCAACTCGATATGGGCGAGCGATCCTGAAAGGGCATTGAAAAAATCTCTATATGTCTGCTCTATAATTACTTTGCTATGGCTTTCTATTGCATCTTTAAAGCATTTACCCAGCTCTCTCTTGAGTAAACAGATATTCTCCATTCTCGTGGTCAGCTGTTTCGTAATTTTCTACCTATTCATAGAAGTTCTGACCCAACAATCGATGTTACAAGAATGGCTAAAAATCTTTCCATGGTTGGTTGAGCAAAACACAAAAGGGATCATCAGTGAGGATGGAGAAGTTAAGCATGTTGTTAGTTTTGTATTAAACAAAAATATTGGGGCTTTATGTTTTATATTATGGCCGTTGCTATGTTTGACTTATCTTTGGTTTGGAAAGGCTTGGCGTTGGCATCTCATACTTGGAATATTAGCTGCAACCATTTTGTTGACGGCAATGTCGGCTTCAGAAACCGCAAAAGTTGGCTTGCTTTTATCACTGATAACGTTTGCTTTAATGTATTTTGCAATTCGTCATCACATAATACATTTTACAATCAAAATGATATGGATTGCAGCGTTTGTATTTACGATCCCTCTGATGTCTTTGCCCTTTAACCTTGGCCTTCATCAAAGTGATTGGCTTCCCTTTAGCGCACGGGATCGTATTTATATATGGAGTTATACAGCGGAGCATATCTCTGATCATATGCTTTTTGGCATTGGAATACGATCAACACGCACACACCAAAAGTCATTTGAGAAAACGCATAATGGTCAGAAAGCAGGCGCTCTACAAAAGCGCCCAGGCTGGCATGCGCATAATTTGTTTTTGCAAACATGGTATGAGATGGGTCTTATTGGCGCGGCCATTTTAACAACCCTTGGTTTGGCAATTTTGAGTCTCATCTCACGTCTTGTTGAGGAGATTCAAACGTTTGCTTATAGTGGATTTGTTATGGCGCTTACGCTGTTTTCGTTCGGCTGGGGTATGTGGCAAAGCTGGTTACTTGCGAGTGCTATGCTTTGCATTATAGCTTTTGCTTTGGCGAATGAATTTCTGCAACGTAAAACGCCACACTCTTCATATTAGGCTCAGGATCGATTAAACTGCAAACTGAGCTTTTATAATTTCTTTAACTGTTTTATTCATTTTGAAATTGGCTTTACAGATCTGCCCCAACAATGCCAACATATGTAGATATTTTTGGCCAAATTTAGGCTAATTTCATGTACAACTCACATAATTGACGTAACAAATAGCATTGCATTTCTATGATAAAAAAATGTTTTCATAACTACAGCTGTTTTTTTATCCGCTTATGCGTTTGTATGTTGCTGTCTAATACACAAGCGCAAGCGGCGAATAAAGCGCTACTCAACACACAAGAAGGCATTACAGCTTTACAGCAAGGGCAATATGAAAAGGCGATTGGATTTTATGATGAAGCGCTAAATATTGGCGGCTTATCCGAGATTAGGCGTGCTGGTGTATATAATGACAGAGGTGTTGCTCACTGGAGAATGGCACAGCACAAAAAAGCGATTGCCGACTTTAACAAAGCTGTGACCGTCTATCCTGAATATGTTATGGCTTATAATAATCGCGGCAATGTTCTTACCGAATTACGCCACTATGACCAAGCAATAAAAGATTTTGACCGTGCTATCGAGCTATCTCCCATATATGGAGCTGTTTACAACAATCGCGCGAATACCAAGCTCAAAGCCGGCAATTTGGAAGCTGCACTCAGAGATTTTAATAAAGCCATTGAACTCATGTCTTCGAATGCTGTTCCATATAATGGGCGCGGAAAAACACAGAATTTGCTATTGCGCCAGTATGGTGCCCTTCGTGACTTCAACTACTCAATTGGTTTGAATGGATCATACAGTGAAGCTTATTTGAACCGAGCTAAAGTTTTTATTCACTTAGAAGATTATCCAGCTGCCACAAAAGACTTAACACGTGCAATTGCTGCATTCCCAAAAAATTCAGACCTCTATTTTGAAAGAGGAAAAGCGCACGCTTTATCTGAAAAGTATGTGAGTGCAACATCAGACTTTAGCCGTGCGATTGATCTCGATGACGCTAACGTTGGCTATTATATCGAACGTGGACGCGCCTATACCGCTCGCCAGCGCATTAATGACGCCCTAAAAGATTTAACAAAAGCAACCGAGTTGGATCCGAAAAATCCTCTTGCTGCCATTTATCGTGCTGAAGCTCATCTTAAAATCATGAAAACTGATGAAGCTTTTAAAGAAATTAATAGCGCGCTAGAGTTGGCTAACGAAAATCCTGTTGCATACTACGTTAAGGGACAAATTCATCAAGCTTTAGGGCAAACACAAGAGGCAATTGTCAATTATGATAAAGCCATTGCATTGAACAATGGATACTTAAAAGCCTGGCAGGCCAAAGCAAAGCTTACTGGTGAAAATATTTTACAGCCCCTAAACAAGAGCGCACAATCTGATGACCTAAGTGATATTTTGCTTGATGGCTGGGATCTCAAAAAAAGAGTTGATGGACAGTATTTTGCAATCAATTCCATCTCTGGAAATATAAAAGTTCGCCTTGAAATGTATGGCCCTGGGGAGCCCAGATTATTGGAATATTCTGCTTTGCAAGATATCTATACCGGTCTTGGCCTGCTGCGCTATCATGCAGGAGAAACGCCCTTTGGTGAAACATACCAGTATATTGCCATAGTTGATATTGCTTCAAAAAAATTAAAAGCTATTGAGCCTTTTGCATGGGGACGCCAAAAAGCCAAATGGGAATGGGACAAAGGCAAACTGATGGTCACAGACCCAAACGGCATCAAAAGTGAATGGCGTTTGCGGCGAACGCCCAAACCGAAACCAAATATTGCCGTCTATAACAAAGATGACGAGGAGTTTTCAGGTTTCTTTTCAAGATCTTATCGTGGACGGTCATATCGCCAGAGGCGAAGAAGACGACGCGGTTTTTTTGAACGATTGTTCGATTAAGCTTAGGCTCAGGACCTATAAATAACATGCAATTCTGTTTGAAAAGCAAGGATAAGATGCCAACAAAAACGACGCAGGACATGCCAAAGCATATTCAAGGAGATTTTTTGTGCGGCAGATTGTGCTTGCTGTTCAAACTCGTTTAATGCTCTTTTAGAAGTGACATTCTGCGATAGTACTGCTATAAATCAACCGGCTGCAAAATTTGTAATTTTCCGTACAAATTCTATGAATTGTTATTAATGAAAAGTATTAAGTTTAATAGTATTGAAATTTTTTAATTAGTTAGACTGAAAATTCAAATATTTTACATAATAAGCTTTTTCAAAGTGGTTATTATTGCTATAATGATACCTCTTGTCTTTTGATGTTCTTTTTATCTGCTTGAGTTTAAGTTTGTGATGCGTAAGTCAAAAAAGAAACAACACTACCCTTCCAACAAAAATTTGATTCCGGCGCAACCGCATGACCAAGTGCCACTTGCGCAGCATCCCGATGGACAAAATGCTTCACATGTGCAAGCACATCACCGCGCTCTTAATACAAATGCACAAAGCCAAGCACTCTCTCCAAATAATCCGAGAGACATCACACGGCATTCAAAAAATACAAAAACGCCACCTCCTCCTGATGTAAATGCTATTGCAAAAGCACTGAGTGCTATTGCTGAAGATCCGCCTATGTACGACCATTCAGATCGTTATGTTGATAATGTTGCACATCCTGTTGCGGCACATTTCAGGTATGACATAGACGCAGGCATTCCAAAACCTAGTACACCGCATATCAGGCATCATAAACTGCCACCTCAAACACAACCAAAACAGGTTATTCGTCATCAGCAAGAACGGATCTTAAAACCAAAAGTCCATAATATAAATCTTCAGTCACAAACACTTGCTAAACCCGAACATCCTCTAAACCCAGAAAATCATGGAGTGGCACGAGCGCAATCTGTTGGAGATATTCTTGGCAAAGCTCTTTTGGCACAGAAAGAAACTCCTAAAACTGAGCAGTCTTCCTATCCTCAATTACCTAAAACAAAAAAAACTGAACAGAAAAACGCGGCGCCCCCCTCCGTTCAGCCTAAAAACATAAGAACTCCGGTCATAAATCAGGCTTCCGAACCGCCTCAAAGTCACACTCATGATCAAGGTAGAGTTTTGGATACCACGAACAAAATTTCAAATCATGAGGCAAACGTTCAAAACCCTGCTCTTGATCAAGAGGCCACATGCCAATTGCAGGAAATATATGATAATTTCAATTTACCCATAATACCAGAGACCACAAAACCATTGTTTGCAGGTCTGGCCAAAAATGAAAATCAATCTGAACACCCTCCCGCCCAGCCGTTGCCAGCAAACCCAGAAGATCCGCGCTTTAATGCAGTGATACCTCCGGGCCAAGAATTGCAACAGACAAATGCTCATAGCTCTCTGATTCCAAATACGCCAGCGCACCCCAAAGAAGCTCTATTTCAAAACCAAAGAGGATTGTCCTCTTTTCGCTCATCCGCTTTTCTTATCAATACGCCAGCAAATGCAAAGCTCTTGCCACGAGCAGACGGCTCTTTTGAGAACAGCATGTCGTCCCCCCAATTTGCCTCAGGGAATTCTATTGCTGTGCCATCTGCGAGAGAAGATAGTACATTACAAGCATATCAAAAGCATGATGAACGCATCTCTGACCCTTTGAGTTTTCTAAAAAACAAACCGCATAATCCGCACATGTCGCTGCCAAATTTAAAACTTCCCAATCTGTCCGATGAAACGCATCACCCACTGAGACAGAACATCTCGGAAACCCCACAATTTTCTCAAACGGGTGGTTTTATTAAAGATACACCACCAAAATCTGTTATATCCCCGCCTCCCTGGAAAGCAGAGCAGAACACATCATCGCATTATGATAACGGCCCATCGGAACATCCGGTTCTTGATTATCCAGAAGGACATAATGGCGCATATATCTTCGATCAACCAACACCTGATTTTCTGGGTAAAACACGCGTACCAGGCCATAATGGTACGCAGAATGTTGCCCCTAAAACAAAGACAATTCATTCTAAAGAGTTGAAACGTCAAAAAAATAAGCCATCCCCTTTTTCTCGTGAGGAGCAACACAAGCGTAAAGCATTTCGCTCATATTTTGGGGTGAAATCAGGCTGGACTTTCTTACCCCTGATATTGGGTATTGGATTAATAAGTGCTCATATTCGTTACGATGAAATAGTTGGCTACGGGCTTTTGCTGGAATGGCCATTATTTGTTGGCTTTGCCTGTTTTATATTAGGCCTGCTTGTTCGCTTCGTACGTTTCAATAATATTTCTGAAAAACAGCTTGACCAGTGGGCTTCTGAAGACTTGAAACAATTGGAAAAACGCGCCCTGGAGATGCTTGGCATTCCTCAAAATTATCTTTTGGTTGATCCTATTGTTTTACTCGGCCTTCCTAATTTTGATGCTTCAGCCCGTTTTTTTTCCAAAGGACTATACGGCAAGGATCAAATCTTACGTTACACACCGAGAGCCGTTACAATATTATGTTTTTCTGTGGACAAAATTTACGTTTATGAGGGCGTTGCCGACCTTATAAAGGGGGAATGCATCCATGAAAATTTACGCGAATTCTTTTACAAAGATGTTGTTTCCGTTGGAATACAAAAAATACAGGTTCCAAAAAGCTGGTTAAAATTATCTGCATACAAAATATTTTTCATGCCATGGAAATGGAAATTAATTGATACTTTTACAAAAATGCTTGCTGACCGCAGTTTTGAGCCGGAAGGTGTTGAAAGATTTAAAGAATATTTTAACATCAAATTAGCAGATGACAGCTCCATCCAACTGGCTTTAAGAGATAGCCGTCTTGTAAGTGATAAGGATTGTGAAGAAATTCCACTAACGACAGATGAGCGCGTTGTCAAAGCTGTTTATGATTTTGTGATCAAACGCAAAAACAATCAACTGCAAACTGGTTTTTCAAACTTTTAAAACTGATTTTTAGGTGCAACATCAGTTGTTATGACATCATTGAAAAACAAAACGCTTTTCATTTCTGGAGCAAGTCGCGGCATAGGCCTTGCTATTGCCTTACGTGCAGCTAGAGATGGTGCAAATATTGCTATTGCTGCAAAAACGTCAGACCCCCACCCCAAATTGCCCGGTACAATCTACACAGCAGCAAAAGAAATAGAACAGGCTGGGGGGCGAGCTCTACCGATTGTCGTTGATGTCCGTTCTGAAGAGCAGGTTATTGCTGCAATCGATAAGACGATTGAGACGTTTGGCAGCATCGATATTTGTGTCAATAATGCAAGTGCAATTCAACTCTCTGGAACACTACAAACAGAAATGAAACGCTATGACCTGATGTCTCAAGTTAATACGCGCGGGTCATATATGGTATCGAAGCACTGTATTCCTCATCTTAAAAAATCGGATAATCCACATATCTTAATGCTCTCCCCTCCTCTTAATTTCCATGCCAAATGGTTTTCTGGTCACTTGGCGTACTCGATTGCAAAATTTGGCATGAGTTTGTGTGTACTTGGCCTCTCTGAAGAATTTAAACATAATGGCATAGCCGTTAATGCATTATGGCCGCGCACAACCATTGCAACAGCGGCCATTGCCAATATTATTGGTGGCCAGGATATGATGCTAGCAAGCCGCAAGCCAGACATCGTGGCGGATGCAGCTTATGTTATATTTACAAAACCTGCTGCTGAATTTACAGGTCAGTTTTGCATTGATGATACTGTACTCTACAACAATGGCGTCCGTGATTTTGATCCCTACCGAGTTGATCCAACAAAGGACTTGCTGCCAGATTTTTTTGTCCCGGATGATGATACGCCCCCGGTTAGCTTGAAAGCAATTGCCTGATACCTTTTTGCTATGTCCACTCTTCTTGTTTCACATCATTGTTTTTTGGACCATGACACTGGGCATGGCCATCCAGAGCGGGCAGATCGTTTGCGTGCGATTGAGAAGGCTTTGTCAGCTCCAAGCTTTAAACATCTGGTCCGTATGGATGCGCCCAAAGCGACAGTAGAACAGATTTCTTTAGCGCATCCTAAAGAGCATATTGCTTTTATTGAAAAGCATATTCCAGATACAGATAAATATTACCTTGATGGAGACACTGTCCTCTCACCACAAAGCTGGGAAGCTATATTGCGCAGCGCTGGTGCTGGCATTTTGGCGGTTGATGAAGTTATGGCTGGCCGCGTTAAAAATGCCTTTTGTGCGGTTCGCCCGCCCGGACACCATGCGGAACGACACCAAGCTATGGGTTTTTGTTTTTTGAACAATATTGCCATTGCGGCCTACCATGCCAAAACGTTTCATCATTGCGAAAGAATTGCGATTATCGATTTTGATGTGCACCATGGAAACGGAACACAAGATATTTTTTGGGATGAAAAAGATGTGTTTTATGGATCAACCCATGAAATGCCTTTATTTCCAGGTACTGGCCTTCTAACCGAAATAGGAGCTGACAATATTTTTAATGCGCCCTTGGCGGCATTTTCAGGAGGTGATGTATTTCGGCAAACAATGCAACACAGCATTCTTAAACCATTACAACGCTTTGCACCTGATTTTATTTTTATTTCAGCGGGTTTTGATGCCCATGCCGATGACCCTTTGGCAACGCTTACATTAGATGAAACAGATTTCTCCTGGATTACTCAAGAACTTGTTGACATTGCTGAGAAAACGGCTTCAGGACGCTTGGTATCTATGCTAGAGGGAGGATATGATTTAAATAGTTTAGCAAGATCTGTTGCAGCGCATGTTTTACAGTTGATGAAAGCGAATTGATCTGGCCTAATAAACATGGCTATGTCTTCCACAACATAAAAGAAAATTCACAAAAGAGGCAAAAATGGCACCTGCCAGCGCAAATTCTGATATAAAAAAAATGAGCTTTGAAAGTGCCCTGAAGGAGCTAGAACAAATCGTTGTCAAGCTTGAGCGCGGAGATGTTGAACTGGAAGAGTCTATCAACATTTACGAACGTGGTGAAATATTAAGAGCCCACTGTGATGATTTGCTGAAGAAAGCAGAAGCCAAAGTTGAAAAAATTACCGTAAATGCCTCAGGCGCTGTTAGTGGTACTGAGCCTCTTGACGCGGAACAAGCTTAAGAGTGATTTATAGATTTAAACCTTTTGTTGTATTTGAGTTATATATAGGTCAAAGAAATTCAATCTATCATTTGTTTTACATTGTTTTATATGATGTACTCCAAGAAATAATATGTATTTAATACAGTTTTAATGGCGCTTTGTATAGTTTAGGTCTTGTAAATGATAGATACCCCACTGCTGGATACTGTTAACTATCCATCTGATTTAGACGATATAGATGACAAAAAATTGCCGCAGCTGGCTGAAGAATTGCGCGCTGAATTGGTAGATGCTGTTTCAGTCACAGGAGGGCATCTTGGTGCCGGTCTTGGTGTAGTTGAGCTTACTCTTGCTATTCACAAAGTATTTAATACCCCGGAAGATAAGCTGATTTGGGATGTTGGACACCAGGCTTATCCTCATAAAATCATTACCGGGCGGCGTGAGCGCATTCGGACATTGCGCCAACCAGACGGTTTGTCTGGTTTTACCAAACGCGCTGAAAGTAAATATGATCCCTTCGGTGCAGCTCATTCTTCTACATCAATTTCCTCTGGCCTCGGTATGGCTGTTGCCCGCGATTTAGCGGAGCAAAAGCATAACATTATTTCTGTCATTGGTGATGGCGCACTAAGTGCGGGCATGGCTTATGAAGCAATGAATAATGCTGGTGCTATGGATCGACGGCTCGTTGTCATTCTTAACGATAATGATATGTCCATTGCCCCGCCAACAGGGGCGATCTCTGCTTATCTTGCCCGTATTACATCAAGTGGAACTTATTTGCATTTCCGCGAATTTGCAAAACAGTTGGCAAAACATCTGCCTAAGGGCTGGGAACGCAGGGCAGCGCGTGCCGAAGAATATACCAGAACATCCTGGACAGGCGGTGCCCTATTTGAAGAACTTGGCTTTTTCTATGTAGGTCCGATTGATGGCCATAATTTTGATCATCTGCTGCCTGTATTGCGCAATGTGAGAGATGCACAAACAGGACCTATTCTTGTTCACGTTGTTACCCAGAAAGGCAAAGGGTATCAACACGCTGAAAATTCCAATGATAAGTATCATGGAGTTTCAAAGTTTAATGTAATTACGGGCGCTCAAGTAAAACCAAAACCCAATGCCCCGAGCTATACCAAAGTGTTTGCGAATAGCCTTATTAAAGAAGCAAAAAGGGATGAAAAAATTGTTGCAATTACCGCAGCAATGCCATCGGGAACAGGGCTTGATATGTTTGGTGAAACGTTTCCAGACAGATGCTTTGATGTCGGGATTGCTGAGCAACATGGTGTTACCTTTGCTGCTGGGCTTGCAAGTCAAGGGTATAAGCCATTTGCAGCGATTTACTCCACTTTTTTGCAGCGCGCCTATGATCAGATTGTCCATGATGTGGCGATACAAAAATTGCCCGTGCGCTTTGCGATAGACCGCGCAGGGCTTGTCGGAGCCGATGGTCCAACCCATGCCGGATCATTTGATATCGCATACTTGAGCAACTTACCGGACTTTGTAGTTATGGCTGCTTCCGATGAAGCTGAATTGTGTCATATGGTTGCCACCGCCGTTCACATCGACGACCGGCCATGTGCTTTGCGCTATCCGCGTGGTGAGGGCGTTGGCGTTGATATGCCAGAATGTGGCGTGCCTCTTGAAATTGGAAAAGGCCGCATTGTTCGTGAGGGCGGCAAGGTCGCACTACTGTCTCTTGGCACTCGCTTGCAAGAATGTCTCAAAGCCTCCGATCAACTTGCAGCTTTTGGGCTTCCAACCACGGTTGTGGATGCCCGTTTTGCCAAACCTCTTGATGTTGATTTAATCCACCAACTTGCTTCTCATCATGAGATTCTTATCACCGTAGAAGAAGGAGCAATTGGTGGTTTTGGCTCGCATGTCTTGCAGTATTTATCTCAGCTAGATGCGTTGAGATCTTTAAAATTCAGATCTATGATTTTACCTGATCGCTTTATTGATCAGGACAAGCCTGATGTTATGTATGAGACAGCTGGGTTAAATGCGAGTGGCATAGTCAAAAAGGTATTTGAAGTGCTCGGCCGTGACACCTCACATTTGGCTGGTGAACAAGCATAAATGGAAATGTTTTCATTTTTACAGTAATGTTATGTAATGTATTTTTACAAAAAATACAGCTAATACCTTTACATAAAGCTTGCAAAATTTTTTAACAGACCTAAAAAACAAGAACAATAAAGTGTAGGTTGCCTCCTAATGAGTAAAGAGCGTTTGTATTTATTTGACACCACCTTGCGTGATGGTGCTCAAACCCACGGTGTTGACTTTTCCATTGAAGATAAAATTCTTATTTCCAAAACCCTGGATGATCTTGGTATTGATTACATTGAAGGTGGGTACCCCGGTGCCAATCCGATAGATACCAGCTTTTTTTCACGTGATCATAATTACAATCATTCAACCCTGACCGCGTTTGGCATGACCAAACGCGCGGGCCGCTCTATTGAGAATGATCCAAGTTTTCAGGCTGTGTTAAACTCAAATGTGACATCGG
Source organism: Pseudomonadota bacterium (assembly GCA_039033475.1). GTDB lineage: Bacteria > Pseudomonadota > Alphaproteobacteria > Rhizobiales > CBDHHC01 > JBCCCO01. Next base: position 77,260 of record JBCCCO010000002.1, on the reverse strand, counting down.
TCTGCCTTGTCGCCAAAAGCTGGGATTTTCACGTGCGCGTTGCTCTTGGCATTTCAAATGAGGAAAACTTAACAGCAATATCAGATTCTGTATCAACTATCCTAAGCAACTCTCAAAAGGCGATCATTGACTGTGAGCACTTTTTTGATGGCTACAAGGCTAATCCTGATTATGCTTTAAGTTGTGCGAAAGCAGCTTATGATGCTGGCGCACAATGGGTTGTATTGTGCGATACCAACGGAGGCACCTTACCCCATGAGATTTCTGAGATTGTCAGTCAGGTTATAAAGCACATTCCAGGGGACCACTTAGGGATTCACACGCATAATGATACGGAAAATGCAGTTGCGAATTCCTTGCATGCGGTACTTGCTGGTGTGCGGCATATTCAAGGCACGTTGAATGGTCTGGGTGAGAGGTGTGGCAATGCGAACCTAACATCTATAATTCCAACTTTGATGCTAAAATCAAAATTTGCAGATCACTTTGAAACGGCTGTGACACCAGACAAATTGAGACTATTAACACATGCCTCACGGGTTCTTGATGAAACCTTAAACCGCGCACCGAACCGCCATGCTGCTTATGTTGGGGAAGCCGCTTTCGCCCACAAAGGCGGTATTCATGTTTCGGCGGTCATGAAAAATCCTGAAACCTATGAACACATATCGCCTGAATGTGTTGGCAATAAACGCAAATTGGTGGTTTCAGATCAAGCTGGACGGTCAAATATTGTTGCAGAATTGGACCGTGTTGGAATTCAAACGGAGGCAGATGATGAACGCGTTGTAACGCTTCTAGAAGAAGTGAAACGACGTGAAGCAACCGGGTATTCCTATGAGGCCGCGGATGCCTCTTTTGAATTATTAGCCCGTCGCACATTACATACTGTGCCGCAATACTTTGACGTGGATAGCTTCCGCGTAATGGTTGAGCGACGCCATAATGCCCTTGGTGAATTGATCACGGTTTCAGAAGCAAATGTCAAAGTTCATGTTCAAGATGATGTTGTGATGTCTTGGGGCGAAGGTAATGGCCCGATTAACGCGCTTGATCAGGCCTTGCGAAAAGATTTGGGAATTTATCAATCTTATATTGATGATCTTGAGCTAGTGGACTATAAAGTCCGTATTTTAACTGGAGGTACGGATGCCGTCACACGAGTTTTGGTCGAAAGTCGTGATGGTCAAGGTCGGCGTTGGGTCACAGTAGGCGTATCTCCAAATATTGTTGATGCCTCATTTGAGGCATTATTAGATAGCATCAATTATAAATTGATTCGCGATTCTGCGCCGGCTCCTAGAACCCATTGAAGTTCATAGTCAAAAGTAGGGCCGTAACGTTTAACACCGGGAGATACTTATGGCTCGTCCAAGAGAATTTGATGAAATAGAAGCAATGGATAGTGCAGTCCATGTGTTTCTGAATAAGGGATATGAAGCAGCTTCACTTATGGATTTGCTCGGCGCAATGAAATTGTCCAAATCCAGCCTTTATAATAGTTTTGGCACTAAACACGAACTATTTCTATCCGCTCTTGATCATTACATTCATAACAATGAAAAAAAGCTGAATCATATAATCGAAGCTCAATCCACGTCCCGTGAAAAGATTGAAGCCATTTTGCTTGCCGTCATGAATGAAAAAAATGATGATAGCGGCAGAGGCTGTTTTTTGCACAACAGCGCCATTGAGGTGTTGCCAGAAGATGCGCTTGCCCTTGAGAAAATTCAATCCGGACTTTCTCGCTTTAAAGAGATTTATATTCCGATTATTGAAGAGGGACAACGTAACGGAGAAATCTCCAGTCAAAAAAGTGCTGATAGCCTTGCGGACTTCTTGCTTTGCACTATTTTGGGCTTTCGTTCATTTGCCAGAGCCATTACGGACGAACAAAGGCTTAAAAACCTTATCAGTCTTGTAGTGGATACTGTTTGTCAGAGGCCTTAATACGTTTTGTAACTTGTAGCTATTTTCCAAAAGATCAAATTAATTTTGAAATTGGCTATACCAACCTTTATTATGATCACTTCATAGTACGGGTTGGTTTACTGAAAAGCACTACTAGAACGCTGCAACCGCGATTCTTGCGTGATATTGCCGTGATTTAAATCTTGGAAGAGTTGGCTTTTCATAGGCGTTTGATTCAAATAAGAACGGTAAATTTGAACACCTGTCATAATTTTCTTGACGTAATTTCTAGTCTCGGTAAATGGGATATTTTCAACCCAATCAATCACATCGACTGAATTTGTTCTTGGATCTCCATAATATTGTATCCATTCTTTCACGCGCCTCGGCCCTGCGTTGTAGGCAACCAAAGTTAAAATAAATGAGCCATTATAATTTTGGAGCAAGTCTCCAATATGGGCAACACCCAATCGCAACCCATACTCTCCATCTGTTGCAAGCCTGTTCAAACTGAATTCAAAATTATGCTTTTCCGCAATTTCACGCGCTGTCGCAGGCATTATTTGCATTAAACCCATAGCACCAACTGGACTTTTAGCCTTAACATTGAACTCGCTTTCCTGATGAGCCAAGGCATATACAAAGTAATTTGGAACCCTGGGATCATTATTTATGTTTTGCTGTTCAGCTATAAGATCAACGGGATAAGCATAATAAGGCAGGCTATAACCTCTCTTTTTTGCAATTTTGGCAACGCGCACGCTTAACGCTGGGTACCCAAACACGCGCGCCATTTTTGCAAGAATGACAAGCTCTGCCCTATTATCCAGACTATTGGCCAGAGATAATATGAATAAAGGCGTTAGTGTTTCAAGACCAGCGTGATAGGTAATTGAAATAGCCTTCACCCGCTCTCGTAAAAAGAAACGTTTCACATCTTGCTCTTTAGGCGTAAAGCCACGTGCCGGAATAATAAGATGTGCATCCGCCTTCAACACATTTTGCGCCATTTGACCATAATATGTAAAATTATGTTTTGCGGCCTTTTGGAAATAGCTCCTTGCTTGACCTGTCTGACGCATGGCATATGCTGTTCTTGCCAGCCAATACAAACTGCGCGCTTTTGCAAAATCTTGAATTGCAGCTGCATAAAGCGCTAAAAAATGGCTCTTTGCTTGCGCTGGATTGGATAAATACTGCAACGCGATCCAACCACTTAGAAACTCTGCATCTGCATAATTTTTGCCCGACAATTGACCATGGTTCTTGGCTATTTTATAGGCCAATCCATATTTCTTTTGACGTAATGCTATGCGAATTTGGCGATGTTTTTCTCTCCACCATTGCTTAGGCGCTGTGAATTTTTGCGGCTCTGCGTAAGGGAGTTTTTGCAATAGATCAAATGCAGCATTATGTTGCTTGATACGGCGGTAATACTGAATCTTGGAAAAATTAACCCCGACATCCGCATGACTTACTTGAGATAGTGCATTTAATGCATTTTGTGTTGAAGCTTGCCTGCGCATTATCGCAGCTCTTGTAGAGACAACACGCTGAACTTCATCTCCTAAAAAGCCCGCAATAAACTCTGCACGTGGGATATTGGTTTTGTTATTTTTGGCAAGAAGTTGGTCAATTCGATATTGCAGATCTTGTGTTGTTAGCAGCTTATGAAAATTTTTGAGTAGAAGTTGCTCATGCTCTTCTGTCAAAGAGGCATCTCGCCAAGCTTTTGTCATATACCGCTTGGCAAACCCGAGCTTTCCTTGCAAAAAATATGTCGACCCCAGAACAATATTGCCTTGTGCTGTAATCGATTTGTACCCTTTGAAAAACCGATGCACCTCTTGCAAATCTTTTGGGGGGGTCCCAAATAGGCTTTGTTCAGCTCTCTGTCTTATAATCTCATGATCTGGCCAATTGGAATTGGCAACATAGAAAGCTTTGATATCCTCGGCTGACGCATGAGGCTCTTCACTGCGATAGTAGTACCATTTTGCAATTTTACGCGTTATATCCCGCTTTATTTTTGATGCTGCAATTAAACCCGCTTCAAAATCTTTTTTGTAAAAAAGGTTGATCGCCTTTTTTAGATTTGCCTTATCTTCTGGCGGCATTTGAAGGGTTAGCAAATATTGCAACACTTCATCTGCCGTAAACTCAGCTTGCGCTGCCTCCTCATTTACCAACGGCGCTGCGGTTGCTGGCGAGAGTGATGTCGCCGGCGGGGTGTTGACCGCCAAAGGGGATTGAGTTTCCTGATGAGTTTCCTGGGCTGCTATCACGGGCGGCGCTGCTACACTATTAGACTGCTGAAGCTGTTCTGGAATACCATTGTTCGCTCCAGCTTCACCGGTATGACCTATATGCTGTTTTTTGTGTTCCGGGCGCTTAGCAACGTGTGTTGCTGTTTCTTTATCACGTGATGGCTTTCTTGTCGGCAGATCAAACGTTTTAGAAACTCTTTTTTGTTTCTTAATCTGCTTTTCAAAATCATTTTTTTTAACGTTGTGTCTTTGTGGGGTCAGTTGCTGAGGGTTGGCCTCGTTCTTGCTCTTGCTAAAGTCAAAAATTGAATCTTCAAATAAATCTGAGATCACTTTAGAGCGGTCTACGGAAAGCAACTCATCAAATATATTCTCTGCCGATACATTTGGTATCAAAACAAAAGATATAACTATACCAATACTGCTTAAGAACAATCTACGCATTAAACAAAAAATACTAATCTAATACTTCACATATGAGAGACCATGCAAATTAGACAGCATTGTGATTAAACTGCCATCATGAGGTCTTTTGCTAAAAAAATATTCCAACAGGTTAGCCTGCTTTACCTGTATTGAAAAGGAAAAGCTTTACAAAAACATATTCCTATTCTCTTAACATGTTAATTTGTATGAACAAGTGGTTGGCTTGCCACATGCGCATCCCAGCGAGAACGATAAAGATCTTTACGCAACTTCAACGCATGTTTACCTTTGCCAAGGCGAGAGCGATAAATTTGGATATTGGCTAGAACTTTTTTGACGTAGTTTCTCGTCTCTGTGAAAGGAATGCGCTCAACCCAATCAATAGGGTCCACGCCCACATTGACAGGGTTACCATAACGCTTGACCCATTGGCGCACACGCCCCTGTCCTGCATTATATGCCGCAATTGTTTTAATGTAAGATCCATTAAAATCATCAATACGGTCTGCTATATAAGCCGTTCCTAACGCAACATTATATGAAGGCGCGTTCCGTAATTTTGCACGGCGATATTTAACTTTGTGTTGCTTTGCCACATACCTGGCTGTTGTTGGCATGATTTGCAATAAACCTTCCGCACCAGCAGGGCTTACAATTGTTTTATTGAATTCACTTTCTTGACGAGCAATGGCATAATAAAAAGCTTTTTCAGGCAAGCTGCGTAAGGGTTTGAATCTCGGTATTGCATGAACCGGATACGCATAATGGCCAGCTTCAATTCCTTTGAACATCGCAAGTTTTCCAACACGCACCAACTGTTGATTATGCTCGATTCTTTTTGCCAAATGAGCCAGGAGCATTAATTCGCCAGGTGCTATAATTTGATAGCGTAAACGACCAAGAAATTTTTTCACCATCGGCCTTAAGCCAAGCTTATGCGCAATCATAACCGCTTTGACAGCATCCCGCCTATAAAATATTGCGATATCTTTTGCGCTCGGCTTGGGTGGAAGAGGAATGTAAATCTGCGTGGCTTTTGGTTTTAAACTTTGACGAGACAATTGGCCATAATAGGTATTAAAAAAACGTGCTCCCTTTTTGAAATATGCTCTCGCCTTTTTCTTTTGTCCAAGAGCAAGTGCTGTACGCCCCATCCAGTATTTTGACCGAGACGTACTTCGAGGTCCATCGGCTGAATTATTTAAATCTTTGAAATGTTTGTAAGCTGCTTTCGGATTGCGTAAATATCGCAAAGCAATCCAGCCTGCCATAAATCTTGCTTCATTTAAGTGATTTATGGACAATGGGCCATGATTTTTTGCAATTCTGTACGCGATCTTATATTTCTTTTCATCCAGGGCTCTACGAACATGCAACCTTCGTTCTTTCCACCAGGCATCTGGAACACCAAGCTCTTGAGCATTGCTATAATTCACCTTTTTAAATAGGTCCCAAGCTTGCTGGTCTCTCTTTCTGCGTCTTGCAAATTGAATGCGTGTAAAAAGAATGCCCGCATCAAGTTTATCTTTGTTGGAGAGCTTATCAATCATTTTGCCAACTTTGCGCAAGCGCCTTAGGCCGGCTGCGCGTACATTGACTTTTCTACGCTCTACCTTACTTAAATATCTTGCCGCTTTTAGAGCGGATGCAACATACGTTGATTTTCCACGATAAAGAAAATTATCCACTCGTCTACGGTGGTCCTGAGAGGTTAAATGTGTTTTGTACCTGCTTATAATCGCTTTTTCTGTCTCACGCGTTAAACTTTTGCGATGCCAAATATCGCGAATAAGACTAATAGCGACTTTCTTCTTACCAGTCTTGTAAAGCAGATTTGCTTTTGCGACCATGCCTGTGCTGGTGATTGGTGTTTCAACATCGAAATACTTTTTGTTAATACTCTGTGGAAGTATCAACAATTTTTCTTCTGCGGCTTCACGCAGGTTATCAAGATCTGGCCAATCCGGATTTTTACGCCAAAAGGTTTGCAACGTTGCTAATTGAAAGGCTCCTGGCTCTTTAGTGAGGCGATCCCACTTAACCAGCTTTTGCCCGACTTTATTTTCTATTGTATCCGCAATCTCCCAAGCCTTTGCAAACTTTCCCTTATCACTGAGCTTCATCGCTTTTTTGATTTTCACGGCATCCGCTGCGTTGACAGAATACGAGAGCATCTTTTTGAGATGCAGGGTCATTTTTGCATCATAAGCAATACGTTGTTTTTCTGACACATGCGTTTTCTTGCTGTAGGGCTTAAATTTTTCACTCGGTGACACAAACTTTGGCGCTGGTGCTTCCTTACCTAGAAAATGGCTTTCTGACGGAGCCTTCGCAGATTGAGGCTTTTGTTGTGCTATGTTTTTATTGGCAACTTGCTTAGAAGCGCTGATGCTGTCTGGTGTAGAAATAGCCGATGCTGTTTTATCTTTATCAAGCTGCTTTAATTTACTTTCTATAAAAGCTGCCATCAGTACATTATCTTTTGCGACACCGTCTTGTTGATTATCAAACGAGGGGGGCCTATTTTTCTTTTGCACCGTTTTAGAATGTGTTGAAGACGCTGCACCCTTTGCCACAGAAGCACTTTCTTCTGAAGCAGATATAGCTTCTGTGTAAAATATTTCTAAATCAGGTTTGTTTACACGCTTTTCCTGTGAGCCAAGATAAAGCGCATAAGCTGTTAGCGCCCCAATACATGTAAAAATTATCGGCACGGTTGTTCGGAGCAACATTGATCTGGAAAACCCCATAAATTGATATTTGTAAAATTTAAAAACTACAATATACACCAAACGAAAATACGTCAAAACAATGGCGATATTTAATTACGCCTGTCTATATCTTAACATAAAACTCAAATTATAAAGTATAGTAAGTTAAACAACTCATTCGTCTTCACATTATGAATAAAACTGCAATATTTCGGCTGTGCTATCTTGTTTGATACGTAACAAGCCATTATCCTCATAAAATCCTGTAAAAAATAATAAAACATTAATATAATATTGATCTAACGCCGCATCTCTTGCCCAAAAATAATTTGGGGTGCATTTGCATAGGCTCTAAAGATATAATATGAAATGAAAGAATGAATAGGAACTCGCCTATGTTTCGTGGATCTATAACAGCACTCATCACGCCATTTAAAGATGACAGTGTTGATGAAACCGCACTTCGCAATTTGGTTGAATGGCAGATTTCTGAGGGCACACATGCTTTGGTTGCGGTTGGCACGACAGGAGAATCACCTACACTTAATCATGAGGAACACAAGCGCGTTGTTGAATTATGCATTGAGGCGGCCTGTGGAAAAGCACCTGTTATTGCGGGCGCAGGTTCCAATTCAACACAAGAAGCTATTGCATTAACACAACATGCAAAGCAGGCTGGAGCCCAAGCAGTACTTGTCGTAACCCCATATTACAACAAACCGACGCAAGAAGGGCTGTACCAACATTATAAAGCTATTCATGAAGCTGCTGATATCCCCATTATTATCTATAATATTCCAGGGCGCAGCGTGATTGATATGTCTACTGAAACAATGTCACGGCTTTTTGAGCTGCCAAATATTATAGGTGTCAAAGATGCAACAGGGGATTTAACTCGCGTTTCCTTACAGCGCGAGGGCGTTGGGAAAGACTTTATTCAGCTCTCTGGGGAAGATGGCACCGCTCTTGGTTTTAATGCCCATGGGGGAGTAGGGTGCATCTCTGTAACGTCTAATATTGCTCCGAGATTATGCGCAGAACTTCAAGAGGCTACCTTAAACGGGCATTATGATAAAGCCCTTGAAATTCAAGACCGTCTTATGCCGCTTCATAGCGCATTGTTCGTTGAGGCAAATCCGGGTCCCGCGAAATACGCAGCATCCCGATTAGGCCTATGCCAGCCTGAGGTTCGCCTTCCGTTGGTGCCTCTTTCAGAAACAGCAAAACATGTTGTTGATGAAGCCTTGCAAAATTCCGGATTATTATAAAAGAAAGATTTAAATAACATGGCCAAAAAAGCCATAGCACCCGGACATCGTGTTGTCGCTGACAACCGCAAAGCCAGATACAACTACGAAATTAAAGAAACTCTGGAAGCTGGTATCGCGCTGCAAGGCACCGAAGTCAAATCCTTGCGTACAGGTAAATCCAATATTGCTGAATCTTATGCCTCAGAAGAAAGTGGCGAGATTTACTTGATAAATGCCTATATTCCTGAATATCTGAAAGCCAATCGTTTTAATCATGAGACGCGACGACCGCGAAAACTTCTGCTCAAGAAACGAGAAATAGCAAAGTTGATTGGGGCCATTCAACGTGAAGGCATGACCCTGGTACCACTAAAACTTTATTTCAATATAAGAGGGATTGCGAAACTTGAACTCGCACTTGCGCGCGGTAAAAAAGTTCATGACAAACGTGAAACAGAGAAAAAGCGCGATTGGCAGAGACAAAAAGCACGCCTTATGCGCGATAGGGGCTAGATGCTTTGTCCCGCATAGTGATGAGATGGATTTCGCTTAAAGACGAGCTTTATCAAAGCGAAAGAATTTTACCGCTTAAGAGTAAAGATTTATAATGGTCCTATAGAAAATTAATTCAATGAGTGATACAGATTCAAGCCAAAATGCACCAACTCCATCCCAACATTATACAGTGTTGGCGAGGAAATATCGTCCGAAAGACTTTTCAGATTTAATCGGCCAAGAGGCGATGGTGCAAACGCTACGCAATGCCTTTACCACCGGGCGCATTGCTCAAGCCTACATGCTAACAGGCGTACGCGGTGTTGGTAAGACAACAACAGCACGTATTTTAGCTCGAGCGTTAAATTATGTTTTTGAAAATATTGACCAGCCAACCATTGATATCACCGTACTGGGAGAACACTGCCAAGCCATTATTGATTCCCGTCATGTAGATGTGTTGGAAATGGACGCCGCCTCTCATACCGGGGTGGATAACATTCGTGAGATTATTGAAAGTGCAAGGTATAAGCCCGTCTCAGCGCGTTACAAAGTCTATATTATAGACGAGGTTCACATGCTCTCCAAAGGGGCTTTTAATGCCCTGCTGAAAACGCTGGAAGAACCGCCTGAACATGTGAAATTTATTTTTGCCACCACTGAAGTACGTAAAGTGCCGGTTACGGTTTTATCTCGCTGTCAAAGGTTTGATTTGCGCCGCATCGGCATGGAGCAATTGACTGCACATCTGCAAAACATAGCAAAAGCTGAAGATGTCACAACTGAGGATGATGCACTTGGCCTGATTGCCCGCTCTGCAGAAGGCTCTGTGCGTGATGCACTGTCTGTTTTGGACCAAGCCATTGCTCTTGGCGGGGGAGCAGTTAGCGCTGAAAACGTCCGCTCTATGCTGGGGCTTGCAGACCGTATGCGCGTCTTTGAATTGCTTGATGCAGTATTTCAAGGCAATACCGCCAATGCTTTAGAAAAGCTCGATGCATTATACCAAGATGGCGTTGACCCATTACAATTGTTGGCTGATATGGCCGAAGCCGTGCATATGATGACGCGCCTAAAAGTAACCCGATCACAAAAGTCATCCGGCCAGAATTTAAGTGAAGCCGAACACAGTTCAGCCCTTAACTTTGCGGAACGTTTATCTCTTCCCTTGCTCGGACGCGCGTGGCAAATGCTGCTTAAAGGGCTTACGGAAACAGAAACTGCACCTCAACCCATAGCAGCAGTTGAAATGATTTTAATTCGAATGGCCCATGTCGCAGACCTTCCTCCGCCTGATGAGATTATTCGCAGCATGCAAGGTGGCCAGTACAATGGTGCTGCACAACAGCAAACAACGCCTCAGTCTCCCTCATCTTCTCCGAAAGCCCATATGCATGTGGTTTCAGGAGGACAAGGCGCATCTGCTCTCTATGCTTCTGCGCCAGCCCCCCAACACGCTCCCTCCCCTGCAATTGATTTGCCAGAACAGAACATAGAGCTTAATGATTTTGAAGCTGTTGTTGCATACATCTCTTCAAAACGGGACCTAAAACTTAAAATTAGCCTAGAGAAATATGCACGTCTGGTTAGTTTCAAGCCCGGACACATAGAATTGAATATCGACCCAACTGCTCCAGCCAACTTGGCTAATGACCTTGGACAAAAACTTACAGGCTGGACTAAATACCGCTGGATTGTCTCATTATCGCAAAAACAGGGACGAAAAACGCTTGCCGAAGAACGCCAAGAAAAACATGAAGCGGAATTAGCACTCGTCAATCAGCATCCTTTCATGCAAAATATGTTTGCCCATTTTCCTAATGCGGAAATTCAGCATATTGATAAAATTGAATATGATACCCTAGATGACCCAGAAATGGAAAACGAAACGGAAATAGAAGAATAAGTCTATTTTAATAAAAGGACAAAGCTACGATGAAAAACATTATGGGAATGATGAAACAAGCGCAAGAAATGCAACAGCGCATGGCGCAAATGCAAGAAGAGCTGGAACAAATCGAAATCACCGGCACATCTGGCGCGGGTTTGGTTAGCGTCACCCTTACTGGCAAGGGCAACATGAAAGGCGTTAAGATTGACCCATCATTATTAAAAGCAGATGAAGTAGAAATCTTAGAAGACCTTCTGGTTGCTGCTCACAATGATGCAAAAACAAAAACTGAAAGCACAATGCAAGAAAAAATGAAAGATATCACAGGCGGATTACAATTACCTCCTGGCATGAAGTTGTTTTAGCTTCACTTCTATATCCCATTTTTTATTATGGATTTTAATTCACTTTTTTCTTAGGCCTTAAACTATGAGCAGGAAAGTTTCAGGCCCTGAAATTGAACGGCTGATTCAATTTTTGGGGCGGATGCCGGGCTTAGGCCCACGCTCTGCACGCCGGGCTGCACTCCACCTTGTTAAAAAAAAGCAGGACCTGCTTGGTCCGCTCGCTGATGCCATGGTAGAGGTGATGGCAAAGGTCAGTGTATGCGAGATATGCGGCAACATAGATACAGTTAATCCATGCATGATTTGCCAAGACCAACGCCGTGATACCAGCATGATTTGCGTGGTAGAAGATATTGCAGACCTATGGGCCTTGGAACGAGCTGCTGTGATGAATGCACGCTATCACGTTTTAGGGGGAACACTTTCCCCTCTTGATGGACGCGGGCCAGATGATTTGAATATTGCAAAACTCATTGAACGGGCTAGTCACGATGGTGTTCAAGAAATCTTGCTTGCCCTTAACGCTACTGTTGAGGGGCAATCCACCGCACATTACATCACCGAGCTATTAGAGCAAACCAATGTAAAAGTTTCTCGTTTGGCCCATGGTGTTCCTGTCGGCGGGGAGTTAGATTACCTTGATGAAGGCACGCTTGCTGCTGCTATAAAATCACGAAAGCTGATGTAATACAATCTACTCTAATCATCATAAGGATTTTTTCCTTTTCGCATGTTTAAACGAATGGGAATACCTGGCATATCAAATTCTTCGCGTATGCTGTTAACCAAATACCTGCTGTACGACGTTGGTAAATCCGTTGGCTTAGAGCAAAAAACAACAAATGTTGGCGGGCGAGCGTTAGCTTGCGTCATGTATCTTAATCTAATGCGCCGACCACTGACCGCAGGGGGTGTATGCCTCGCCAACGCATCATTCAAAAAACGATTCAGTTGGGCTGTAGGCACACGCCTATTCCACATCTCATAGGTTTTAAAAACACATTTCATTAAGTTTGAAAGACCTGTTTTCTTTTCTGCTGACATGGGAATCAGCTGAATGCCTTTAATTTGCGGTAACAGTCTTTCAACTTCTAACTTTAATTCACGCAAATAATTTTGTTTATCTTCAACCATATCCCATTTGTTAAGTGCAATCACAAGAGCGCGACCTTCTGTTTCAACCAAATCTGCAATTTGCAAATCCTGCTTTTCAAAGGGATGTGTCGCATCAAGCAACAACACCACAACTTCTGCAAAACGAATAGCACGCAACGCATCTGTCACAGAAAGTTTCTCAGCACGCTCTTTGACCCGCGCTTTTTTTCTTAAGCCTGCGGTATCGAACAGACGGACCTGCTTTTCTTCCCAAAGAAATGGCACTGATACTGAATCTCTAGTCAACCCTGCTTCTGGCCCGGTAATCATACGCTCCTCACCAAGCAAGGAATTAATGAGAGTGGATTTTCCAGCATTGGGTCGCCCCACGATTGCAATACGCATATCGCGCGCTGTACTATCTTCATTGTCGGCATTTTCTACCAGCTCTGATTGCCACGCCAGAATGTTTTGATCCAGGGCACTATATAACTCACCAGTTCCTTCACCGTGATCGGCAGATATGGCAATTGGCTCGCCCAACCCCAAATTAAAGGCTTCATAAAAACCAGACTCCCCGGCACGGCCTTCACACTTATTAGCCAAAACCAGAACCGGCTTTCCTGAAGAACGCACCAATTCTGCAAAAGATTTATCCGCTGATATAACACCTGCGCGTGCATCAATCACAAAAAGAATTAAATCCGCTTCTGTAATCGCAAGTTCGGTTTGCTCGCGCATACGCTGTTCAATGGAATGCTCTTGTGCTTCTTCCAAACCAGCAGTATCAATCAGACGAATGGTATGGGCCCCAAACTCTGCCTCTGCTTCGCGGCGGTCCCTCGTTAACCCAGGGGTAGCATCAACGAGCGCCAAGCGCCGCCCAGTAAGGCGGTTAAATAACGTTGATTTACCTACGTTTGGACGGCCAATGATTGCAACAGAGTACATCTTATTTTGCTCAACATGTTTTTTGATTTTATCGTATGATCCTTATACCAGATTACTTTTAAGACCAACCGTAATTTTTATTCTCTCAGGAGAATTCAAGGTGATTGAAATTAGATCACTTTTTTCATGAAAAAATTCCATAAAAATTTGAGTTTAAAAATTGATCCTTTCCAAAGCTAAACCCGTTCTTCTGTTACCTGTTTGATATTTTAAAAGGAAAAATCATGAACATGCTCAAAACAATTACCTCTGTATTTGCAATATTCTTTGTTGCCGGCAGTATTCAAGCTGCTCTTGCTGGCGGACACTTAAAAAGCGAGAAAAAAGACATCGTTGATACTGCTGTTGCCGCAGGAACATTCAAGACCCTTGTAGCTGCTGTTAAGGCTGCTGACTTGGTAGACACTCTGAAAGGTGAAGGACCTTTCACTGTTTTTGCGCCAACAGATGAAGCTTTCAAAAAATTACCCGCAGGAACCGTTGAAGACCTTGTAAAGCCTGAAAACAAAGAAAAGTTGGTGAAAATTTTAACGTATCATGTTGTGCCGGGTAAAATTAAATCAGCTGATATCAAAGGAAAAAAGCAAAGCGTTAAAACTGTTGAAGGGTCAGAAGTTGAAGTTGATGCAACAGATGGCGTAAAGGTTGGCAATGCCACTGTTGTTAAAGCTGATATCATCACCAAGAATGGAGTTATACACGTTATTGACACTGTGATTTTGCCATAACTTTAATTTTATAAAATGTAGTGTCTCTATGCTGCAGTCTTAGCGATAAATGGCTGCAGCATTTTTTTTAAATGTTAGATTCTTAATGTTACGTTTGCTCTATAGCTTCTTGAGTTTCCACTTTCTTTGGCAAAGTTATTTTTCGAATTGAAGCAACCAGAGCAGGCAAAAATACCAGAACGCCGATAAGTGCCGCAATGAGCGTGGCCGCGCTAAGCCACCCAAAGAGGCGAAGAGATGGTAATCCTGAGAAAATCGTGACAGCCAATCCAAGGATTAAAACAAATGTTGTGAGGATTAGGACCGGACCAATCACATCCATAGTGCGCAATAGGCTTTCCATCGTTTTGCCATGACGGTCGTCTTCCAAATGTAGGCGGTGCAAATAATGAACTGTGTCATCGACAGCCAATCCGAAAGCCACCGTTAACGCAACAACACTGGCAAACTGTAAACCGTTGCCTGTTGCATAAAGCACAGCGCCCGCTGCAACCACCGGGAAAAGATTGGGTAAGAAACTGACAATCCCAGCAAACACAGATCGAAATGCAAACCCCATCATAAAAACCACAACACATACAGTGGAAAGCAAACCATAATTGAGTTGTGTAATCATAGCATTACTGTTGCGGGCAGCAACAGAGGCAAGACCTGTCACCGAAATAGTGAACTCTGGACTTCTTGCCTGAATAGGGGCGATGGCCTGTTCCATTTTCTGAATAACAGGAAGCAGCTCACTCGCGTCAATATCAGGCACTCGTCCTGTCACAACAATAGTATTTTGCTCTTGGGCAATAAACCGCCTGACGAGATGCTCCGGCAAGATTTCCATATAGCTTTTCAGTGTTGCAATATCATTTTGGCCAATTTTTTGCAGCCAGCGTCGTAACATTTCAACAGACCAAACATTGCCAACACCTGCCGTCTGTTCAACCTCATTGTGAACCGCGCCGATAACAGCAAGCACATCTTCATCGTATAATGATTTTTTTGTTTTATCCCATTCAATCATAACATGGACAGGACTTGCCCCTGTCAGTTTTTTGTCAAGACGGTCCGAGGCTTTCATAGCCTGCTCCCGATCTGGCACTTGATCTTGCAACCGATAGCGCGGCTCAAGTGAAACATGGGCATAAGTGAATATTACAACGCTAAGCATTGCCAAAAAGGAATAGAGGAATGGCATGCGCACCACATGCTCACCTATAACATCGGATGCTTTACGCAAATAAGACATCGCTTTATCAGATTTCTTTAAACTGTTGGCAAAATCTTTTTCACCGCGCAACAGCAATACTGATAAGGTTGGGACCACAATAATGACCGCAAGAAAGGCCATAATTGCCGCCAAACCACCGACAATGGCAAATGTTTTAATCAATGCAGATTCAGCTAAATAGAGTGAGAACAAAGCCAGCGCTGTTGTTAACGAGGTTAAGACGCAAGCCGGACCGACCTGCGCGATAGCATAGGCGGTGGCTTTAAAACGATCATCTCCTTCAATCATACGACGACGTATCGCAAAAACCATATGCATTGCATCTGAAAACGCAATCACCATGATCAAGGGTGTAATAATATTGAGGAACAAATTAAGCCGGAATTCTAAAAACCCTAACATCCCCAAGGACCATAGAATGGCTGAAGCAGGTGCCGCAATTGTAATAAACATCAAAGAAAATCGGCGGAAAAAAATCAGGCATATGATTGCCCCTAAAATAAAGCCAAGACCGTTGTATATAATCCGGTCATTTTGCACTGCATTGCGAATTTCAAGCTGCATTACAGGCGCACCAGATAAACTCACCTTCAGACCCGAATTTCCAACCTGGCTGTCCAAAGCGCTTTGAATTTGTCCAATGACATTTCGCAAGCCCAACTTCTCGACAGCTTTACGGTCAAGGGCCATGACGATGAGTGCAAGCTGGCCATCGTTAGAGAGTAGCTTGCCGCTAATAATCTCGTTCTTCAGGATTCTATCTGTCAGAGCCTTAAATTCATCCCCCGTTGGCAGAACATCTGGCACAACAGGAGGCGGGTATCCCTGGTCATTGGGGGGCTCTCGTGCAGAAAAGAGGGAAATAATGCCGTTTATTCCATCAACAAAATTAAGCTCAACTGCCATCTCCCGCATAGCTTCTAACGCTTTAGGGTCCTGCAAGAAGGGGCCCTCTATAACGGCAAGAACATCATATTCACTGGATGGGAAACGCTGTGCCATAACCTCAAAGCGTTTAAAATCTTCTGTGTTGGCACGGAACAATTCAGTTAGGGAATCATCAACATTGATGCGCTGAACACCAATGATATTTATTGCACATACAAAAGCAATAAGAAGCGCAGCGACCCAAGGAGCGCGAATCGCGAATTGTCCTATTTTTTCAAGACCGAATCCTACGCCCATTATAAAGGCCTATTCTTATTATAAATCACATATTATTTATCATTGTTGTGTATCGGATATTTTTCAATACGTCTATGTTTTATATGAAGCATTGTGGTTGATATATAACACTGATACTCAAACAGCACAGCATAACTGAGGTTTGTTTTAAAGCGTTATTTATTTGGTGAGATAATACCCGAGGACCGAGCCTGCTGTAATTAGGTGAATATCAAATAGTCCTGGAACGAACTCATTACGGAATGGATCTATGTATTGCTGAAAAAGCGGGATCTTAATAAGGGCAATAACAATGGCAGAAACAAACAATGCGCTAACCAGCGTATTCTTTGTTGGTTTTGTCACGCCTTGCAATATCTCGGCGCCTAAGACCCCGATACTCCATATGATAATAGAGACGAATACCGCAAATAAAATCACAAACAAAATTTCATTGCTCAGTATTATTCCACGCTCTTCAAAAACGCGAAGTATGGATTGACCAAGCCATAATCCACCTGCTGCTTGGAGAAAAATCAGTATGAGTATACCGAGAAACATATCGCCGCTCCTAGGTTTTTAATCTATGTTGTCTGCCATACTCTCTGCTCACATGCAACTAAGACATGCTATTTAACCCCAGTTATAGATATATTTTAGAGTATCTGATTTAGAATGATTTATTTTCTCCAAGACATTCTGAGTATGTCATCCCAGCGAAAGCTGGGATCTCAAAAAGTTCACAGAGATCCCAGCTTTCGCGGGAATGACGGTGGCTGGTTTTAATATTTAAAACTCTACTTTCTTATTCATAATTGGAATTGACCTTAATACGTAATGCAAACGCGTGTGGTACCTCGAGATACAAAGCCCAACCGTCTTGCAGCCGCCTTACTCACATCAACGATTCGCCCCCGAATAAATGGACCGCGATCATTTATTCGAATTCTAACCGTACGATTATTACGCATGTTTCTTACAGTCACACGCGTGCCAAATCGCAATGTTCTGTGTGCTCCGGTTAAAACACCTCTACGTCTGATTTCACCGCTTGCTGTTTTGCGACCGATTAAGCTATACCATGAAGCAGTACCACATTGACGCTTGGCATCTGCGCTACTTAGAGATAAAAACAAGGTGGCAATAGAACACCCAATCAAGCAAAAGCATTTTTGTTTGATCATCTGAATACCTTTTAAAAAAATACGTTATGAAAACAAATGAAATATTTGATAAAAATATATTTTTGAGAATAGCACAGACAAGCATAGGTTCCAATTATGTCTTCCTCTAGAAGGATCCCTTTAGAAAAGCTCATTCGCAAATCATATCATTTTAGCTTTTATAATTTCTTGTATTTTCTACAGATTTCCTGGGTGGGATTGGTCATTATCATACTCAATAATGCTTTGTTTCTGGGTTTGAACAATATCGTTGCGTTTGTGATTTTCACAACAATCAATATTTTTGCTGTGGCATCCATTAGCATTGCGTGGCACAAAAAAATTATTGCAAATGAAACAGTGACCTCTAGCTTTTATCTTCGCACCGACGCGCTTGCTTTAAATTATTTTGGCTTTGCCTTTGTGCTCGCGCTTCCCTCTCTCATACTTATGGTGATTTTTACATTTGTTTTGGAGAGAACATCTGTCACTGCAGGCCTATACCTCGTGTTAGCATTGCTGATTTATATTATTGTGATGCGCTTGTCTCTCGGATTGCCTGGAAAAGCATTTGGTTGGCCTGGATTTCCTTTTGCACACATCTGGTCTAAGACGGCTCACAATACCCTTGCCATTTTGGCAGGATACATTGCCTGCACGTTGCCTGTCGTTTTTGGTGCTGCGGCTATCTCTGTTTTGAGTTTTGGTATCTTGGCAATACCAGCATCCGTAATAGGCGCTGTTTTTATAACAGCCAATTCTTTGAGTTTTATGACGTTTGCATTTGAATATTTGTTTGAACCAAAGCAAAACCAAACGGTATCAGAAAACGTTTAAGCCGCCTCTGTCTTGTACATTTTGGGCTCGTAGTTCAAAATTGGGGCAAGCCATTTTTCTGCTGTTTCAATATCCCACCCTTTGCGTTTGGCGTAATCCTCAATCTGGTCACGCTCAATTTTACCAACACCGAAATAATAACTCTCAGGATGGGAAAAATAGAGGCCTGAAACAGCAGATCCCGGCCACATGGCATAGCTTTCGGTTAAGTGAACACCGCCATCTTGCTCAGCATTGAGAATGTCAAACAAGGTCTGCTTTTCGGTATGGTCTGGCTGGGCAGGATACCCCGGTGCAGGACGAATACCCGGATACTTTTCAGCAATTAATTCTTCGCACGAGAGTGTTTCTTGACTGTTGTACGCCCAAAACTCTTTACGGACCCGTTGATGTATTCTCTCAGCAAAGGCTTCAGCCAAACGATCCGCTAAAGCTTTTACCATGATTTTATTATAGTCATCGTTCGCTTTATCAAACTTCTCGGAAATTTCCTCTTCACCAATGCCTGTGGTGACAACAAATCCGCCAATATAATCTTCAAGTTTGGTTTCTGCTGGAGCTATAAAATCTGCAAGGGCTATATTGGGTTTATTTTGTCCCCGCGCAATTTGCTGGCGCAATGTATAGAACATTGCAAGATTTTCATCTCTACTTTCATTTGTATAAAGTGCAATATCGTCATCACCAATACGATTTGCGGGCCAAAACCCAATGACTGCCCTGGCCTGCAACCACTTTTCTGTGAGAAGTTGATCCAGCATTTTTTGTGCATCGTCATAAAGGGCCCGGGCAGCTTCCCCCATCACATCGTCATTGAGAATGCGGGGGTACTGGCCATTCAACTCCCAAGTTGAAAAGAACGGTGTCCAATCGATGTATGGGGCCAACTCTTCAAGGTCATAGCTTGCAAAAACTTTGGTCCCAGTGAAGGATGGCTTTGTCGGGGTATAATTTTCCCAATCTATTTTTATTTTATTCGCGCGTGCATCACTCAAGGCCAAACGTTTTTTATTTCTTCGTCCGCGTGAATGAGCCTCTGCCATTTTCACGTAATCATTTTGAATGTTATCGATATAAGTGACTTTATTATCTGACATTAAACTTGACGCAACGCCAACGGCACGGCTGGCATCAGTAACATATATGGCTTGGCCCTTATTATAATTTGGATTAATTTTTACAGCGGTATGAATACGGCTAGTGGTTGCACCGCCAATCAACAATGGAATATCAAAACCTTCCCGCTCCATTTCTTCCGCGACAAAACACATCTCATCAAGACTTGGCGTAATCAGTCCTGACAAGCCAACGATGTCAACTTTTTCCTGCTTTGCAGTCTCTAGGATTTTCTGACACGGCACCATGACCCCCAGGTCGATAACTTCAAAGTTGTTACACTGCAAAACAACACCAACGATATTTTTACCAATGTCATGAACGTCGCCTTTCACAGTTGCGAGTAAGATTTTACCATTGCTTGAGTTATCATCAATGCCTAGCTCTTCTTTCTCTTTTTCCATGTAGGGCATCAAATGGGCAACGGCCTGTTTCATCACGCGGGCTGATTTGACCACTTGAGGTAAGAACATTTTTCCAGCCCCGAATAAATCCCCCACCACGTTCATGCCATCCATGAGCGGTCCTTCAATCACATGCAACGGCCGCTCCACACTTTGCCGGGCTTCTTCCGTATCCTCAACGATATAATCAGCTATGCCATTGACCAGTGCATGTTGTATCCGCTCTTTAACAGGACCTTCCCGCCAGGACAGATCAACTTTCCTTTTCTGACCGCCCTGCCCTTTGTATTGCTCTGCTGCTTCCAGCAACTTATCCGTTGCGTCCGAGTTTTTATTTAAAATAACATCTTCAACCAAATCACGCAGGTCTGAGGGGATATCATCGTATACAGCCAACTGGCCCGCATTCACGATACCCATATCCATACCCGCTTGTATGGCATAATATAAAAATACCGAATGCATGGCTTCACGGACGAGATTATTGCCCCGGAATGAAAACGATAGGTTAGACACACCACCTGAAATATGTGCATGAGGCAAGTTTGCTTTTATACGGCTGCAAGCCTCAATAAAATCCACACCATAATTATTATGCTCCTTAATGCCGGTCGCAACAGCAAAGATATTGGGGTCAAAAATAATATCTTCAGGGAAAAAATCGAGCTTTTGCGTCAACAAATTATAAGCCCGCTCACAAATCTCATATTTGCGATCAGCCGTGTCAGCTTGGCCAACTTCATCAAAAGCCATAACCACAGCAGCAGCACCATAGCTTTGAACGCGTTTGGCTTGATCAAGAAAAATTTCTTCTCCTTCTTTAAGGGAGATAGAATTAACAATCCCTTTGCCTTGCACACATTTCAATCCCTTTTCAATGACTGACCATTTCGATGAATCGATCATAATCGGAACGCGGCTAATATCTGGTTCAGAGGCTATCAGGTTCAGAAAAGTGACCATGGCCTGCTCGGAATCCAGCATCCCTTCATCCATATTGATATCGATGATTTGAGCGCCATTTTCTACTTGCTGGCGCGCAACAGCCAAAGCCGTATCATAATCCCCAGCTTCGATAAGCTTGCGGAATTTTGCCGAGCCGGTTACATTGGTCCGCTCTCCAATATTTATGAATGTTGTAGCAGCAGTGGTCACTATAATTACATCCAGTTCCGTTTATATAAAACTCATCCGTGTACAAAAGGCTCCAAACCTGACAATCTCATCTTAACCTCAACTTGAGGGCATTCACGCGGCGCATATGGGCTGACAGCATCGGCAATAGCCGCAATGTGCACTTCTGTTGTACCACAACACCCACCAATCATGTTGAGCAATCCTGCTTTTGCCCACTCTTCAAGCTGTTCGGCCATATACTTTGGAGTTTCATCATATTCTCCCATCTCATTGGGAAGCCCTGCATTTGGATAGCAGCTGACAAAGCAATTGGCAACATTGCCAATATCGACAACAGCAGGGCGCAATTGTTCCGCTCCAAACGAGCAATTCAAACCAATCGAAAAAGGTTTTAAATGCCTCATCGAATACCAAAATGCTTCTGGGGTTTGACCTGACAAATTCCGCCCTGATAAATCTGTAATGGTTCCGGAAATAAAAATTGGTTTCGAGATACCAATTTCCTCAAACACCTGGCATACAGCAAAACCTGCAGCTTTCGCATTTAGTGTATCAAAAATAGTTTCAATAAGAATAGCATCGACACCGCCATCAAGCAGTCCTTTGGTTTGCTCGGCATATGCGGTGACCAATTCGTCAAACGTCACATTGCGGAACCCTGGATTATTGACATCTGGTGAAATGGATGCTGTGCGGTTGGTCGGGCCAATGGCCCCAGCAACAAACCTCGGTTTATCTGGATTGCTTTTCGTAATCTCATCTGCGGCTTGTCTGGCTAATTTAGAGGCGGCATGATTAATTTCATAGGCCAAATCCTCCATATGATAATCAGCCATAGAGATGCTTGTGCCATTAAATGTGTTGGTACACAAAATATCAGCGCCAGCTTCAAGATAGTTTTTATGAATATCATAAATGATATCTGGCTGCGTTAAAACCAAAAGATCATTATTGCCTTTCAAGTCAGAGGCCCAATCAGCAAAGCGCTCGCCGCGATAATCTTGCTCATTCAGTTTATGGCGCTGTATCATTGTCCCCATAGCACCATCCATAATCAGAATACGCTGTTTTGCCAAATCAGACAAGATTTGCTCTGGTTTCTCGTAAGGGGATTTAATTTTTTCCATCATTTTCTGTACCACTTTATTTCTTTCTTAAACAGCTTCGATTTCCTCTGCGCGCATTCCCAAAAGATGACAAATTGCGTACACAAGTTCCGCACGGTTAAGCGTGTAAAAATGGAAATCGCGGATGCCATGGTCCGCCAACTCCATAACCTGTTCTGCGGCGACAGCCGTTGCAACGAGCTTGCAAGTATCCGGGTCATTTTCCAAGCCTTCAAAACGGTGAGCCAACCATGTTGGCAAAGTTGTTCCGCATTGAGCGGCAAATTTCGAAATTTGCTTAAAGCTATAAATTGGAATAAGGCCAGGAATTATCGGTATTGTTATGCCGCGCGCACGAACAGCTTCCAGATAACGCAAATAATAATCGTTATCAAAAAAGAATTGTGTGATTGCACGAGTTGCCCCAGCTTCTACTTTAGCTTCAAGCATATCCAAATCTTCATCCAAGTTACGACTTTCAGGATGCTGTTCTGGATAAGCAGACACAGAAACCTCAAAGTCTCCAATGGCTTTAATGCCTTTGATCAGCTCGATACTGCTTTGATACCCCTCTGGATGAGCTTGAAACGTTTGCCCAACGCCTTCAGGTGGATCACCACGCAAAGCTACAATATGGCGGACACCAACATCCCAATAAGACTTGACTACATCGTCAACCTCTTTTCGTGTTGCGGCCACACATGTCAGGTGAGCAGCTGGCTTTAAATGTGTTTCACGAAGAATGCGGGCAACTGTCGCATGGGTTCGCTCGCGTGTTGAGCCACCAGCACCGTAAGTAACAGACACAAAATCTGGATTAAGCTGTGCTAATTGTGAGATTGAGTTCCATAGTGTTCCTTCCATTTTTTCTGTTTTGGGAGGAAAAAATTCAAATGACACTTTTAAATCTTGGCCAGATAAAGATCGGCTTGCATTCTTAATGGGGTCTAACATGATGTCATACTCCTTACCATTTCTTGCGTATAAGGCTCATTTTGAGATTCATTGTTTACAATGCTATGTGGTTGTGTTTTTGGTTTTGAAGCCAACCAGAGAGCAACTGTTAATTGATGTGTTTGTTGATTTAAATTTGGGGTCAGGTTTATTTGCTTTGTCAGACTCAAGCCATATGTTTGAATCAACTTTTTGACATGCCCCTGGTCAAATCCCAAGCGCTGGTGTGCATATTGCTCGCGCAAAAATTCAAGATCATGGGCGGCAAAATCAACAATCAAAAGCTTCCCACCAGGCTTTAAAATACGGCAAGCTTCCAGAAGTGCGCCTGATGGGTCAGATAAGAAATGCAGCACCTGGTGCAACACGACCACATCGGCCGTGTTATTATTAAAAGAGAGGTGGAACAAGTCACCAAAGCGCACCTGACAGTGGTTTAAACCTTCTTTTTCCAGATTGCTTCTGGCGTAAGATAACATATCGTGGTTGATATCAACACCAATTCCGCGATCAATGTTCTTTGCAAAGAGTTCTAACACCCGCCCGGTTCCCGTTCCCAGATCAACAAAAACATCAAAAGGACCAGAGCCTAACATCTCCATCATTGCCTTTTCGACGGCAGCTTCTGAAACATGGAGTGATCTGATTTTGTCCCAATCTGCCGCATGGTTGCGGAAGTAGCTTTGGGCAGCTTCTGCCCGCGCTGTTTTGACAGCTTTTGCTTTCATTTGATCCCGAACCAAAATTGGATCATCGAAGTCAATTTCAGCTAAGAGCTTGCGAATAGTACCACCAGTTTTATTGTTTTCCACCAATCGGAAATAAACCCAACTGCCTTCTTGAAAACGCTCAATGAGTTCTGCGTCCAATAGAATCTTCAAATGACGGCTTATGCGCGGCTGGCTTTGCCCAAGTATCTGCGTGAGATCCTTGACATTTAACTCACCCCCCTGAAAGAGTACCAACAGGCGTAAGCGTGTCGCTTCACCAGCAGCACGCAAAATGTTAAGATAAGCTTCTGTAGAGAGAGAGTATGTCACAATGCCGCACTAAAGATCATGGATATAAAGATATGCTTATACCTTATCCGAGGAAAATCAAGAATTTTTTCTAATCCCAGTAAAAAAAATCTCAAATACATTAAAAATCTGGGCTTTTACATAATTAATTTCTAAAAAATACCATAAATCGGATATTTTCTCCTAATACGAAAAAACAAAATTCAGCTTTCAAAATGCGATTTTTAATATGCGATTACAGTATGGATTTCATGAATAACAACACTATGGATTTGATTGTAATTTTAGTATTTGTTATGATTTGAATTAAGATTTACAATTTGTTAGCTAGAATGCTTGTAGTCAGAATGAAATCTAAAATGAGACCATTAGCAATGACTAATTTGAATATATTCCGCAGCTTTTATATGACAGCATGCGCTTTACTTATACTGTTGGCCTCTTTTTTACATTCTGCTTCCGTTCATGCCGCAAAGAAAAAAGAGAAACCGGTTGTTTTTATGGAGGCTGTCGCGAAAAAATTACTTGCAGCGGCAAAATCCGGGTCTAAAAAGCAGATGCAGCGAGTTATTGCGAGTTACGCTGATATGTCTGGCATTGGCACTTACTCTTTAGGCGATTATGCGAAAAAGCTACCTAATTCACGGCGCCGTGTTTATCAACGCGGAGTGGCCAAATTTATGGCTCGCTATCTGATTGGACAAAGCAAACAGTATAAGATAGCAAAAGCTGAAATTTTAGGTTTGGGCGGTATTCGAAAAAATTCTTATCTTGTAGATAGCAAAGTTATTTTAGAAGACGGAACCGAATATGATGTGCAATGGCGTATTAAAAAGCACAAAAGAACGTTTAAAATCAGAGATGCAAAAGTTTTAGGGTTTTGGCTGGTTCCTTTTCAAAGGGATTTATTTAATAATTTTGTTAGTGAGCAAGGGGGTAATGTCAATGCCCTTGTATTGGCTTTAAATTATTAGGCTGAAGATCTGTTGGCAAAAACTGTCCCAACTTCCAAATCAACGCCTCGCAAAAATTCTTCACCAGACATCGGCTTTTTGCCGCCGCGTTGAACTTGAAGCAATTGCACTTTTCCTGTGGCGCAAGCGATCGTTAGATTTGTCTCTAGAAGTGTTCCAGGCACTGCATTTTGGTTCTGTTTTTCAATACCAGATAGAACACTGAGCAACACTTTTACCCTTTCTTGTTTTCCTCTGATTGTGGCTTCAAACCATGCACCAGGGAATGGAGACAAACCGCGTATATGGTTATGGACCTCTTGAGCAGACTTCGCCCAACTAATTTTAGCTTCAGCTTTTTTAATTTTTTCTGCATAGGTCACACCCTCTTCGGGTTGCTGTGTGAACATCAAACTGTCTCGTGAAAGGGCCGCAAGAGAACGGGTTATCAAATCAGCTCCAGTGTGCGAAAGCTTATCATGTAACTCACCTGCCGTCGTATTCGCGCCAATCTCAATACGCTCAACAAGACAAATGTCTCCGGTATCAAGCCCCTCATCCATTTTCATAATCATCACGCCGCTCATTTGATCTCCTGCCATAATAGCGCGCTGAATCGGAGCTGCTCCACGCCAACGCGGCAACAACGACGCATGAATATTAAAACACCCCATTTTAGGTGCATCTAAAATGGCTTTTGGCAAAATCAAACCATAGGCTACAACAACAGCCAAGTCTGCATAATGGGAGATAAAGACCTCCTGCGCTTCACTTATTTTGAGACTTTTTGGTGTATGGACAGGAATACCCATCTGTTCTGCACATTCTTGAACGGGAGATTTGCGCACATCCATACCGCGCCCTTTAGGCCGTGGAGGTTGAGAATAAACGGCAGCAACATCGTGGCCTGCGCTAATCAAATGGGACAGAACCGGGACCGAAAAATCTGGTGTTCCCATAAAAACAATACGAAATGACATAGCACGTCTCTGTTAATGAAGCTTCTAATGATCCCGAAATTTGGCTGAACGTTTGTCAATAAAAGCTTGCATCCCTTCTTTTTGATCATCCGTCGAAAACATTGAATAAAAGGTCTGACGTTCATAGCGCAATCCTTCGGCCAATGTGGTTTCATACGCACGGTTTACAGTTGCTTTGGTCATTGCCACAATCGGTTTGGAAAATTCTGCAATTTTTTCCGCTGTTTTTAGAGCAGTATCCATAAGTTCATTAGCAGGCACCACACGGCTCACCAGACCAACACTTTCGGCTTCTTGTGCGCTCATGGTGCGCCCTGTCAAGCACATCTCCATGGCTTTGGCTTTACCAATCAGACGGGTTAACCGTTGAGTGCCTCCAACCCCTGGCATAATTCCAAGGGTGATTTCAGGCTGGCCAAACTTCGCAGTGTCCGAACAAATAATGAAATCACACATCATAGCCAGTTCACAGCCGCCCCCCAGCGCATATCCACAAACAGCGGCAATGACAGGTTTACGCGTTTTTGGCACCTCATCCCAAGGTGATAGAAAATCTTCTTTCGTGGCCTCTATGTAAGAATAGCTTTGCATCTCTTTCACATCAGCACCGGCTGCAAAGGCTTTCTCACTTCCCGTAATGATAATGCAACCAACATGATCATCTTGATCTTGTTGCTTCAGAGCTGTTCCCAACTCCTCTATAAGTTGCCGGTTGATTGCATTTAAAGCATCAGGCCGGTCCAGCTTGATGACCCCAACCTTGCCATGATGTTCTATTGATAGTGTGTCAAA
The DNA here is from genome assembly GCA_039033475.1 of Pseudomonadota bacterium. GTDB lineage: Bacteria > Pseudomonadota > Alphaproteobacteria > Rhizobiales > CBDHHC01 > JBCCCO01. The sequence goes on along the minus strand of JBCCCO010000002.1, from coordinate 50,344 downwards.
AGCCATACCGCTTCTCCTAGTATTGAACCTTATTTAAGCCCCGCTATATGCTGTGTTATTTTTGGCAGTGATTACAATAGAAACTGGACCTGCCGTTTTGGGTTTCCCGCACAATGCTCCCCTCACATTTTGAACGCAAACACGCCTCGCCAGCGCGGTTATAAACCTGAAAACTATGCTGAAAATACCCCAAACTACCATCTGCTTGGCGGTGATCTTTAAGTGTTGATCCCCCAGCCGCAATTGCTTTTTGCAGCACTATTTGAATGGCCTCAACCAATGCTTTGCATTTCACATTTGCCTTGCCTTTGGATGTGGCCAAAACAGACGCCTTACGCTTAGGCGACAAACCCGCCATATGCAAGGCCTCACACACATAGATATTGCCTAATCCTGCAATTATTTTTTGGTTCAGCAAAAATGCTTTCAGGCTTGTATTTTTTTGGAGCGCTTTTTCTGCCAAATAGTCTGGAGTGAAGGTTTTACTCAAAGGCTCAACACCAAGAGCATGAAAAAATTTATGCGTATCCAATTCACTCTTTTCAATCAAGGTCATAAAACCAAAACGTCTTGTATCATTGTAACGAATACGTGCACCATTGTGTAAATGAAAAATGATATGGTCATGGATAGAACGCTGGGAATTATGATAGATAAAGCCCCCAGGTTTTTGTGCGTGCGGTGTGTTGCCCTCTTGAAAATCAATGATAAATCGGCCACTCATACCAAGATGCATCACAAGAATGTCGTTGTTTGTTAAATGGCCCAGGATATATTTCGCACGCCGCTCTAGAGATTGAATTTGCACCCCTTGCAAACGTTTGGCAAAGCCTTGGGGCAGTGGAAAGCGCAAATCTGGCCTGTTTTGCTGTACAGATGTGATCACCGCTCCTTCCATAACAGGGGCAAGACCATTTCTTACAGTTTCAACTTCTGGCAATTCTGGCATAAAATGTTATGTATTCTTAAATAACTTCAGTTTTTGGTTATAGAATAAGGAAAAAAACTGCTTCACTGTCTTGCGAGTAATCGCATATAAAATTACGGATTTACAGTATACTCCGTCATTCCAGCGAAAGCTGGGATCTGGCTGCAATTTTTTAGATTCCAGCTTGCGCTGGAATGACGTTGGAGAGTTTTTTGCACATAAAATTCTATTTCCTTAATCCTATCGAGGTTAAACGGCTATACGAATGAAAGTCTTATAATGTCTGACACATCTAGCACCATCTTTGAGCAAGTCAAAGCAAGTTTCGGCGCCAAAACTGTCAATTTGGAGGATAAGCAAGAGCTTGTGAACGAGGTTTTTGCAAAATCTGCAAACACATATGATATTATGAATGATGTCATGTCTGCTGGCCTGCATAGGCTGTGGAAGGATGATATGATCAACTGGCTTGCCCCGCCAAAAGGGGCAACATCATTCAAATTGCTTGATGTGGCAGGTGGCACAGGGGATATCGCAGAGCGGTTTATCAAAGCCTCTGGAGATGGCGCAAAAATGGTGATTTGCGATATAAGCCCTGAAATGTTGGATGAAGGCAAAAGGCGCGCTTATGACCGAGGCCTAGAGCAAGACATCACATTCACGGAAGGCAATGCAGAACACCTTCCCTTTGCAGATAAGTCTTTTGACGCATATACAATTTCTTTTGGTATTCGCAATGTGCCACGGATAGAGCAAGCCTTAAAAGAAGCGCATCGCGTTTTGCGTACCGGTGGGCGCTTTTTATGCCTAGAGTTTTCAGATGTACAAATGCCATTTCTTGATAAACTTTATGATTTGTACTCTTTTCATACCATACCAAGATTGGGCGAGCTTATTGCCAATGACCGCGAGTCCTATCAATATCTTGTTGAAAGTATAAGACGTTTTCCAGATCAAGACGACTTTGCTGATATGATCAGACACGCTGGTTTCAGCCAGGTGAAATACAAGAATTTAACAGGAGGCATTGCCGCTCTTCATTCAGGGTGGCGGTTATAAATGGCAAGTGCGATACTCAATATGACCCGGCTGGCCCGCGCAGGCTTTGTGTTTGCGCGTTATGGCGTGCGTTTGCTACCGCAAGGCCTGGCCCTCCCCTTGCCGGTAAAGATTTTTCGTTATCTGACTTCACCTTTAAGACTGTTTTCCTCAAGCGATGCCCGGCATAACCGCATTGCTCGGGCCCTGGCTCGGTTAGGGCCGAGCTACATTAAACTTGGCCAATTTTTGGCAACTCGCGATGACTTGATTGGGTCTGAAAATGCACGTGATCTTGCTATGTTGCGAGACAAATTGCCCCCATTTTCATATCAAGATGCAGAAAGCATTATTAAAACAGAGCTCGGTGCAGATGTCGACACGTTGTTTAAAGACTTTGGCCCACCTATCGCTGCCGCCTCCGTCGCTCAGGTGCATAAAGCGTGCGTAGAAGATAACGGAATAACACGCGATGTTGCGGTAAAAATTTTAAGGCCCAATATTGAAGTGCATTTTCATAAGAATTTGGAGAGTTATTTTTTCGCAGCCAAAATGATTGAGTTTTTACATCGTCCATCACGAAGGCTTAAGCCTCTTTCAGTTGTGCAAACGCTGGCCTATAGCGTTGAGCTGGAGCTGGATTTGCGCATGGAGGCCTCAGCAATTTCTGAAATGCGTGAGAACACCATAAATGACCCAAAATTCCGCATCCCAAAAGTTGACTGGACGAAAAGCAGCAAACACGTTCTCACCACCGAGTTTATTGATGGCATCCCCTTGTCAGATGTGGAAGCCATAAAAAAAGCCGGACATGATTTGCAAGCTTTGGCACGACTTATCATCCAGTCTTTTTTACGCCATGCCATGCGCGATGGTTTTTTTCACGCTGACATGCATCAAGGCAACCTTTTTGTTGATAAGTATGGCAACCTTGTCGCCATTGATTTTGGCATTATGGGCCGCCTAGGCTTAAAAGAACGACGATTTTTAGCCGAAATCTTGTATGGCTTTATCACCAAGAATTATACGCGTGTTGCCGAGGTCCATTTTGAGGCTGGTTATGTGCCCCCTCACAAAAAGGTTGAGGATTTTGCCCAAGCCCTGCGTGCCATAGGAGAACCACTTATGGATCGAACGGCAGATGAAATTTCTATGGCGAAACTTCTTGGTCAATTGTTACAGGTCACTGAGATTTTTGATATGGAAACGCGGCCAGAGTTGATTATGCTGCAAAAAACCATGGTAGTGGTTGAAGGGGTTGCCCGCACTTTGGACCCGCATTTAAACATGTGGACCATAGCCGATCCTGTGGTGCGCGAGTGGGTTAAGTCACATTTTGGTGCAGAAGGCCGCTTGCAAGAGGCAGCTGATGGCGCGGTTACAATTGGTAAATTTATGGGAGATATCCCAGGTTTGCTCAGCCGGGCAGAGAGCACTGCGCAATCCTTATCGGATATGGCAGCTTCAGGCCTCAGGCTGGATGAAGAAACCATTAAAAAAATTGCACAGGAGCAAGCGCATTTTTCCCGCAATGCCCGCTTGGGGATTTGGGTTGGGGCACTCTCATTATTGGCTATAGCGATCCAAATGATGTTTTAGATTTTTTAAATCTGCTATAGTAAGATACAACCATGTATACGAAAAAGATTTTACTCATCATAACAGGTGGCATTGCGGCCTATAAATCTCTTGAGCTTATCCGCCAGCTTAAGAAAAAAGGGGCTGAGGTGCGGGTGGTGCTCACCAAATCAGCAACGCAATTTATTACACCTTTAACTGTCTCGACATTGGCTGAAACCGAGTGTTTTACAGAATTATTTAACTTAAAAGATGAAACGGAAATCGGGCATATTCAACTCTCGCGTCATGCAGATCTTATTGTTGTCGCGCCAGCCAGTGCGAATTGCCTTGCTAAAATGGCGCATGGCTTAGCAGATGACCTCGCCTCAACGGTGCTGCTTGCAACAGATAAAGACGTTATTGTGGCCCCTGCAATGAATGTGCGCATGTGGAACCACGTGGCAACGCAGCGCAATTTGGCAAGCCTCATGCAAGATGGCATATGCTTTGTCGGCCCAGAAGAAGGAGATATGGCATGTGGAGAGTATGGCCCCGGCCGGATGGCAGAGGTTGATGATATTGTCGCTGCGATTGAACGCCGCCTGGCTGTTTCACAAGATGCTCCCCTAATGGGACGACGTATTCTGATAACATCTGGGCCAACACAAGAGCCAATTGATCCGGTGCGCTATATCACCAACCGCTCCTCTGGTAAGCAGGGCTATGCCATAGCCGCAGCAGCACGTGAGTTAGGCGCTGAGGTTATTCTTGTTTCCGGGCCAACTCAATTGCCGCCCCCGCAAGGTGTGCAAACCGTATATGTGGAAACGGCAAAAGATATGCTACAAGCCTGCAAAACAAATCTTCCGGTTGATGTTGCAGTGTGCGCTGCTGCTGTTTCCGACTGGGGAGTCTCAGAAATTGCGTCACAAAAAATAAAGAAAAATAAGTCATCAAAAAATCCGCCGTTGTTAGAGCTTGTCGAGACACCTGATATTTTAAAGACTCTTTCAAAAATATCTAGCAATAGGCCCTCTCTTGTGGTGGGTTTTGCAGCAGAAACAGAAAATATTGTCCCAAATGCTTTGAAAAAACGCCAAGACAAAGGATGTAATTGGATTGTTGCTAATAATGTTTCTGAAGGAACCGATACCTTTGGAGGCGATAACAATCAAGTTTGCTTAATCACCCCGCAAGGGGTCGAAGAATGGGAAAAAATGTCAAAACAAGAGGTTGCAACAAAATTGATGTTGCAAGCAGCCGATTTTTTAGAAAAGAATTAGAACCGAAAAGTTTTAACATGCTCTGTCTTGATAAAATTGCAAAATGCTAGCCGCCGTCATTCCCGCAAAGGCGGGAATCTAAAATGATGGTTGCGACTTACTTTAAATTTTGTTTGAACACATAGTATTTGCAACTGATCTTTTTAGGACGTTAGAATAGAACATTTTGAGAGTTTCAAATAGATTCCCGCCTTCGCGGGAATGACAACTGAAAGAGGCGTAGATTTATAATCAACCTACGAAAAACATGACTGAAAATCCACAAAAAATAACAAAAATGCAACTCTGCATAAAACAGCTTCCTCACGCAGAAGATCTACCTTTGCCAGAATATCAAACTTCTGGTGCTTCTGGGTTTGACGTCCGTGCGGCTTTAGGAGAGGGAGAGACAATCACGTTAAACCCTGGCGAACATAAACTGATTCCAACGGGGCTGAGCTTTGAACTTCCATTAGGATTTGAAGCACAAGTGCGGCCACGCTCTGGCTTGGCATTTAAGCATGGTATTACAGTTCTGAACAGCCCTGGGACAATCGATTCAGATTATCGCGGGGAGGTTAAAATCATTTTGACCCATCTGGGAACAGAGCCATTTAACATTGAACATGGCATGCGCATTGCTCAAATTGTTATTCAGCAAGTTGTTCAAGCAGAAATCCAAGCTGTTGATATTATCAACACAACAGAACGCAATAAGGGTGGGTTTGGCTCCACAGGTGTGTAATTATTAGAATACGATCTGATGCTCTCTTCTGAAGAAATTGAACGCTACCAACGCCATCTTGTCTTGAAAGAGATTGGGGGAGCCGGTCAGCAAAAATTAAAGAAGACAAAAGTCTTAGTGGTTGGAGCTGGCGGGCTTGGCTCTTCTGTAGTGATGTATTTGGCCGCAGCTGGTATCGGCACAATTGGCATTATTGATGATGACACAGTCTCTTTAAGTAATTTGCAGCGCCAGGTAATTTATACCACCACGCAAACAGGACGTTCAAAAGTTGATAGCGCCGCTAAATTTATTAATATGCTTAACCCGCATGTGCATGTTGTTCCTATTTCTGAAAAGCTTGATGCCCACAACGCACTTAAAATCATTTCAGACTATGACATAGTGGCTGATGGGTCAGATAATTTCAAGACACGCTATCTTGTCAATGATGCGTGCTATTTGGCAAAACGCCCTCTTGTGTTTGCAGCTGTTGGCCCGTTTGATGGGCAACTCACAACATTTAAGTCTTATGAAAAAAATGAGAAAGGCTTGCCCAATCCAAACTACCGCTGTCTTTTTCCAGAAGATCCGACCACTGAAGATAATCCAAATTGCGAACAGGTTGGAATTTTAGGCTCAGTTGTCGGCGTGATGGGCAGTATGCAAGCTACTGAGGTTTTGAAAGAAAGTGTTGGCATCGGCCAATCTCTTGTTGGACGTCTCCTTATTTTTGATGCCAAAATGATGCGTTTTGAAACCATGACATATGGCTGGGCTCCAGACAATCCGCTCAATGGTAAGCTGCCGATTTATAAGGACCTATCGCATTTTTTGTAATAAAATCATATAAAAGACTGTCAGCTGCTTCTAAAATGCTTACTCAATTTTAAACCTTGTGCTTGATAATTTGAACTTATGGTCTTGCCATAAACTAACTCAGGCATTTCTGTTAATTTCTCATAAATCAGGCGGCCGATAATCTGCCCATCTTCTAGAATAAACGGCACTTTATGACTGCGCACCTCTAACACGCCTTTGCTACCAGCCCCTCCAGCAGAGTCGTGACCGAATCCTGGGTCAAAAAAACCAGCATAATGAACGCGGAATTCACCAACCAGAGGATTAAAAGGGACCATTTCTGCCGCGTGAGTGGGCGGAACATGCACAGCTTCTTTTGAGGCAAGGATGTAAAATTCATCCGGGTCTAATATGAGACGTTTTTCATTGTAGCCATAAATTGGCTCCCAATAGTCTTTAATGTCGCATGCGCCTGGAGCATCAACATCAATCAATCCGGTATGGCGTTTGGCGCGATATCCAAGCAACCCCTCTCCTGTTGTGTTTTCTCCCATTAAATCTACAGAAAGAGCAATGCCATTGGCAATATCAGGGGTGTCAGAAGAGACCAACTGGTGCTCGTCCTGTAAATCAAACAGTGTGCTGTCTGTATATCCCACGTCTCCGAGGCGAAAACGAATTTGTGAGAGGCGAGAACCAGTGCGCACCAAAATTGGAAATGTTTGAGGACAAATTTCAGCATAGAGTGGACCAGAATAACCTGCATCTATTTGATCAAAACTACGCCCACCATTGCTGATAACGCGAGTAAACACATCCAGTCGCCCGGTTGAACTTTTGGGATTTGCTGCCGCGCTGATTGTCTCTGGCAAATTCAGACTTTCAATTAAGGGCACAACATAGACACACCCTGTTTCGAGCACGGCGCTAGCAGTAAGATCAATCTTATGTAGCGTATAGTCTTCAAGCTTGTCTGAGACATTCTGCCCAGGACCCGGTAGAAAGCTAGCTCTTACGCGGTATGCAATATTTCCAAGACGCAAGTCCAAACTTGCGGGCTGAATCTGGCCTTGCATTAGAGGCTGTGCAAGGCAAATCTGCTCACTCTCAATAAGCTTCTTGATAGCTTGTGATGGTAGCAAACCATGAGTGGACTGCTTTTTATTGTTATCTATCATGGGTGTTATCCAATAAAGGTGTAGTAATATTTTATTTTCTCTTTAACGCAACTGCCTCTTGACGCCAAGACTTTGTTAGGGCTTAATAACTTATACACAAGTTTTATTTGCTCATATACGTGGTGATTTGGCCGGTCGGCTTGCAGCCACAGAAAATAATTTGCTAAAAGGCCGCGACCGCGAAATGATTTTGCACCCCGGCTTTAGCGTTACACTCTCGTTATAACGCTTTCACATTGCCGGGTTTTTTTATGCGGAAAAGGACATAAGCTATGGATAAAAACAATCAGAACACTCAAGAGAGCCTACAAAACTGGGCAACCGCAACGCAATTAGTACATGGTGGTACATTGCGGAGTCAATTCGGAGAAACTTCTGAAGGTTTATTTCTAAGCTCAGGCTACGTTTATGACACAGCAGAAGACGCTGAGGCACGCTTCAAAGGTGAGAGTGAAGGATATATTTATAGCCGTTTTGCAAACCCAACTGTGGCGATGTTTGAAAATCGCATGAAGGGCTTAGAGGGCGCACCTGATGGCCGAGCAACTGCAACGGGAATGGCAGCCGTGACAGCTGCTTTTTTGTGCCGCTTGCAAGCTGGTGATCATATTGTTTCTGCAAGGGCATTATTTGGCAGTTGTCGCTACATTGTAGAGACAATGCTCCCTCGCTTAGGGATTGAATCGACACTTATCGATGGTCGTGATTTACATCAATGGGAGCAAGCTTGCCGCCCCAATACAAAAGCCTTTTTCTTTGAAACCCCAACCAATCCAACGCTTGAACTGGTTGATATTAAAACGGTGTGCGAGTTAGCTCATAGCAAAAACGCCTATGTTGTTGTGGATAATGTCTTTGCAACCCCGCTCTTACAAAAACCTTATGCTATGGGCGCTGATGTCGTGATTTATTCCGCCACCAAACATATTGATGGCCAAGGACGGTGTTTGGCGGGAATGGTGTTATCTAACGAAGAATTTGTTGCCGACTATTTACATCAATATATGCGCCAATCTGGCCCCTCAATTAGCCCTTTTAACGCGTGGGTTATGCTCAAAGGCTTAGAAACACTGCCACTGCGCGTTGCCCATTCTACTAACACAGCTCATAAACTGGCAGACATGTTAGCTGAACATAAAGATATTACGCGCGTGTTTTATCCAGGTCGCGAGGATCACCCACAATATGAGCTTGCTAAGAGACAAATGAGTGCTGGCTCTAACATGGTTGCATTTGAAATTAAGGGGCAGAAAGAAGAGGCCTTTCGCTTTATGAATGCTCTTAATATTATATCTATCTCAAACAATCTTGGAGATGCAAAAAGCTTAATTACACATCCAGCAACGACAACCCATCAACGTTTGGAGGTTGAGCAAAGAGCCGAATTAGGAATCAATGATTGTTTGGTTCGTCTCTCTGTCGGTTTAGAGGATGCGAATGACCTTATTGATGATATTGAGCAAGCATTAGCGGCATCACAAAAATAAATGCAATCCGGAACCCCAAAGTATGTATGAAGCCATAACTGAAAATATTAAAGTTTGTGTCACTCCGCAGTTTATTGAGGAACAATCGATCCCGGATGAAAGCTATTTTTTTTGGGCTTATACAGTTGAGATTTATAATCTTGGGGCATTGCAAGTGCAAGTGCGCTCACGGTTTTGGAGTATTACCGATTTGACTGGCTACACAGAAGAAATAGAGGGACCTGGCATTGTTGGTCAGGAGCCATGGATACAGCCAAGTGAATCTTTTGTTTATACAAGCGGTGCACCATTATATACTCCCTCTGGCATGATGGTTGGACATTATATGGTGCAATCTTCGAAGGGCGATTTTTTAAAAGTGGATATCCCCCCCTTTTCTTTAGACAGCCCCTATGGAAAACGGATATTAAATTAAGCATAATGCTAGACAATTTATTTCTTACATCGTGATCAATCTCAGGCCTGTTTTACTCATCATAGGGATTTTGCTTGCTACACTCGGTTGTGCAATGCTTATTCCTGCATTTTATGACTTCGCTTACGGTCATTCTGACTGGATAGTTTTTGCATTTTCAGCTGCTATTACTCTTTTTGTTGGCATTGCAATGAGCATTGCTACAAGAGGGCAACGACAAGACCTTAGCATTCGTGAGGCTTTTATATTAGCTGTTTTTTCATGGGTTTCACTAGCAAGTTTTGGAGCTCTTCCTTTTGCTCTTTCTGAACTAGAGCTTAGTATTGCAGATTCCTTTTTCGAATCCATGTCTGGTTTAACGACAACCGGTGCGACTGTCATCACAGGTCTTGATTTTGCTCCCCCTGGAATTGTCCTCTGGCGCGCGTTATTACAATGGCTTGGAGGCATTGGTATTATTGTCATGGCTCTTGCCGTTTTACCGATGCTTAAAATTGGTGGCATGCAACTTTTTAAAGTTGAGGGTTTTGATACGCCAGAAAAAATTCTCCCTCGCGCGACACAAATTTCAGGTTCTCTAACTGCAATTTATATCATATTTACAGTCGCTTGTATGATTGGATACCATATGTGTGGAATGCCTTTATTCGATGCAACGGTTCATTCGATGACAACTATTGCAACTGGTGGATATTCCTCAAAAGATTTGTCTATTGGGTATTTTGATAATGTCGCCATTGAGGTTAATGCTATACTTTTTATGGTGATTAGCTCAATTCCCTTCTTGCTTTATTTAAAAGGCTTCCAAACAGGGCTTTTGCAAATTTTCAGGGACCAACAAGTTATTGGTTTTCTGGTCACCATAGTTTTTTTCATCATTTTGCTAACAATACACCAAAGTGCCTATAGTGAGATGTCTTTCACGCAAGCGCTAAGATACACCTCATTTAATATCGTTTCTATCATGACCGGGACAGGTTACGCTTCGACTGATTATACACTGTGGAGTGCGTTTGCTGTGAGTATTATTTTTATCGTAATGTTTATTGGAGGGTGTTCTGGCTCCACCTCTTGCGGTATTAAAATTTTTCGGTTTCAAGTCATTTGGGCCGCTGTTGAGTACCGCGTGAAAACACTTATTTATCCAAATGGTATGTTCGCTTTAACCTATAATGGACGCCCTATTCCCGCGCAAGTGATCACCTCGGTGATGAACTTTTTCTTTTTGTTTACCTTGAGTTTTTTTACCCTTTCTCTTGCTTTAGAACTCACAGGCCTTGATACGGTGACAGCCCTCTCAGCCTCTGCCAGCGCGCTCGCAAATGTTGGCCCAGGACTTGGGTTTGTCATTGGGCCTGCTGGGCATTACGGCAATTTGCCAGATGCCGCCAAATGGCTACTCTCTTTTGGCATGCTTCTTGGCCGCCTGGAGCTTTTTGCTGTTTTGGTGCTATTCACCCCACAATTTTGGAAATCATAATTCTTTACATAAAACAACGGCTACGAAAGTAGTGTTTAATGCGTAGTATAATCCTGATTATAATGGACTGATCTCGATAATAAAAAATGAAAGAAGAGATCGCAATGGCCTACGCGGGCAATGTTTCCACTCGTTTTGATTCAAATTTCATCGCAAATGATGAAGCTGAAGGTTTGCGCGATAAGTTGGAAACAAAGACTTCTTGGCGCTCGATTTTAAATCAAGTATATGACGGCCCAATTGACGAGGCAAGCGCTGAAAAGGCTCGTTTTTTGCTTAATCGGATGCTTTCAGGCATACAAGATGATGGCGCACCTACATTAAAATTCAAATCTGACTTTGACATGAACGGAGCGCACGGGGGATATTCTAAAGAAAACAATACAATTTATATCAACGAAAACTTAAGAGCTAATCCAGATAAGATGTCCGAAGTTCTAATGGAGGAGATCGGCCATTTTGTTGAAGCAAAGCTTGAAATCCAAGACACACCATGGGATGAAGGTGAGCTGTTCCAAGATATCGTATCCGGTGAAGCTACAGCTGATGATCTCACCTATTCCAAAAAATTACAGCTTTATAAGGATGATCACGGTTTTGTCTTTGATGAAGGCACTTGGGTTGCTGTTGAAAATTCAAGCACGCCATCCTCGCAAAATTTGTATGATCTTTTTTTTCAACAACACTCGGGTAATAATGTCGACAATGCGTATATTTCAAGTTTTAATTTAGGCACACAAGAATCGTATCCAACCCAGTTTCCACTAAACACCGTGCTAAAGAGTGCTTCAGATAGTAATAATGACGGTATTGCGGACTATTTCGTCGCAATTGTTGAGTTGGGAAACGCATCCTTTGCAGCAGTTAGAATAGACACACTGAAAAAAGCTCATTCCGTAATTCCACTTCCTGACGAGCTAACTTTTTCTTCAAATACTGGCTCTTTTTCATTTGATAGCAGCAGTGGAGCTATTCTTGCAACCAGCAATGAAAGAGGGCCATGGAATGAAATAAATCTTACACTCACAGAAGATGGTGATGTTAAGATTATGCGCCACAATCAGTTTACCAACGAAATGGAGCCCGAATGGACATGGGAACCTGGCCCTTCTCCTGAATTTAATTCCCCCGATTTTGTTACCATAGCAGAAAATTTGATAGGTGGAGATCATGTTTATCAGACCTTCGCAACATATTCTGGAGAAGAAACACTCACTTACTCTCTCGCAGATGATGCCGGGGGTATGTTTGAAGTTGATAGTGAAACAGGTGAAGTTGCGCTAGCCGAAGGTCAAAGCCTTGATCATGCAACTCAAGAAACACATATAATTACAATTGAAATATCTGATGGCACTAGCACAACAATCCAGGACGTTACTGTCATTGTTCGAGAGCCAGACAGCAAGGCCACCTTATTTGTTGATGATAAACTGCACATAGGAGAGAGCATATACTCGCAAAATGGTAGATATGAGCTAAAATATGAAACCAATGGATTTCTGAAAATTTATGACAAAACACAACTCGATAGTTCAGAGAATTATGTAACTGTTTCGAGCGTTAATACAAGCGCTGTAGGTGGTTACCTCGAACTTAACGATGATGGCGGTTTCAGAATATACCGAGCAGATTCAACAGCCTCCTCAGGCTATAGCCTCGTTTCAAGCTCAGGAACAGAAAATTCCGGAATGACCCCACGTGGTGACTTTTTCTTCATCATAGATGATGAGACTGGTGCACTAGAATTACACGACACTCTGTATGATACGGATGAATCTCCTTCACTCCTTTGGAGTTCAGCAGATAAGCCAACAACAATTTCTGAGGGGTTTATTCGTGAAGCAGAAAATCCTTTTTCAGGCATCAATCTGGGTGAAAGACTCACAATACCTTCTCAAGATTCAGATGATCCAAATAACGGCGTCCTCTTTGCGGGAGACGGCACCTTTCTTGAGTATACAGATGATAACGATGGGGATGGGCAAGATGATTTGCACTATAAAGCCACCTTTCTTAAAGGAGGACGTTTTATTGTATATGACGTACTCAACCAAACGATAGTAGAAACGCTTGACACAGGTGCTGTAAATGGCGCCCTCGTAATGCATTCAGATGGCGAACTTGCAGCTTATACCGATATTGCACCAGGCAGCCGTACAGAAGTTTTGGAAGCTATCCGCTTCAAAACCCCTACTTGGCTTTCAGACTCAGGCGGTGGAAAGGGCGTAGATCGTCCTACTGATTTTAAGTTAAATCTAACAGAAAATGGCCTCCAACTTTTCGACGCATATATTCACGACACTAGACCTGACGACAATTCGGTTCTTTGGGAAATCGGTTCAAGTGAGCCAACTCAAAAAGCTTTAATTGGAAACAAAGTCACAAGTGGAAATGCTCTCACGGCAGGCGATTTTATAATGTCACATAATGGCCTGCACATGGTACGTTTTGGGACTGGATATGATGAAAACGTTAGTGAGGCTGTCAATGATGACGGTAATTTGGTTTATTATTCTAGGTCATCTGTTGATGATGAGTGGGTCAGAGGATGGGACTTAGGATCAAGCAACTATATTGATGGTGTCCATGGAGGACAATTTGAAGTTGGCTATGATGGCACGCTGGTACAAAAAGATGAAATGGGAAAAATCATCAATACATTTGGTTCCCGACGCGATGATGGCGGCGTGCATCGAGAATTTTCATTATTAATGGGCGATGATGGCACTTTGAAACTCAAAGATTTGGAGCATAGCACTCATCAGTATCTTAATAATGCCAACCCAGGAGTAATTTGGCGAATTCAGTCAGATGGAACAATGACTGATCCAGAAAAAGCTCCCCCCCCTTTGCTTGGGAACAGTCTTACCAATGGGCGAATGACGCACAATACTTCACTCATCTCGGACAATGGGCAATATGAATTTAAACTTGATAATGGAGTTAAACTCATAGACACAACAGCCAATGAAGTTATTTGGTCTGAAGATATACCTGCAAGCAACAATGCAAATAACGCTTACCTGGAAGTGTTTGGCACAGGCAAAATGGAGTATTTTGATGGGGATGGAAATTCGGTTTGGCACACTGATACCGAAGGAGTAGGAGTAACAACAGGCCTAAAAAAACTGAAAGTTCATGATGATGGACATATCACCCTAACAGAAATTGATCCTTTAGATGATTCAGAAGTCACCCTTTGGGAAATTGACACCTCTGGGGCAGAAACAACACATCAAAGAGCCACCACTTCAGAAATCTCTGTTGCTACGAATTATATTTCCAGCCAGGAGGGGGCTTTAAAATTAGGCCAAAGCTTATGGTCAAACAATGGCAAGTATCAAGTCACTCTTCTTAACGACGGATTGCATATATATGAAATTAATGACGATGGTAGCAAAAGTGATATTGAGCAAGTAGCAAGTCAAATTGGAAAAGGGCAAAAATCACAAATTCGCATTGGTGACGATGGCTCTCTGATATTCACAGATAACGAAGGGACTGATACAGAAGTCGTTAGTAGTGATACAGCTGAAAGCCAATCTCATAACCATTACTATAGAATGATTATACGAGATGATGGCGTGCTCTATACTGAAGCAGGAAATACCGGAACAACGGTCTGGAGTAGCGAAGCTGGTCATTTTCATGAACTCACTGAAACTGCACACGTTACTCATACCAAAAAGAATTGGATACAACGAGCTGTCGAAAGAGGGCTGCATTATCTCACAGACAAAATCGAAGATTTTGAACATGATTTGGTGCTTGAAATTCAGGAAACATTTGGTGGCTATACAGATATAGGTCTTGGTTTTATCGATGAAATTTTGAGTTTACATGATCAGTACGGAGAGCTTGAAGCTTTAACTATAGAGTTACTCATGGATATGGTCCCCGAACTAGGAATACCCGCAAAAACTGTGGCTACAGCAGAAGAGGCAGCAAAAGTCGCATCGGATCTTGTGAGCTTTACAACTGAGACAATTTCTTCCACCAGATACATGTTGCAAATGGCGAAGTTCGTAAAACCTTTTCTTGAAGGAGGTGACGACGCCAAGGAATTGTTTGCACAGCTAATGACTGAAACATTTATCAATGCTGGTGGGGAAGATGCGCTACAGCTTGCTGCAGAGGCAAGCACACTTATTGAAAACGGAAGCTTTGATCCAGAAGACGTACAGCGCAGAACATCAACAGCGGACTCTCTTACGGAATGGCTTACCAATCGTCCAGAACTCCGCCTGGATATAGGGTTTGACATAAAATTCACCTTGAGGAAAATGCTAAATGGCTATCAAGTCCCAGGTGAGTTTGGTGGAAACAAGGCAGGCCCAGCTTCAATAAAATTAAAACCCGTTTCGGATGGCCCGTTTCAAACATTTCGCCAGTTTTTTAAACCGAAACAAATTTCGTTAAGTGATAGCATTCAGAATAGAAATGTAGCAACTGTCCCCATTGAAAGACCAAAGGAAAATGGTGAAATAGAATATTATTCTGAACTACGCATTCGGTTTTTTGATGTTGCAGGCGTCAACATGTTATTCAACCCTCAATTAAAAGAACTCTTAAAATTATCTTTAAATGCAGGACAGGTTAGCACCCACGAGCTTATTATTCCTATGACCATTGATAAAAAACATACAAATGGGGAAAGCCCATTAAGGTTTATCAATAACACGGGCAATATCCGCATAGAGGATGTTAAATGGCGATCTGCGACTGGGGCAATATCTGTAGGCACGTTAGATGGTTCGGAATTTGTTTTTGCGCCAGTTAAAGCGGGGAAGGAGGGTGTAAAGAATGGAGTTGCCAAAATAAGACAGATGTGGTCTGGCGAAGGCGATGTGACTGAAGATGCAGATAGCGTGACAAATGCCCTTCATGCGTCTGCGAATGGAGTCATTGAATTGACAAACGGTGCAGGTCAGAATTTTGACGAGACAGTTAACAGCAGTGTAATAAAAGCACAGAATAGAGTCCGGGAGTCTATATCAACTGATAATACGCTCAAGTATAGTAAGGAAGATATCAGTTTTTTCGATTTTATTGTACAGCACCTCCATGAAAACAATTTTCCTGAAACGGTAAAAACTTCTACAGATTCTCAGTCTTTTGTAGATTCAGTATTAGATACCACGAAGCAAAAAGTTGAAATAAAAGGTTATGAAATTGATGATCCAACATTACGAAATCTTCTGGACAAATATCATTCATATACCACTGACGTAGTTGCAGAATTGGAACCTACCTTTCTTAATTCTACAATCGATGAGCGATATGGTTTGATTAAAAAGGCAAATGCGTCCACAAATAGTGCACACGCGTTTATAAAAAATAAAAATAGCTTTTCAGTTTCTAAAACGCTCAACACAGAACCTGTAGTCGCTCTCACAAGAAGTCATGTTTACAATCTCTCTGCAATGAAAAGAACAAATGACTCTTTATGGATGACACCATTTGGAGCTGAAATTGCGGGCGCTGGTATAGGAGCATTAACCGCATCATTCATTGATCATTATTTATTTGAAGACAAAGGGTATATTTCAGCAATGCATGCTGGTGCGAGTACAGGCAACTTAATTGCAGATGAAGTTGCAGCCAACGTACTAAACTCAGACGAAAATGAATTTGTAAAGATTAATTTTAATTTTACCGGCTGGTTAGCCTTCTTGCCTATCACCTTAGGGACAACATTTGAAGAAACTGAGCTTTTATATAGCACCTTTAATCCGCTTGCCTATTTCCCTGGCCCTACAAATAAAAAAGCAGATGTTATGTTAGATGTTAGACCTAGAATCCAGTTTAATTTTAATATTTTTGATCTAATAAATGGTGCTCACCAAGCCGTTGAAGGATAAGGGAAGGCAAAGCTTCTGCACTGTCGTCTCAACCAAGTGTCTGTTTAATTGCGTCATCTCCTATCTGATGCTTTGCAACTGGTGAAAACATCCCTTCTATTCTACACTCTTACTTGTATCAAAAATTATCTTATTTTAAACTATAGGAACATTCTTAAGTTTTGGCTTTTCAATAAACATTTTGGGGCGGCATATCATAATGTTAAAAAACCACAAATTACCATACCTCATATTTTTACTTTTTGTCGTTCTATTTCAAACAAATATATCAAGCAGCAGCGCACAGGAAAAAATTTTCAAAAACAAACAGATTGCCTATGGTGCCAAATTATTTCAAAAAAAATTACAACAGACCTGGGAGCGGACACATAGAAAACGCTGGAATGACCAGAAGAAATCTTATCAAGATTGGATTACAACAGCGCAACAGGCAAAGAGCAATGGAAATACGTCACTCGCACAAGAAGCTTTTTGGGCAGCCCTTATTTTAGACCCTCAAAACGTATCAAACTGGCTAGAACTTGGACAAGGATATGCAAATATCCAATTATCTAAGGACAAGAAAAAAGAGCGCAGAAGGTTTACAAGAACGGCAACGTCAGCATCATACCTTGCATATACTTTGGCAAAACGTCCTGAAAATAAAATAAAAGCCCTGAGCGTTCTTGCAAAAGCTTTGATGCAAAGGTCTTATTGGCGCCCTGCCCTTGAAGCTTATAAAGCCAGTCTGTCACTAAAAGAAGATCCAAAAATACGGTCCGCTTACAATGAGTTGAATGGACAACATGGTTTTCGCGTTACCAATTACAAAGTTGATACAGAAACTGAGAACCCTCGCGTCTGTATTCAGTTCTCAGAAACGCTCGCCAACGGAAAAATCAACTTTGCAAAATACATTACTTTAAACGGAAAAGATCCCTCTGCTGTCACCCGTGAGGATCGCCAGTTGTGCCTTGATGGGTTGATTCATGGCCAGCGCTATGAGGTAAAAGTACGTGCTGGTTTGCCTGCAAAAATTGATGAAGCCATTACAAAGACGGCAAATCTCAAGGTTTATGTGCGTGATAGATCACCAGCTGTTCGGGCTTCGGGCAAGACATACGTACTGCCTAAAACAGGCCAAAACGGTATTCCCCTTATTTCAGTGAATACAAAGAAACTTAAAGTTGAAGTACATAACATTGGTGATCGAGCGCTTAGCCAGACGATGGTGAAGGGATATTTAGGAAGACAGTTTAATCACTATAATATTGAGCAACTCAAAAAGAATTTAAGCCGTAAAATTTGGTCTGGGGAGATGGATGTCAAATCTCAGCTCAACAAAGATGTTACCACAGCCTTTCCCGCTCATGATGTAATAAAGGATATTCAACCAGGCCTTTATGTCCTTTATGCCTCTCCAGCTGAAACCAAAAAAGGAAGAGCCCACCAAGGAAGGGCAAGCCAATGGTTTGTGGTAAGCGATCTTGGTTTGACATCTCTTTCAAGTCCGGAAGGTATGCATGTTTTTGTACGCTCTTTAGCTTCAGCGGAGCCCTTAAGCAATGTTGCTGTTAAGGTGTTAGCGCGGAATAATGAGATCCTTGGTCAGGTCAAAACAGATAACAATGGTCATGCTAAATTCTCTAAAGGGCTTATAAATGGTGAAGGCTCTCAAGCACCGTTTCTTGTTGTTGCAGAAGGCGAGAATGCCAGCGATTATGCTTTTCTAGACATAACGAAAGCAGCTTTTGATCTTAGTGACCGCGGCGTTTCCGGCCGAAAGACTGCTGGCCCTCTAGATGCCTATCTTTATGTTGAGCGCGGCGTTTATCGCTCTGGTGAGCAAGTTTATTTAACTGGGTTATTGCGTGATGATAAAGGGCTTGCCGTACCAAAATTGCCACTTACCCTGATCATTCGCCGCCCAGATGGCAAAGAACATAACCGCATAATTTGGCAAGATGAAGGGGCTGGCGGTCGCAGCCATATTATAGATTTGCAAAACTCAGCAATGAGTGGCACGTGGCACGTACAGGCATATATTGACCCGGAACAAGAGCCTGTTGGCAACACATCTTTCCTTGTTGAAGACTATAATCCTCAACGTTTGGAATTAGAACTTAAGCCAAATATAGACAATATTTCTGTAACAGACACCGCTGAGATTGCATTAACCGGGAGATATCTCTATGGCGCCCCGGCTGCGAATCTACAACTAAATGGCGAGGTTTTGGTTCAGAAAAGTACACAAGGATTAAAGGGCTTCAAGGGGTATCACTTCGGGCTTCATGATGAAACATTTTTACCCGTAAACACACCTTTCAACACCTTACCGCGCACAAATCAAGACGGTAAAGCGCAAATCCCTGTTGCGCTTACTGAACTTACCTCCACAAATATTCCCCTGGAAGCAGAAGTTACACTTCGAATGACTGAGCCTGGCGGCAAGGCAATTGCTGAGCAAGTTCGTCTGAACATTAAACCAACACAGCCAGCGCTTGGCATTAAGCCCTTATTCAAAAGTGGCCAACTTGGGCAGCGCACGAATGCACAATTCGAAATTGTGAGCGTTGATAAAACCGGCAAACAAAGCACGCTCAAAAATTTGAAATGGGAAATATTTGAAATTCAGCGACGATATCAATGGTACAATCGCAATGGATCGTGGAATTATGAATCTATCGAATACACTAAAAAAGTTGGCGATGGCACTCTTGAGACGAAAGCAGATGGCCCTGCCATAATAAGTACAGCTGTACAATCAGGTCAGTATCGTCTGGATGTCAGTTCCGAGAATACTAACGGGCCGGTTTCCAGCCACCTGTTTTCCTCTGGATGGTATGGCAGCAGTAATGCAGATACGCCAGATCTTCTTAATATAGCCTTTGATAAACCAACTTACAAAGCGGGCGAGACTTTAACTGTAACTATTAAGTCAGAAACAGTTGGTAAAGCGCTTGTTGCTATAATTGATACAGATATTCGCAAAATAAAGCTTGTTGATGTCAATGAAGCCAATACAAACGTAGATTTTAAAGTTGGTGAGGACTGGGGGCCAGGAACTTATGTCACTGCTTTCTTTTATCGTCCTATGGACACCAAAACCAAACGCATGCCAAGCCGGTCTATTGGTATTAACTGGTTGCCGCAATCAAAAGAGAGTAACAAACTCAAAGTATCTATTGATATACCAGAGAAAACAAGGCCCAATACCACTCTAAACGTACCGGTTAAAATTGATGGCCTAAAAGCAAATAGCAAAACATATGTAACACTCAGCGCGGTTGATGAAGGTATATTAAGTCTCACAGAATATAAATCTCCTAATCCGAAGACCTGGTATTATGGGCAGCGCCGTTTTAGGACGGAGATCCGTGATTTATACGGCAAGCTAATCGATGGCATGCAAGCTGTGCGCGGAAAAATCCGCTCCGGTGGTGATGGTTTGGCTAGATTAAGTTCTGTAGGACTAAAGAGCGAGGCTCCCAAAAATGTCGAACCGATTGCTCTATATTCAGGAATTGTCGCCGTAGATCCAGATGGCAAAGTTAATATTCCACTCAAATTGCCTGCCTTTGATGGTACACTTCGCCTCATGATGGTTGCTTGGAATGAGACCCAAATCGGCAATGCTGAACAAGATATCATCGTGCGTGATCCCGTTGTACTTATTGGCACTGCCCCACGTTTTTTAACAATAGGTGATCAATCAAATTTGCATTTAAGTTTCAACAATATTGAAGGACCTGATGGTGAATTTTCTATTCAAATCGAGCCTTCAGGTCCGGTAGATGTGGATATGAAACTGAAAGAGCAAACTCTTCGGTTGGAAAAATCAGGCCATAGTATGCTGTCCATTCCTATTACAGCAAAGAATAAGACAGGTACGGCTCAATTAAAACTCAAAGTAAAAGGGCCCGATGAATTTATATTAGAAAGGTCTTTTGCATTTAACGTCCATCCTGGCGCCCCTAATGTGACCCGCAGGTTTGCCTTAGATGTAAAGCCCAATGGGGGCCAAGTTAGCTTTACCAAAGACCTTGTGAGCGGACTTGCAACTGATACAGTAAAAGTGAGCGTAAATGTGAATCAAGGTGCCGTGTTCGATGTACCAGGTCTATTGCTCGCTCTTGATCAGTATCCCTATGGTTGTGCGGAACAAACAACAAGCCGTGCATTGCCGCTACTTTATATGAGTTCTGTTGCAAAGGCATCTGGTTTGATAAAGGACAGCGATGTCAAAACCCGCATTGAAATGGCAGTCAATCACTTGTCTTCTATGCAAATGAGTAACGGTGCTTTTGGTTTATGGGGCCCGTTTAACCAAGATCTCTGGCTAACAGCATATGTTGCTGACTTTCTAACACGCGCCAAAGCGCAAGGACATAATGTGTCCCAACAGACTTTTGAACTGGCGATTGATCGCTTGCAAAATGCCATAAGCTATGCCTCTGATTTTAAAAATGGTGGAGAAGGTTTGGCGTATGCTTTATATGTATTGGCGCGAAATGGTAGAGCCGGAATTGGAGATTTAAGATATTACCTTGATACCAAATTAGATGACTTTGCCACCAGTTTAGCACAAGCCCAACTTGGATCAGCGCTTGCAATGTATGGTGATAAAGCCCGTGCCGAAGAGGCTTATGGAGCGGCATTAAAGCGTTTAAACCCAAAATACGAGGATAAAGACTACCGCAAAGATTATGGAAGCAGGCTGCGAGATGGAGCTGCAATGCTAACACTGGTATCAGAAACACCTGTCACAAACAGGTTTATCCCAGAAATAAATGATATTTTAGCCAGTGCATCTCAGTCCCAAGACTTCACGTCCACTCAGGAGAATGCTTGGCTATTGCTAGCAGCTCATGCCTTACAAAAGCAGGCGAAAAATTTAAAAATGCTCGTCAATGGGAAACCTCATTCCGGCGCATTACAACGCGTTATGACAGCGGACCAATTTTCTACCAAGGATATCACCGTTACAAATCAAACAGACAAACTCTTAAAAGCAGTTGTAAGCGTAATGGGCGATGGAAAAAACCCAGAGCCTGCGCTTGCTAAAGGCTTTCGCATAGAGCGCCAAATCTATACACTTGATGGTCAGTTAACGAGCCTGGAGAAAGTGACACAAAACGATCGATTTGTTGTTGTGCTATCTGTTGATGAAGAGGAGGCAAAACGCGGTCGACTGATCTTGGTTGATCGGCTACCCGCGGGTTTTGAAATAGAGAACCCACGTCTTGTAAACTCCTCCAGTACAAAGCAGCTGGCATGGCTGAAAACAAAAGGACGTGTGGAACATACTGAATTTAAGGATGACAAGTTTGTTGCAGCATTCAATGTTGCACCGAATTCTAAGAAAACACCACAAAGCCTGAGTGTAGCTTATATTATGCGCGCAGTTTCGCCAGGGGCATATTTGCATCCATCTGCTAAAATTGAAGATATGTATCGCCCAGGACGGTTTGCCCGAACATCAGCCACGAGAGTGGAAGTTCAAAAGAGCAATTAAACTAACCCAAGTAGGATCAAGAAAATTGCATTTAAAATATCAAAACCCTCCGCCGTCATTCACGCGAAGGCAGGAAGCTCAATAGAAATATAGAGATCTTACATTGAAAAACGAGTTTCCAGCCCAAAAACTGTTTTCTGGTGCCGGAGCGTTTTTCTTCAAATTTGAGCCATCCGGACCGGCACTTGGCTAGGATGATGGAAGTATTTTAAAGCGCAGAGACAAAGTGTACATGCAAGTTATTCTTGATGCGAAAAAAAACAACACTGAAATTCACTCCTGTGACAGCCGGCATATTAATGGCATTTGAGGAAATTTAATGGTATTCTAAAAGGCGATTTTCCCTTATTTTTGAGTACATGTGGATAGCGATTTAATAACCCATCACCTAAAACGCAATTACAAACTTTAAAACAATGGATTAAACAGCAAATGGACTAGTTATCTGGTGCAACCCCTAGAGTATTGAGATCAAGACAGAAAGTAATGTTGAGGCTATCATGAATGCATCCAATAAAGAAACTCCACGAGAAAACCAAGCCCATTCTGCAGAAAAGAAGCTTACGCTAGAAGCAAAGCGCGCTTTGAAAGAGGCCGAACAGCGCCGTCAGACGCAAAATCAAAAACAAGCGCCAACTGAAATTGGTGGCCAAAAAGGGCCCGACCCGGCACGCTATGGGGATTGGGAAAAAGACGGTATTATCTCTGATTTTTGAGAATTTACGATCTTTACATCGACGTTCTTACTCTCTGAATTGCAAAATATTAATGCCCTTCTCATTTTGGCACTTTTATAATTTCTTTTCATAACATTTCAAAAATATCTCAATTCAGATTAACCCTTTTGCAGACTCACAGTTACTCCTTTTATTTTCTTTTCCTTAATATAAAAATTTCATAAATTTCAATATACTAAGCACTCCGTGCTATTCCGCGTTTTCTAGATCAAACGCAAAACCTTTAGAAATGGCATATGCCTTGCTCAGATTGAAACATTAAGTTTTGTTTCAGTTAACTATGAGTGTGTGGCAATGTTGAAGTTTAATGCGTTTGTAAAGAATAAAAATGGCTCTGTTATTATTCTTTTTGCTTTTTTCTTTCTCGTTATCATGATGGCCGTCAGCATGGTGGTAGACGGCGCAAAAGCTTTTAATGCCAAAAGCAAATCAAGCTATGCTCTAGATGCAGCTATTTTAGCTGCTGCAAAAGCTCTTAATGAAACGGAAGCAAATGATGCAGAGTTAACAGACATTGCTAACAGAACATTCAGTGCAAATATTTATGGGATCATAGCTGACGCAAGATTTGAAACCGTAAGTCTTTCAATCAACCGAGAAACAAATACAGTATCAGGCCGTGTTAATGGCGCTGTTGAAACGTCATTTGCAAGTGTGGTGAATATAACAACTATCCCCATCAGTAATGAATCTAGCACTATTTTTAATACTAGAGATATTGAATTAGCCATGATGCTGGATGTTACAGGCTCAATGCAGCATCAAAACAGAATAGATGACTTGAAAGTTGCTGCAAAAGATGTGGTGGATATTTTGATCGGCTCTGGACCTGCATCAAATAAAACCAGAATTGGGTTAGCGCCTTATGCTGCTGCTGTCAATGTAGGCTCGTTTGCAAGCCGTATTAGTAATAATACCAGTCTGGACAATTGCGTTGTTGAGCGTGCTGTTGCAACAAGTAGAGATGATGCACCTAATGGCAATAAATCTTTTCAGTCTTTTCAAAATGCAATACAGAATATAAGAGACCAGTACGGTAGCAATCGCATTAGTGAGTACAATAGAAGGTATCAGTGCCCTACATCTGAAATTGTTCCGCTAACAAATAACGCAGCTCTTCTTAAATCAGAAATTGATCAATTTCAGCCTGCAGGTTTCACAGCAGGACATGTCGGCGTAACATGGGCTTGGAACATAATCTCACCTTTATGGCGCAATGTTTGGCCAAGTGATAGTGCCCCAGATGATTACAATCAGAATGATGTTATCAAAGCTGTTATCCTCATGACTGACGGTATGTTTAACACAGCATTCATCGGATCACCAGAAGACGGTTTACGCGGCGATTATGACGGAAGTCCAACATCTAAGGATATTACCGAACAGCTTTGTAATAATATGAAGAGTGAAAATGTGGTTATTTACTCTGTGTCTTTTCAAGCTCCAACGCGGGCGCAACAAACATTAAGAAATTGCGCAACACAAGCAGACAACTATTTTGACGCACAAAATGGGGCAGAATTACGCGATGCCTTTAGAAGTATCGCTATTAGATTGGCTAGGGTTAGACTTTCTCAATAAATAATAAAATTTGACAAAACGGATGGGAACTGTTGCAAGACTTGGTTGTCTCCCCAAGTCTTGCAATCTTTTTTTATGCACCTAGAGCATGCAACCTTTAAGCAAATTTATTTGGCATGCTCTAAGTTTTTTGTGAGCGAGCAATTTGTCCACCTTTAAATGAATCTATTAAAAGGTGGATTGCTCTATTCTTCCATAGCAGCGAGTTGTTTAGCCTGATCTTCGGTTATCAAGGTATTTACAACTTCATCAAGCCCATCACCAGATAGAATTTGTTCCAACTTATGAAGTGTTAAATTGATTCTATGGTCAGTAACCCGGCCTTGAGGAAAATTATAAGTGCGAATGCGCTGAGAACGATCTCCTGATCCAACTTGATCTTTTCGATCTGCTGCTCGCTCTTGAGCTAACTTGTTGCGTTCTGCTTCATAAAGCCGGGAGCGCAACACTTTCATTGCCTTGTCTTTGTTTTTATGCTGCGATTTCTCATCCTGCTGGCTGACCACAAGGCCAGTAGGTAAATGCGTTATTCGAACGGCGCTATCTGTTGTGTTTACCGACTGCCCCCCAGGACCGCTTGCGCGAAACACATCAATGCGCAAATCTTTTGGCTCAATGTCCACATCAACATCTTCTGCTTCGGGCAAAACCGCAACTGTTGCCGCAGAGGTATGAATACGGCCACCGGATTCCGTTTCAGGAACCCGCTGCACCCTGTGCACCCCTGATTCATATTTCATTCTTGCAAAAACACCTTTACCGTTGACGGATGCAATAATTTCTTTGAAACCACCAACCGCAGCCTCACTTGCCGACATGATTTGTATTTTCCAGCCTTGCAATTCGGCATATCTTTGATACATGCGGAATAAATTACCCGCAAACAAAGCGGCTTCATCTCCACCTGTCCCAGCGCGCACCTCTAAAATTGCACTTTTTTCATCAGCGGCGTCTTTTGGCAATAACAATATTCTGATGTCTTGTGAAAGTATCTCCAGCTTGGCGCTTAATTCTGACAATTCTTCTTTGGCCATTGCCTCCATGTCATCATCGGCATCAGGATCGTCAATAATGTCTTTTAAGTCATTAATTTCCTGCTTTACGTTTCGATATGTTTGTATCACATTCACAATAGGATCAAGATCTGCAAATTCTTTAGATAATTTGACGAAAACATCTTGATCCGGGCCTGCGGCCAATTCAGACTGAACAGCTTCCCAGCGTTCATAGAGCATATCAAGTTTTTGTTCAGGGATGGCTGTCATAGTTGTTCTTTTATCTTTTTAATGGATTTCGGAAATATTGATTGCAAGGATATTGTTTGTTTTGAGCTATATAGAAATCTCATTGGTCCTTGCAAATTCTTCTAGCGCAGGGCGTAACGTTTCTTTTTGCGTTTCAATGCCGGATAAAATATAAGCTTGAATTTCAGCCGCCTTTAATGAGAGAATCATTGATTTTACAGGACCTATATAAGCTGGCGCCATAGAAAGGCAAGTAAAACCTAGCCCGATCAAAGCCATCGCTTCAAGCGGCCGGCCGGCCATCTCGCCGCACAACCCCAAAGCAACATCATGTTTTTGTGTCGCCAATACAATCTGACGTAATACCTTTAAAAAGGCTGGACTTAAAGTATCAAAACGCTCGTTGACCATAACGTTAGATCTGTCGGCTGCAAAAATAAATTGCTTTAAATCATTGCTACCAACAGAGACAAAATCAACTTTTGCAAGAATGTGATCCAACTGCCAAAGCAATGAAGGCACTTCTATCATAATGCCTATTTTGAGATTTTCAGACGAAAAATTTCTGTGCTGTTTCACAAAAGCAACTTCTTTGTGTATCAACTCCACCGCTGCATCCAACTCACTAACTTGCGAGATCATCGGCAGCATAACTCTTAGCTCACGGCCTTCTGATGCGAGTAAGAGCGCTCGGATTTGACGGCGAAATAAACCTGGCCGGTCCAAACCAATGCGCACCGCACGCCATCCAAGAGCGGGGTTTTCTTCTTTCTGGTGTCGCAAATACGGCAACAGTTTATCACCACCAATATCAAGCGTGCGAAATACAATGGGTTTGCCTTGGGCGGCTTGAATGATTTTCGCGTAATTCTCCTTTTGTGCATTTAAACGTGGCAGTGTTGGCGAGACCATAAATTGTAATTCTGTACGGTATAATCCAATGCCATCTGCCCCAGATTCTTCAAGTAGCGGCATATCAACCAGTAAACCGGCATTGACCATAAGGTCTATTTTTTTACCATCCAAGGTGAGCGCTGGTTGTTGTTTGATTTCTTTATATTGCTCTTGCCGTTTTGCACGAAAACGTACCTTATCGGAATAGGCCTTTATAATTTCATTGGTTGGACGAATATGAAACTGGCCCGTAATTGCATCCACAATGACAGCATTGTTCGTATCAACCTTATCAACTGCTCCTGAAATTTTACCGATTGCAGCAATTCCCAAGGCACGTGCCACAATCACCACATGGCTTGAGGTAGTGCCTTCTTCCAAAACAAGACCGCGTAACTTTTTACGATCATAATCGAGCAACTCAGCAGCTCCCATATGCCGCGCAACAAGAATGGTATGATCTGGCAAAGCTTCCTTGGAGGCTGCTGTTGTCTTGCCGGCCAGAATGCGCAGCAACCTGTTTGAGAGGTCATCAAGATCATGCAAACGCTCGCGCAAATACGGATCTTTTTGCCGCAACATTCGCGCACGGGTATCATTTTGCACACGCTCAATTGCAGCCTCTGCGGTTAAGCCAGTGGCCACAGCCTCATGCAATCGGTCTCCCCACCCCCGGTCGTAGGCAAACATGCGGTAGGTTTCAAGAATATCACGGTGCTCTCCGGTGGCTGAGATATCACCTCTTGCCAGCATATCATCAACCGTTAAACGCAATTTGCTTATCGCTGTGCGTATCCGTCCTCTTTCCAGCGCAACGTCTTCTGCAATGAGCTTATTTACGACAACCCGAGGTTCATGCAATACAACATGGCCAAGCGCAATGCCTTCTGAAAGTGGAATGCCATTCAATTGCAAATGATTTTGATGAATGAACTCAACAGCTACATCCTCAACATTTGCCATTTTTCCAGAAATAATAAGTTCTGCCAAAACCATAGCGGTTGTTTGCAGAGCCTCTACCTCTTCTTCATAGTAATGACGCCGCGCTTTGTTCTGAATAGTCAAAACTCCCAATGTATGCCCAGCGCGCAAAACAGGAACACCAAGGAAAGAATTATATGAATCCTCTCCTGTTTCAGGGCGGTATGAAAATGCAGGGTGGCTTTGCGCATCCGATAGGTTCATTGGCTCCGCAGTTTCAGCGATCCGGCCAACAAGTCCTTCCCCGCGCGTCATATGCGTAAAGTGAACGGCTTCTGGCTTCAAGCCTTCTGTGGCAAAAAGTTCAAGCGACCCATCTTTCCTGCACAGGTATATAGAACACACCTCCGCAACCATAATGGCCGCAATTTGTACAACAATACGGTCAAGCCTAGTTTGCGGACTTTCAGGCTCTGCCATAA
The DNA here is from genome assembly GCA_039033475.1 of Pseudomonadota bacterium. Classification (GTDB taxonomy): domain Bacteria; phylum Pseudomonadota; class Alphaproteobacteria; order Rhizobiales; family CBDHHC01; genus JBCCCO01. The sequence continues at coordinate 22,257 of JBCCCO010000002.1, read as the reverse complement.
TTTCCCGCAAGCGCCGCAATAATACGCGTGGAGCTCCAATAGGGGCAACCATGATTTCATCTCTACTTTTGATATATTTGCGTATGGCAAATATTATTTTTCACGACATCACACTGACTAAAGTGTCGAGATAAGGGGCTTATCTGTGTGATTTATAGATCCTTGTTGATGTTTAAAAAATCATATTAATCGGATTAGTTTGCATCCAGTCCAAATAATGAATGCAATGTCCTTACAGCAAGTTCGGTATAATCTGAATTGATGAGCACACTAATTTTAATTTCAGATGTGGTAATGGCTTCAATGTTGATCCCTTTATCTGAAAGGGCTTTAAACATATCCGCAGCAACGCCCGCATGACTTCTCATCCCAACACCAATAGCTGAAATTTTTACAATATCTGTCGAACCATGTAGAGCTGAATACTGAATACCTTCTTTCTCATCAGAGAGGACGTTTAAGGCCTTGTTCAAATCTTCACTTTGTACTGTGAAGGTCATATCCGTATGACGCCCATCATCCGAGACGTTTTGTACGATCATATCGACATTTATATTTGCCGCAGCGAGTGGACCAAAAACACGTGCCGCAACACCAGGTTTATCAGCCACTTTAACCAAAGTCACCTTAGCTTCATCTTTAGCATAGGCAATGCCGCTGACTATTTGTTTTTCCACAATTTCATCCTCATTACAGACAAGAGTACCAGGACCATTCCAAGTCCCATCATCACCACTTGAGCTAACTCCATCTGGTGGTGCAAAACTAGAGCGGACTTGTAATCTTACATCATGGACCATAGCCATTTCAACAGACCTGGTCTGTAAGACTTTCGCTCCGAGAGATGCCATTTCCAGCATTTCTTCATAAGATACTTTGTACATTTTTTGGGCTTGAGATACAATGCGGGGATCTGTCGTATAAACCCCATCTACATCTGTATAAATATCACATCTGTCTGCTTTGAGAGCTGCTGCAATAGCAACAGCGGTTGTATCAGACCCACCACGCCCCAAAGTGGTAATTCTGTTATTCTCACTAATGCCTTGAAACCCTGCGATGACGGCAACTTCCCCACCAAGCAGCCTTGATTTCAAATGCTCTCCTTCAATGTTTTGAATACGTGCGGCCCCATGAGTGTCACAAGTTTGTAGAGGAATTTGCCACCCCTGCCAGGACCTGGCCTGCACTCCCATTGATTGCAAGGTGACTGCCATTAACCCAGATGTGACTTGTTCACCAGACGAGACAATAGCATCATACTCTCTGGCATCATGCAAGGAGGCAGCTTCTTTTGTCCATGAAATCAGCTGATTGGTATGCCCTGCCATCGCAGAAACAATGACGGCACACTGGTGCCCAGCTTCAACTTCACGTTTTATGTGAGCGGCAGCATGGCGTATACGCTCCAAATCAGCAACGGACGTCCCTCCAAATTTAAGTACAAGTAATGCCATTTCAGAAACCTAAAGTGATATGTTTTTTATGAAATTATTTAGAGTATTGTGTGCAGCTGATATTTTGTGGACGCATCGTAATGCCACAGTACGCGCAAAAAAAGGCGCTATCAACACATTAATACTTATACAGAATATTTTTTCCTTATTCCATGTCATATTGATTTTGACCTATACTCCAGTCCCGAAATATGCAGCCATTTTTTATTTGCGTTTAAGCTCCACGCAGGCTTTACGCGCTAAAGCGCGCCGCGCTTGCGAAATAACATTATAAGCGTCTAATAATGTTATTTGGTATTATATCAAATTGCACTTATCTCACTGTCAGGATATGAATAACCATAATGTATGAATTATATCACTTCCTTCTTAATTGAACCAATACAAAGAGTAGACCACAATTTCAACGCTTGACCCTAAAGAAATTGAGAAATTTTCAGCACTTGCCAGAGAATGGTGGGATCCTAATGGAAAATTCCGTCCATTACACCTTCTTGGGCCAGCTCGATTGATCTATGTAAAAAAGATAATTGGTGAACATTTTGGTATTGATCTGAGCTTACAAAAGCCATTCCAAACGTTATCACTCTTAGATGTTGGCTGCGGTGGTGGTTTGATGTGTGAACCGTTGGCGCGTCTTGGCGCTAATGTTACGGGGCTTGATGCTAGCTTGGATGCGATCCAAGTTGCTCAAGCGCATGCGCAACAAAACAATCTTAACATTCAATATTGTCATGGCCGCATAGAGACTTTTACAGAGCAACAGAACCAGTATGATGTTTTGCTTCTCTTAGAAATATTAGAGCATGTGCCGGATTATCCTCATTTTATTGAAACATGCTCACGCGCACTCAGACCTGGGGGCGTCATGATCCTGTCAACACTCAACCGTACACTTAATTCCTTTGGGCTTGCGATTATGGGGGCTGAGTATATTTTGAGATGGCTGCCAATAGGAACCCATGACTGGAATGCCTTCATCACGCCTGATGAGCTTGAAAATGCTCTAAGCACTTCCCACCTCAAGGCGTTTGATACCACTGGGCTGATTTACAATCCTTTCCGGACACAAGATGTAAGCAATGGTTGGACTTTGTCTGATGACGTTGATGTGAATTATTTTATAGCCGCAAAAAAATAAGGGCTGTTCAATTCTGCTCTTCAGGCAGACTTGGAATTGGGAGAAAAGGAATTCCCTCTTTGTTTAGCTCTTTCATTTCGTGTGTTGTAGCTTGCCCATAAATGCCACGGCTTTGTTCATCGCTCTCATTCTGATTGCTATTATCGCTGTAGTACAGTTTTCTGGCCTCAGAGGCAAAATTATCTCCCACATCATCTGCGGTTTGTTCTATTTTCTGACGCAAACTTTTTATGGCCTGTGCCATAGCCTTTGTATTTTTGTCTTGGGTTCTGAGATCTGGCTGGTGCGTGTTTTTATTTTTTGCCTTTGAAGAATTGACATGTGGTGCCATCAAGGACTTTTGTATCTTGGTCGAACCACATACCGCGCATTCCAATAATCCAGCTTTAGCTTGCTTATCAAAGGCTGCCGCATTTTGAAACCATGCATCTTGTTCATGACCTTGGTCACATATTAAAGTGTATAGAATCATAGTGTTATTTTTTTAAATTCGTCTATCATGCTGCAAAGATGGGATTTTTTCTCTAGCCTGTGAGACCTCTTGTAAATCAATATGCGCGCAAATCCAACCCGGATCACGGCCCATATTTGCTATAATCTCACCCCAAGGTGAAACAATCATGGTGTTTCCATAAGTTTCTCGGCCGTTTTCATGACGCCCGCCCTGCGCTGCGGCGAAGATAAAACAGCCAGTTTCAATTGCTCGCGCCCTCAATAAAATTTCCCAGTGAGCCTTGCCTGTTTGCTGGGTAAAAGCGGAGGGCACGCTTATCATGTGCGCGCCTGCATGGGCCAACATCCGGTATAAATATGGGAAACGCAAATCATAGCAAATTGTCAGTCCCAATTTTCCCCAAGGCAAATCCACACACTTTGGCACTTGCCCAGCAACATAGTTTTTAGATTCACGATATTTCTCACCGCCTGGCAAATCAACATCAAACATGTGGATCTTATCGTAATTTGTGACAATGTCTCCCTTTGGCGAGATGACGTAAGAGCGGTTAGCAACTTTTTCTTCGCTAAGTTTGACCGGAATACTGCCAATATGCAGCCAAATGCTCAGCCTTTTGGCCAAATCTGAAAAAGCGGAAAGGACCGAGTTATTGTCTTCTGTCTCAATTGCTGCAAATAAGGCTTTTGTCCGCAGCTCCATCAAAGAGGTGTTCTCGGGCGTTAAAATATACTCTGCCCCTGCCTTTGCAGCTTCCGTTACAAATTGACATGTTTGATAGATATTTTCCTGAACATTTTGTCCTGAACACATTTGGATGAGAGCGACACGAGCTTTGTGCGTATTAGTCATTTAGCCGAAACACCAAATAATTATCAGCTCTTTTTGGCCAATCGCACTATGACATCGACCCGGCTGATTTCCATACCTTCAGGCGCGGTTGGTAAACCAACGACTTCTATTTCATCATTTGGGATATCTGTGATATGGCCATCACGTTCGCTATAAAAATGATAGTGATTTGATGTGTTGGTATCAAAAAATGCCTTAGAGCCGTTTACCGCAATTTGCCTTAACAGTCCTGCTTCTGTGAATTGATGCAACGTATTGTATACCGTCGCTAATGAGACAGCCATATTCTTTGCAACAGCTTCTTCATGTAAGGCTTCGGCTGTGACATGGCGATCCTGGCCGGTAAAAAGCAGATCGCCAAGAGCCAACCGTTGACGGGTTGGTCTTAAATTTGCTTTTTCTAAAAGGTGACGTACTTGTTTCATATTATATGGTATCTAAAATAATCATTTTGTATAATTACAGAGGGCACTCTATCATTACTTAGGATAAAAGTCATATTACAAAATAACGCAGTTTCATAAATTTTCTTCCAAAACGATAAAATTTACATGATCTAGGTCACGTTTACGCATACGATCTTGATCGCAAACACCTCTGATAACATCCTTCTATCTATAATTCTGGCTTCCAGCTATAATTCTGGATGTAAAATCTTCTTTTTATATTTTCAAGACTATGTTACGGAAGCAAAATATTATATCGCAAACTAGGCTCAGGACCTATAAATAACATAGAATGGATGCTATTTACAGGTCCTGAGCCTAAATTTAATTTTGTACAACAACGTCTAAGACTGTCAGGAATAAAAATATGGCCGAACGCCGTTCCGTTTTTGAATATGAAGATCTCTTGTCATGTGGCAGAGGCGAGCTTTTCGGAGCTGGCAATGCACAACTTCCTTTGCCACCTATGCTTATGTTTGACCGCATATCCCATATTTCTGAAGAGGGCGGGGAGCACAACAAAGGACAAATTATTGCTGAGCTTGATATTAAACCGGATTTATGGTTTTTCTCCTGCCATTTTGACAAAGATCCTGTTATGCCTGGGTGCCTGGGCCTTGATGCGATGTGGCAAATGCTTGGCTTTTTTCTTGCCTGGCTTGGAGAGCCTGGAAAAGGGCGTGCACTTAGCGTTGGCGATGTCAAATTTTCGGGTATGGTTTTACCAAATGTGAAGAAAGTAGAATATGTCATTAATCTCAAACGGGTTATAAGACGGAAGTTAACTCTGGGTATCGCCGATGGTCTTTTGAAAGCTGACGGAGAAAAAATATATGAAGCGACGAACTTACGTGTCGGTTTGTTCGAGCCCGAAGCGGGGTCTGAAGCCTCATAAGCTTTTCCAAATTGGCTGTTTTGTTCGTGATCAAAGCAGAATGAATGAAAATATTAATCCCTCTCAAGTGAGGCTATCATAAGTTATGAAACGTGTTGTTGTTACAGGTATTGGCATTGTGTCTTCGATAGGAAACACAGCGCCTGAGGTTTTGAACTCCCTACGTGAAGCAAAATCCGGTATTGTTTGTGCTGAAGATTATGTTGAACTCGGCTTTCGCAGCCAAGTTCATGGCGCACCGGATTTAGATTGGGAAAACGGTATAAATCGCAAAATTCGCCGCTTTATGGGTGCTGGTGCCGCGTGGAATTATGTATCGATGCAACAAGCGATTGAAGATGCTGGGCTAGAGGATGATGATGTCTCAAATGAGCGCACAGGTCTGATCATGGGGTCCGGTGGGCCTTCAACCAAAGCGATTGTACAAGCTGCTGATGTAACCAGGCATCGCGGTCCTAAAAAGATTGGCCCCTTTGAAGTTCCAAAGGCCATGTCCAGTACAAATTCTGCAACTTTGGCAACACCTTTTAAAATTAAAGGCGTCAACTATTCGATTTCATCGGCCTGCTCCACATCATCGCATTGCATTGGCAATGCCACCGAGATTATTCAGTTGGGTAAACAAGATATTATTTTTGCAGGTGGTGGAGAAGAGCTCGATTGGACCCTATCAGTGTTGTTCGATGGCATGAATGCGATGTCCGCCAAGTTCAACGAAACACCCGAGGTTTCCAGCCGGGCTTATGATGTTGACCGGGATGGTTTTGTGATTGCCGGAGGCGCTGGCGTTGTTGTGCTGGAGGAATTGGAGCATGCCAAAGCCCGCGGCGCAAAAATATACTGTGAGGTTGTCGGTTATGGAGCAACATCAGATGGTTTTGATATGGTTCAACCCTCTGGAGAAGGTGCTGTGCGCTGCATGAAACAGGCTCTTAATAGGTTAGACCAAAATGGCATTAATGCCCCGATTGATTACATCAACCCCCATGCAACATCGACACCTATTGGAGATTTACGAGAAATTGAAGCCTTGCGAGAGGTTTTCGGAGATACCGTGCCCCCAATCAGTGCAACCAAATCGCTCACAGGACATTCCCTAGGTGCGGCCGGCGTGCAAGAGGCGATATATTCTATCCTTATGATGCAACATGGATTTATCTGCAAATCGGCAAACATAGAAAATCTTGACCCTGACTTTAAGGATATGCCAATTGCCCTTGAGCGACAGGATGATGTGAATTTAAATACGGTGATGTCCAATAGCTTTGGATTTGGCGGCACGAACGCGACACTCATTTTTCAGCGTTTTGAGGCTTAACGTTAATTCCAAACTGAAACACTCTGAAACAAAATATGTTTTATGAAAAAGATTCTTATACATTACAGTCTATATTTTATATAATTGCATTCCAGGTAGCGCAACAATGACAGAACAAAATATAACTCCATCGTCTGGTCTCATGTCAGGGAAAAAAGGGCTTATAATGGGCGTGGCAAATGACCGGTCCATAGCCTGGGGTATTGCTAAAACTTTGGCAGACCATGGTGCCGATTTGGCCTTTACCTACCAAGGTGAAGCTTTTGGACGAAGAGCTGTACCCCTTGCCGAATCTGTTGGTGCAGAGATTATCGTCCCCTGTGATGTTGTTGATTTGCAAAGTGTCGATACAGCCTTTCAGCAGATTAAAGAAACTTGGGGCAAGCTTGATTTTGTTGTTCATGCGCTTGCCTTTTCCGATAGAACCGAGCTAAAGGGACGGTATGCCGATACATCACGGGATAATTTCACCAATACTATGGTGATTTCATGCTTTTCCTTTACCGAAATTGCAAAGCGTGCCGCTGATCTTATGACAGAAGGTGGCTCTATGATTACCTTGACCTATGGCGGCGCAAGCCAGGTCGTGCCCTGTTATAATGTAATGGGCGTTGCTAAAGCTGCACTAGAAGCGAGTGTGCGTTATTTGGCAACTGATTTTGGACCAAATCAAATCCGTGTTAATGCTTTATCCGCAGGCCCTATGCGTACGCTTGCAGGGGCTGGCATTTCTGATGCTCGCATACTGTTTAATTATCAGCGCGATCATTCTCCTATGAAACGCACTCCAACATTAGATGAGGTTGGAGGGTCTGCGCTTTATCTTTTGTCGGATTTGTCGGGTGCTGTCACTGGCGAAGTTCACTATGTCGATTGTGGATACAATACAGTTGCAATGCCAACACTTGATGCCATTAAAGACTATGATGAAGCCGTGCCATCTGTATCTGCAAAGCAAGATGAGACTTCAAACGCGGCTGAGTAGATCTATTCACTAAGTCAAGCGCATAAAGTGCGAACGAACCGGGATCTCTGGAACTTACAATATACTTATAGTCAGTGAGATTGCCGCTTTCGCGGGAATGACGGTTGAGAGTTATGATTGGCTTGTTTGATTCAGGTTTTGGTGGACTTACGATTTATCAGGCTCTCAAATCCCGTTTTCCTGACATTCCCTTTGTATATTTGGGGGATCATGGAAACGCTCCTTATGGCAATAAATCCTCTCAAGATATTTATGAACTGACACAATTTGGCGTCGAAAGTCTTTTTCGCTATGGTTGCAGGCTGGTTATTTTAGCTTGCAATACGGCAACGGCAGTGGCTGCAAGAAAATTACAACAAGACTGGCTGCCTGGTTCTGAATGGAGCGGACATAATGTTGTGGGGATCATTGCCCCAACTGTGGAGGCGGCAACTCAAACCCCATGGTCAATTAAGACACCTCAGTATCCGCAAAAGAACAATGATGATGTTATTCTTTTGTTTGCCACCCAGCGCACCGTATCGACAGATGTTTATCCAGAAGAAATTCATAAACGTTGTCCCAGGGTGCGGCTTTTACAACAAGACTGCCCTCATTTGGCGGGGGCTATTGAAGATATGGCCCCGCAACACGAACGAGAGGCTCTTGTTAAAAGCTATGTTGATACAGCTCTCAAAACCGCATTTGAAAAGTGGCCTCACCACACACCCCATACAGCAATTTTAGGGTGTACGCATTATCCTCTGGTGCGCACTTTATTTGAAGTGTATTTGCCAGACTATACGCGGATTTTTTGCCAACCCACACGGGTTGCCGATAGCCTGGAAGATTATCTGGAGCGCCATCCATATTATTTAAAGAATACTTTGCCGGATGCTCTCGAACAACAGAGATGTCGTTTTTTGACGACTGGTAAGACTGTATCTATTCCAAAATTTATGCAGCCTGTAATTCAAGATAATATCATCTTTCAGAAGTTGTCGCCTGAAAGTCTGGTATGATCCGAATAACCCCAGTTAAAGTCCTTATATATAGCCTGAGATTCCAGCTTTCGCTGGAATGACGGCGGCGCGTTTTGGGGTATAAAATACACTTTTCTTAATCCTACTGGAGTTATTTTACACCTTTGTGCTTTAAATGCTCAATCACACTTTGAGGTACAAACGGTGCAACATCACCTCCCAGATTTGCAATTTGCCTTACGAATTTTGAGGCAATGTGTTTTAGGTGGGGAGAGGAAATGAGGAATACAGTTTCAATATCTTTACTCATAGCTTTGTTCATTCCCGCCATTTGTGCTTCATAACGAAAATCACTGCTATCTCGCAGGCCGCGTATAATGGTTTGCGCGCCCTGCTCTCTTGCAGCATCAACAACGAGATTGTTAAAACTAATTATTTCTATGGGTTTGCTTGTATCTGCTGAAATTTTTTGTGTTTCAGCGCACAACATATCTTTACGTTCTTGCTCGTTAAAAAATGGGGCTTTGCCATGATGAACCCCAATGCCAATTACAAGCTTATCAAAAAGATGAATACTGCGTTCAATAATATCCAAGTGCCCCAATGTGACCGGGTCAAAACTTCCAGAATAAAAGCCTATTTTCTGCATTGGATAATATCGTTTGTTATTTAATGACGGTGGCACATTTTGGTGTTTAAAACGTACTTTCCTTAACAATAACTAAAATTCATTAAGACAAAAACTGCATGCTCATTTTCAAAATAAGAATTTCCCTACTCTTCCATGCCTTGCTCATCCTCGCTACTGCCGTCATCTGGAATATGTTCAACCGAGACAACGTCTTCGCCTTCAGATGTGTTTAGGATTTTCACACCTTGTGTGCTGCGACCTGCGATGCGGACATCATTGATGGGGCAGCGGATCAGTTTTCCACCATTGGTCACAAGCATAATACCGTCCGTTTCTTCAACCGGGAAGGTGGCTATCAGCGGGCCGTTGCGTTCATTTACCGTCATCGCGATGATCCCCTTACCTCCACGGCCGGAAATGCGATATTCGTAGGCTGATGAGCGTTTGCCAAAACCGTTGCTTGATATGGTGAGTATAAACTGTTCTGCGGCACTGAGTTCAGCGTAGCGATCTTGACTAAGGATTACGTCATTTGTTGTGTTTTCTTCATCAAGTTCAATGGCTTCTTCCCCTTCTCCATTAAGGCCGCGGCGTATCGCACTTGCTTGCTTGAGATATGCGCTGCGCTCATCAGCGCTGGCATCAACATGGCGCAAGATCGTCATTGAAATAAGCTCATCATTTTCGCTTAATCTAATGCCGCGCACGCCGACTGAATTTCGACCAGAAAAAACCCGAACGTCGGTAACAGGGAATCGAATTGCCTGGCCACTTGAGGTGGTGAGTAATACATCATTTAATTCATTACAAATCTGCACCCCAACAATACTGTCACCATCATCCAACTTCATGGCGATTTTGCCATTGCGTTGAATTTGAACAAAGTCTGATAAGTCATTGCGCCGTACATTGCCTGATTTGGTAGAGAACATTACGTGCAACTTGCTCCAGCTTTCTTCATCTTCTGGCAAGGGCATAATGGTTGTAATGCGTTCATCTTGTGCCAATGGCAGCATGTTAATAAGCGCTTTGCCACGGCTTTGCGGTGCAGCAGCAGGCAAACGCCAGACCTTCATTTTGTACGCCATGCCTCTGGATGAAAAGAACAAAATTGGCGTATGTGTGTTGGCCACAAACAAACGGGTGACAAAATCTTCATCACGTGTTGCCATGCCGGCGCGCCCTTTACCGCCACGGCGTTGAGCGCGGTATGTTGAGAGTGGAACGCGTTTGATATAGCCTTTGTGGGAGAATGTAACCACCATATCTTCACGGGCGATAAGATCTTCATCTTCCATCTCACCATCAAATTCAGTAATTTCCGTGCGGCGTGGTGTCCCAAATTCCTCTTTGATTTCGAGCAGTTCTGTTTTGATGATATCGATGATGCGCGCTCTGGAGCCAAGAATTTCCAAGTAGTCTGTAATTTTCAATGCGATGGTTTTTAATTCTTCATCGATTTCATCACGGCCCAGTGCTGTTAGACGTTGCAAGCGCAATTCTAAAATGGCTTTGGCTTGCTCTTCTGAAAGGCGGTAAGTGCCCTTGTCCGAAACCTTATGGCGCGGATCTGCAATCAACTCAACCAGAGGGATGATATCACCTGCAGGCCATTCGCGCTCAAGCAATTGTGCTTTGGCTGTAGCTGGGTCTGGAGCATGGCGGATGAGACGAATGACTTCATCTATATTGGCAACGGCAATCGCCAAACCAACCAAAACATGCGCACGTTCACGAGCCTTTCTCAGCAGATACTTGGTTCTACGGCTGACCACTTCCTCGCGAAAGGCGATAAAGGCCTGCATGAGGTCTTTTAAATTGAGTTGCTCAGGCCGTCCGCCGTTGAGCGCCACCATATTACAGCCGAACGTTGTTTGCAGTGGTGAAAAACGATAGAGCTGGTTTAGAACCACATCTGGCACTGCATCACGTTTCAGCTCAATGACAACACGCATGCCTTGGCGGTCAGATTCATCACGTATGTCGCTAATGCCTTCAATCCGTTTGTCACGTACCAGATCTGCTATTTTCTCAATCATGGCCGCTTTGTTGACCTGATATGGAATTTCATTGACGATGAGTGCTTCACGGTCTTTGCGGATAGTTTGTACCTCAACCTGCCCACGCATCACAACGGATCCACGGCCTTTATGATAGGCAGAACGAATCCCCATGCGGCCCAAGATAATGCCGCCTGTCGGGAAATCTGGCCCGGGCACAATCTGATTTAGCTCTTCAATGCTCATCTCAGGAGCGTCCATTAGGGCAATACACGCATTGATAATTTCAGACAAATTATGAGGAGGGATGTTGGTTGCCATCCCGACCGCAATGCCACCGGCCCCATTGACCAATAAATTTGGATACCGCGCTGGCAGAACTTTCGGCTCGGTTTCAGAGCCATCATAGTTTACCTGAAAATCAACAGTATCTTTATCAATGTCATTGAGTAATGTGTGCGCGACTTTTTCCAAGCGGCATTCGGTATAACGCATGGCGGCTGGTGGATCATTGTCAATTGAACCGAAATTGCCCTGACCATCTATAAGGGGTAAGCGCATGGAAAAATCCTGCGCCATGCGCACCAATGCATCATAAATTGCCTGATCGCCGTGAGGATGGTATTTACCCATAACATCACCGACGACACGTGCTGATTTTTTATAGGGTTTATTCCACTCCAGGCCATTTTCATCCATGGTATAGAGGATGCGGCGGTGCACAGGTTTTAAGCCATCGCGCACATCTGGCAGCGCGCGCGAGACAATCACGCTCATAGCATAATCAAGATACGATTTTTGCATCTCATCGGTGATTGTTACAGGGCGGATATCAGATGGCTCTGAACCTGGGGGTGGTGTTACTGTGTTGTTGTTATCGGTCACTTTGTTTCTTATTCCTTACGAGTCGCAGCCTTTTTTACATACCATATTTCAAAGATGTAAGAGTATATAAAATGGCATTTTAAACAATATAAAAAATCACATTTTTTCAATACGTTAGCACTTCACCATCAATAATTACCAACCCATCATAGGCTGGCCTGATATGCTTTGGTAATTCCTCGCATAGCGTTTGATAATCCATATCCACATGCATATCTGTTAAGATTGCTTTTTTGGGCTGCACGCGCTCAATCCACGATAACGTTGTTTCCAAATTAAAATGGGTTGGATGAGGCTTTCTGCGCAAGGCATCAACAATCCAGACATCAAGGTTTTGCAGATGGGATAAGGTCTCTTCTGGCAAATCATGCAAATCGCACGAATATGCCACATTGCCAAAACGAAAACCAAGGCACGCAATCCGCCCGTGATGTTGCAAAAATGGAAGCACTTCGATATCACCTCCGGGACCTGAAATGCTCACAGGCTGACCGGGATGGACAAGATTTGCATTTAAAATCGGCGGATATACGCTGCCTTCAGGAGAGGTAAAACAATAATCGAAACGCTTTTGCAAAACACCTAAGGTTTCTGTATTCGCATAGACATCAACACGGCGTTTTTTGTTCATTACCAGCATGCGCAAATCGTCAATGCCATGGGTGTGGTCGGCATGGTCGTGGGTGTAGAGCACACCATCAAGCCAGTCTACATTGGTGTCGAGTAACTGTTGACGAATATCTGGAGAGGTGTCGATAATAACTCTGGTGATGCCCTCTGGTGCCTCCTGCTCCACAAGCAGCGAGCATCTGCGTCTATAATTTTTGGGATTGTTCGGATCACACGCCCCCCAATCTCCACCGATGCGGGGGACACCCGTTGAAGAGCCACATCCTAAAATGGTCAATTTTAAAGTCATTCAGCAGCACTTTTTGTAAAGGTTTCCGGTGCTTTCACTTTTGAAAACAATTGAAAAAAGTTCTCTGACGTTTGTTGCGCCATATGCTCTTTGCTCACACCTTTGATTTCTGCTAATTTTTCAAGTGTATGCACCACAAAAGAGGGTTCATTTTTTTTGCCGCGATGAGGCGTTGGCGCAAGATAGGGCGCATCTGTTTCCACCAGCAGACGGTCTAACGGCACATCTTTTATGGTTTCACGGATATCTTCTGCATTTTTGTATGTGATAATTCCTGATACAGATATATATGCGCCTAATTCTAATCCCCGCATCGCCAATTCTCTCTTTGATGAAAAGCAATGCAACAAAGGTTTAAATGAACCTTTGGCCATTTCCTCTTCGAGGATTGCGATGGTATCTGTTTCAGCATCGCGAGAGTGTATAACCAATGGAAGGCCTGTTTGCCGTGCGGCTTCAATATGTGTGCGAAAACCTTGCGCTTGGGCTTGTCTTGGGGCGTTATCGTAATAATAATCCAGCCCCACTTCGCCAATGGCGACGACTTTTGGATGCTTTGCCATGTCTATGAGGTCTTGTGCTGTGACATCCAACTCTTCATCGGCATTGTGGGGATGTGTTCCAACCGAGCCATAGACATTGTCGTTCTTTTCAATAATGTTTTTAAGTTTTTGAAATTCCTTAACGCGCGTTGAAATGGTCAGCATCAGTTTTACGTTTACGTCCCATGCGCGCTCTAGAACGCCTGTAACGTTCTCGCTAAGTGGCGGATAGTCTAAATGGCAATGGCTGTCTATGATGAACATGTCTTTGTATTCTTAGCTTTAATTAATTACTGAATTTAAAGTTTTTATAAATTGTTTTTAGATTCCAGCTTTCGCTGGAATGACGAAACAGAGAGTTTTTTTAGCAATACTACGCATCTCATTTTTTGTTAGTTTTTATGGAATCTTTAGTTTTCACCTCATACACCAAACTTAATTCATGCGTCATTCCAGCGAAAGCTGGAATCTCATCTGCTTTTCAAAAAATATCAAAATATAAATCTCTCCACTCAGGATTATCCGCTTCAATTAACTCAATTTATCTCCTCCTCAACATACCTGGGGAATACGGGGGTGGGTTTGGCAATCTCAATTCCTGGTTTCAGGCGGCCTTTCTCTCCCAAGGCACTATATTGCATATCGTTTTCATCGGTGACCTGCAATAAGGCAAGCAGCTGTTTTGTTAATGTTGGCATAATGGGCTGAGCTAGAATGGTCACCTGGCGCACCACTTCTGCTGTAACGTATAAGACTGTACCCATGCGAGCTGGGTTGGTTTTCTTTAAGGCCCAGGGTTCTTGCGCGGCAAAATATTTATTTGCTTCACCGACCACAAACCAAATACGCTCAATTGCTTTATGTATGGCTTGATGGTCAATTTCTTTACGTATATCTGGCAGCAAATTATCTGCCATGCTCAGAATAGTGGAATCTTCATCTGTCAAATCTTGTGGTTCTGGTAAAAGCCCATCACAGTTTTTTGCAATCATGGATAGTGACCTTTGGGCCAAATTCCCCAAATCATTTGCCAAATCGGCATTTATTCTCGCAACTATTGCTTCATGGGAATAATTGCCATCTTGACCAAAGGGTACATCGCGAAGCAAGAAATATCGCAACTGGTCAATGCCATATTCTTTTGCTAAGGCAAATGGGTCAATCACATTGCCTACGGACTTAGACATTTTCTCGCCTTTGTTAAACAAAAAACCATGGCCAAACACACGCTTTGGCAAAGGGAGTTTCGCAGACATTAAAAACGCAGGCCAGTACACCGTATGAAAGCGGATAATGTCTTTGCCGATAATATGCACATCCGCAGGCCAATAGTTTTGATAGCTTTGGCTGTCTGTATCTGGATAGCCAATTCCAGTGAGATAATTGGTGAGCGCATCAACCCAAACATACATCACGTGGTCTTTATCTGTTTTTCCATCTTGCGGAACATCAACGCCCCAATCAAATGTCGTGCGGGAAATTGATAAATCACGCAGGCCGCCTTTTACGAAGGACATTACTTCATTGCGACGGCTTTCTGGACCGATAAAATCTGGCTGCGTTTGGTATAGCTCTAGCAACTTGTCCTGGTAGGCCGAGAGCTTAAAAAAATAGCTTTCTTCTTCCACCCATTCCACAGGTGTACCTTGCGGGGAGAGCTTTGTTCCATCTTGCGCTTTGGTGAGTTCTTTTTCCTCGTAATAAGCTTCATCGCGTACTGAATACCAGCCAGCATAGCTGTCGAGATAAATATCGCCGGCCTCATTCATGCGTTGCCAGATGTCTTGACTTGCAACATGATGCCGCTGCTCACTTGTTCTAATAAAATCATCGTGGGAGCAGCTTAATGCTTCTACCATGTGCTTGAATTTATCTGTGTTTTTATCTGCCAATTGTTTTGGTGTTATACCTTCATTCCTGGCGGTTTGAAGCATCTTTATGCCGTGCTCATCTGTTCCGGTAAGAAAAAACACATCATATCCATCCAACCGCTTAAACCGGGCCAGAGCATCAGTGGCAATGGCTTCATAAGCGTGGCCAATATGAGGAGAACCATTGGGGTATGAAATGGCTGTGGTGATATAGTATTTTTTATGGTCGGGCATTAGCTGTGACAGTCTGCAATTTTTGAAATATATTTAGTATAAACGTCTTACGGTCAAGATTAAGTGCCATGGTCTCGTTTTTCGCTTGCACCACTGTTTCCCATAGCTCAGCCCATTGTGCAAGGGTCTGTTGATTTATAAGCTTTAAGGCGATGGATATTTCCCGTTCGGGCGCGGTGCCATGACCTGCTGCAACACGCACACCGCGCTGTATAATATCTGTTAATAGCATAAAAAACATTTCAAATTCTTTTTGAGCCTGAGCTGAGGCTAATTTATCTGCCAGTGCGTGCATTTTGGCTATGTCTAACCTTGGTAAGGTTTGCAAAAGTGCGAGCAGATTTTCATAAGTGTCCAGCCCTTTGTTTTGCATCATATCGAGCATTCTTTGGACGCTACCTTTGGCAACACCATGCAAGATTTCCATTTTAGCATGGTCTGGTGGATCGATACCCTGGCTCGAGCATACATTTTGTACTGATTGAGTCACATCTTGCAAAGATAAGGTATTGAACGCTAATTTGCGACACCTAGACCTTATTGTTATCGGGAGTTTGCCTAATGTTTCTGTGATGAGAAAGAAGATGCAAAATGCAGGGGGTTCTTCTAAAGATTTTAGAACCGCATTGGCAGCGTTGATATTCATCTCATCTGCTCTGTCGATAATCACAACACGCCAGCGCCCCTGCTCTCCTGTCATGCCAACGAAATTTCGCAACCGTCTGACTTCACTGACCGGGATACCTGTTGAAAATCGCCCTGTTTTCGCATCCCAAATGCGGCGCAGAACCAGCATATTTGGGTGGGAGAGGGCCGCAATTTGACGGGTGATTTGATCGTCTGGCTCTGGGCTGCTTGTTTGCGGAGCGACATCTGATGCGGTATCATGCTGTAAGATAATCCGTGCAATATGATATGCAAATGTTGCTTTACCAATGCCTGTTGGTCCTGATAGAATCCATGCATGATGCATTCTTCCGAGTTGCCACGCCTGAAGAATATCTTGTTTGGGTTTGTCATGCCCATAGAGTTCTAAGGTTTCACGAGGATGCGGAAATATTCCAAAGCGGTCTGCTTCTGGTAGTGGGGATTCATCGCTTATTTTTGTTGTTTTTTTGCGAGGCATTTGATTTTTAGGTTAAATTGGCAACTGAGCAACCCCAATTGTTGATGAATAAAAATATAAAACCCTCCCCTGTCATCCCCGCGAAAGCGGGGATCTCTCGGTGATTTTCGCTGAGATTCCCGCTTTCGCGGGAATGACGGCGGAAAGATTTGATGCTTTAAGTACTTTTTCCTTATCAATAACAGAGAGAATTTAAATCGAAAAACGCTGTTTTACCGATTTCCAGATTTCATCAGCAACATGGGCTTCTGTTGCGTTGGCATTAATGACAACGCAGCGCTCTGGCTCTTTTGTTGCAATTTTTAAAAAAGCTTGGCGTAACTTATTGTGAAAGTCAATGTCCATAGCTTCAAAGCGGTCTGGCACTTCATCTTTTTGCCGCCTTGCGGCTGCCCGGGCCAACCCCTCTTTTGCAGGAATATCAAGAATGATTGTATAATACGGACGGGTTGAGCCTACGATAATATCTTCAAGATAATCTAAGACCTCCTCAGAAACACCGCCAACAGCACCTTGGTACGCTCTTGTAGAATCGGTAAACCTATCTGATATTACCCAGCCTCCGGCGCGTAAGAACGGACGAATGGTTTTTTCCAAATGATCTTCTCTGGCGGCAAAAAACAACAAAGTTTCAGCCATAGAGCCTAAACTTTTGCCAACACCTTTGAGCAAAACCTCGCGTATTTGTTCGGCGCGTGGGGAACCACCTGGCTCTCGGGTTTGCCTGACATCAACACCTGCATTTTCCAACCGTCTTGCGAGGTGGGCCATTTGGGTTGTTTTGCCTGCCCCCTCTCCTCCCTCGAAGGTAATAAATTTTCCGTAGGCCATTTAAGTGTCCTATATCAATATGACTACAGCTCGTCTGATTAAAATGACTTTGATTTATTCATTTATACAAACAAAAGGGATCATCCCAACGATAAGTCAGAAGATCTCTTTGCATTTCTGTTTAGATTCCAGCTTTCGCTGGAATGACGAACTGAGAGTATCTTTAAAAATAAACCATTTAACATTGGATCAGCTCTATTTTTGTTTTTTATATCGCATGGTAAAGCCAACCAAATGCTAAAAATATAAGAGAATCGATGCCTTGCCAAATAAAACCGCTTGGTTTAACAGTCTCTGCGGCATACAGCGGAACTTGCGTTGAGGTGCTGCCTTGCGTTCTAATACGCAAACTTGCGACCTTCTGGCCTTTTTTGATTGGTGTTTTCAGAGGACCATCATACACAATAGACGCTCTTAAACGGCTATCTCCAATTCGCGGAAGATAAATGTTCACGCCATTTTCATCTCCGGTTAGCGGAAGGTATGTTTTTTCTCCGCCCCAAACTCTGATATATCCCACAGTTTCATCTGGGTTAAATAGCCGGAATGATTTAAAACTACGAAATCCCCATTCCAGCAAACGGCGCGCTTCAGACGTGCGTTCTTTCTTGGATTTCAGGCCATTTATAACCGCGACAAGCCTACGGTCCCCTCTTTTTGCTGATATTGTTATGCCGTATCCAGCATCTTTCACAAAACCGGTTTTCAAACCATCAACGCCTATATTTTGAGACAGCAGAGGGTTGCGATTAATGAAACGGTAGCGCTTATACTTAAACTCTTTTTGCGCAAAGTATGTGTAATACTCTGGATATGTTTTGATCAGATAAATAGATAATTCCGCCAGTTCACGGGCTGTCATTTTGTGGTTTGGGCTGGGCAAACCAGTCGCATTAGAGAAAATAGATTTTGAAAGGCCAAGCTCTCTGGCAAGCTTTGTCATTTCTTCTGCAAAAGCTTGTTCCGACCCATACATGGCTTCAGCTATGGCAATGCTCGCATCATTTCCGGATTGAACAACAATGCCTTGCAAGATATCTTTTAAGCTTACTTTGGACTTGACGCTGGCAAACATGGCTGATGTTCGGGACGGTGCCCCGCCATTACGCCATGCATTTACACTGATAAAGATTTCATCATCAAGTTTGAGTTTTCCGCTACTCATCTCTCGGAAAACAAGCGCAAGGGTCATGAGCTTGCTCATGCTTGCTGGATACATAAGCTCATCTGCTTTTTTCTCATACAGAACAGAGTTTGTTTCTGAGTCCATCAATATGGCATGGGAGGCACTTGATTCAAAATTTGCGAAACTTTGCTGGGTAACGCTTACGCATAATACAACATACAAAACGCCAAAGAATCTCAACGCTCGCAATACCATGAGATAATTTTTATTTGGAGCCCATGTGAAGAACACTCTTTTTAAACCTGTTGTATTGTTGTGATATTCTATTACATCTACAATGCCCGCAAAACCTTACTACATAGGTTGTTTCAATCTATGCAAAATTTAAGGACGAAGGAAAACAGGCCCGTACTTCCAGGGAAGCTGATACCTGATTTAGAAATATCGGGGTCTTTGTGAAAAAAACTTATGTTAAATATAGCAGGGTGGGAAGCGCAAAATCAACTGGTCTGTCTAAATTTGGGTCTATTTCTTCACAAGAATCGCATCATACATGCCAGATGAGTACAATTGGGATAGAGTATATTCAGCGCTTTTACGGTTTTTGAACGGCCCCAACATAACTTTATGCAAAGTGCCTTTGTCTCGGTCGAACGATTTTATATAAGCCCTGCCAACACGCGATACTTGAGTGCTGCGGCGTTTGGCATTGCGATAGTTATAAAAGCTGCCAGTTTGGATGGCATATCTTGCGTTTCGCGATATAGGACTTTGATATCTACTTTCTCTTGGTAAACTTCCAACGGTGAGGGTGTCATAGCGCTGTGCAACACGTCTTGGACGGCTGCGCCTTGCAAATCTGCGGTTTTGCGACCGTGAAGAATACCTTCTATTATTTCTGCCTTGAAACCAGTATTGCTGGGAGAGATATTGCCGTTCGTAACGGTCATTGCCATTTAAAGGGGCCTTGCCAATATATGTCACCCGCACTTTTGCAGTTCCTTTTTGCTTAAAATCAAGAAGTTCTGCAGACCGGCGCGACATATCAATAATGCGGTCATTGGCGTAAGGCCCCCGGTCGTTAACCCGAACCACAAGACGCCGACCGTTGCTTAAATTTGTTACACGCACATAGCTGGGAATAGGCAATGTGGGATGCGCTGCTGTGAGGGCATCCATATCATAAATTTCACGGTTTGCCGTGTAACGACCATGAAACTTCGCGCCGTACCAAGAAGCTTGCCCTACTTTATTGTAATATCTATCTTCTTTGGGGGTGTATCTGACGCCATCAATGTTATAGGGTTTTCCTATTTTGTATACACCGCCACCTTTTGGCACAGGCTGCCCATATTCGACAACGCGCTTGCTTAAACTCGGGCGATTTAAGTTAAGACCTATCCAAGAACATGCAGAGAAAAGCATTGCAGCAGACACGCACACTGCAAGCGTTTTAAAAACAGAATGTTCAAAACAATATATTCTCTTAACAAACCCTAAATACTTCACCTAAATATCCCAGAATAAAACGCAAATAACACTTAATTATTATGGAATAATTCGATGAAAATCTTATTAAAATATGGAAGAATTTTTATACCGAGAGCAAGCGACATGTAACAGGAATGAGGCTATAGAAACCTCTGCACAACTATGCAAATCAGTTAATACATGATGTTATTTATAGGCCCTGAGCCTACAGCATGTCAACTTCGGCTACGCCTCATCTGACAAGCTGTAGCCTTTTTAAAACGAGCAATTTTACAACCTGAATTGAATTCAATTTAGGTTGAATCGCTCTAGAGGCACACTTGAGCACGGCCGCCTTTATTTCAAACTCCCTTTGTCTACTCGCGGTGGTAAGGGTGGCCCGCCATTATAGTTACAGAGCGATATAGTTGTTCCAGCAATAAGATGCGTGCAAAGGCATGGGGAAGCGTCATCGCGCTTAAAGATAAAATTAGGGTCGCTCTATTTTTTATGCTGGAGCACACACCATCTGGCCCTCCTATAATAAGTGAGATTTGAGACGCCCCCTGATCTCGCAACATTTTGACTTCTCCAGATAATTGCTTACTATCTAAATGTTTTCCACGTTCATCCAGTGTGATAATAGGACTATGGCTAGGCAGTTTTTTACTAAGAAGACTTGCTTCTTGTACAATTCTTTCCGAGCGGGATGAGGCTTTGCTTTCTTGAATTTCAATGATGTTGATCGGCCCGAGGCTATAATGCCGCCCCTGCGCATTGAAGCGTTCTGCGTAGCGTGCACATAGCTCCCTCTCAGGCCCTTGTTTTAAACGGCCAACAGCAATGAGATTTAAGCGCATAAGGCGTGTCGGCTCGATTATAGCTTGTTTATCTTTATAACGGCCCCCCTTTATTTAGAAGAGGGCTCTTTATTCAGCGGAGGGATCTGTGGCGCTCATCGCTTCAGGATGGATGGACGACCAAATCTTTTCAAGATTATAAAACTCTCTTACCTCAGGGCGAAACACGTGAACAATAACATCCCCGGCATCGATTAACACCCAATCACAACTCGATAAGCCTTCAACATGAGCTTTACCAAAGCCAACTTTTTTCAGATTTCTAACAAGTTGTTCTGCGATCGCGCCAACATGGCGGTTTGAACGACCTGAAGCGATGATCATCGTGTCACCGATAGAGGTCTTGTTCTCAAGGTCAATGATCGTAATGTCTTCGGCTTTTGCGTCCTCAAGAGTGTCTTGAATCACCTCCAACATACTTAGGGCAGACTGTTGTTTATCGTACAAGGGCCTGACAAGAGATGTGCTGCTCACAGCACTCTCAGAAGATAGTCTCATGCTTTATTGGATATCCTTTTCACTAACATTATAGTCTCATAATATAACTTATTCGTGCAAAAATAAAGTTATAATATGTTTTTTGATTTTGCGAGGATCACCTGTTGGTTCGTGCACGCCTCTTTGCTATTTTTTTGTCTTATGGCTGTTGATGATATGTCGTTTAGCGGGGCTGAGAGATATGTCCAGGCAGGAGCCGCGCGATATGCTAAATTTTTGGCATGACTTTGGGGGATTTTACTTTTTCTAAAATAAGTTGCCGCAGTTGAGGAGAGTGCTTTGTAGCGAAATCCGGACCTATCATGGATAGCAATCGGATAGGTTAAAAAAATGTGTTGCCATTTTTCCCAGAGATTAAAATTAACCAGGTTATCAGCCCCCATAATCCAAACGAAAAAATTACTCTTTTTCTTTTGTTTTAGAAATTGCAAGGTGTGAGCTGTAAAAACATCTGGGCGGGCGGCTTCAAAAGCGGTAATTTTTATTTTTGGATGAGACGTGTACTGTTGGCACAGCTGCAATCTTCGTTCGAGACTTTGTAATTCCGTTTTTGATTTTAGTGGATTGCCCGGCGAGACAAGCCACCACAGTTGATGCAGATTGAGTTGTTGGAGCATGTGAAGGCTAATATCATGGTGTCCTGCATGAGGTGGATTGAAGGAGCCACCAAGCAAACCAATGGTGGTTCCGCTTTCAGTATGAGGTAGCTTTAGAAATTTTGCTATTTTCTTCATTTTATATTTGTGTATAAAAG
>JBCCCO010000001.1:0-97217 GCA_039033475.1 Pseudomonadota bacterium | reverse complement strand
TTAAAATGTCTTACCTTTGTTTTACAAAAAACTTTTAAATTTGATGCTTCCTTAAATTTTTTTATTACGTTTTAGAGGAATTAAGTTTAAAAATTCCTAGTTTTCCTATGTTTTTGCTAAAAAATGCAAATTTAAGAAAATATTTAGAAAATTTCACAAGTGCCAGCTTAGTGTCTAAAGGACGCACCAGAAATTTACATCCTCCCCTATTGCGTCTTTTCAGTTAACAAAGCTGTAATTTGTTCTTTTTTCCTAATTTTTCATGCACTTTTTTTGCGAAAAAACAACTAAAATCTAATGAAAACACCTAATTTCCGTGTTTCTCTACAAAAAATATGGCTGAATATATATATTTCCACATATGCAATCATCATATGGGGCTGCGTTATGGTATATATTGGGTGCTAATTTTTTATGGTATTTAGATTGAAAAATACCAAAATTAAAATGGCTTTTGTGCTCTGTTGAGGTTTTAATTTTCGTCTTGACGCTCTTCAGCCCACTCTTTTGTTGAAACAACAGCTTTGCACAAAAACTGGACAGTTGCACATAAAACATACAAAAAAAATAATTGCTATACCACCTTGTTTGTTGTTAGATTACAATAGGATAGTTTTTATTTGTGATGCAAAACACTATGGTGCGTGGCTATGCGTTGGCAATGGAATAACAACCATCTGGTCCGCAGCGCTTTTTGGTCAATAATAATGTAACTTAGGGAATGATGGGCTGTTTCATTTATTCTGCATAGATTTCAGATTTCTTAGGCAATGCTTTAATTTCAAAAAATTATATAGTTAACGTCCTTGGTCACTATGTCTAGCTTTTGAAAGGTGTTTTTATTATGCATGATATCATGCATAATAAAATAGGAGTTGTGTTGGCAAAGTCCATCATAGCTTAATTAAATGGGGGTGTTTTCTATGCCCTTCCAACTATAGAAAGCAATGATAATTGCTTTTTATGAACAACACCCTGCTTGGGTGTAGGCTTTTATTCCTGAGATGGTATAATTTTAAGGAGAGAAAAACGTGAAAATGATAAAAAAATTCGCCCTTGCAGGCGTGATTTTTGGGATGACCACTGCAATATGTTCTGCGGCAACACTTGACGACGTTAAAAAAGCTGGTGTTATCAAATGCGGTGTTTCAGGTACGCTTCCTGGCTTTTCTGCACCAGACGACAAAGGGGCAATGCAAGGCTTAGACGCAGACATTTGTTATGCTCTTGCCGCTGCTGTTCTAGGAGACAAAAGCAAAGTTAAGTTTACCCCTCTTACAGCCAAAGAACGTTTTACAGCTCTTTCTTCTGGTGAAGTTGATATTCTTTCGCGTAATACGACGCATACGCTTTTCCGCGATTCAACTTTGGGTGTTGATTTTACGTATTACAATTACATCGATGGTCAAGGCTTCATGGTGAAAAAAGCGCTTGGTGTTAAAAGTGCAAAAGAACTTGATGGTGCAAAAGTTTGTATCCAAGCTGGAACAACAACTGAGCTTAACCTTGCAGACTACTTTCGTACGAACGGTATGAAATATCAACCAATCGGATATGATACCTCAGCGCAAAGTCGTGAAGGTTTTGATGGCGGTGCTTGCGATGTTTTAACATCTGATAAGTCACAATTGGCAGCTCTGCGTACCGAGCTTAAAGATCCTGATGGTTCTGTCATTCTTCCTGAAACAGTTTCGAAAGAACCGCTTGGGCCTGTTGTACGTCAAGGTGATGATCAATGGGGTGATATTGTTAAGTGGACGCTTTACGCTTTGATCAATGCAGAAGAGCTTGGCGTCACATCAAAAAACATTGATGAGATGATGAAGTCTGACAACCCTAACATCAAACGCCTCCTTGGTGTTGAAGGTGAAATGGGTAAGAACCTTGGTTTGGGTCAAGACTGGGCTGTCAATGCAATTAAAGCCGTTGGTAACTATGGTGAAATGTATGAAAAACATGTTACGCCACTTGGTATTGCCCGTGAAGGTAGTGTAAACGACCTTTGGACAAAAGGCGGTATTCTCTACGCTCCACCAATTCGCTAATTCGCAAAATCAGGTTAAGGGCTTGGTTTTAAGCCCTTAACCTCTTTAATGATAAAAATTACATTTAAGGATATTGGCGTGGCACAAAAAATAAACTTAGTCGTCCACAGAGACCCTCGCATTAGGGCCATATTCTTTCAAATTACAATCCCTATTTTAGTTGTTTATGGCCTTTATCTTCTTTTACAAAATGCTTTTAATAATTTAGAAGAACGAGGCATTCGCACTAGCTTTGATTTTCTTGATACCATTGCGCCATTTGCTGTTGGTTTTTCGCCGTTCTTGGAATTTAAACTTGGTGAAAGCACTTACTGGCAAGTTTTCTTTATTGGCATTCAAAACACGATCCTCGTTGCCATTCTTGGTATTATTGCAGCAACATTGTTAGGCTTCATTATCGGCGTGATGCGCCTCTCCCCTAATCTTTTGATTTCAAGGTTTGCCACAGTTTATATTGAAATTTTGCGCAATATCCCGCTACTACTGCAAATCTTTTTTTGGAACTTTGCCGTTTTTCTTGTAATTTTACCACCAGTTCGAGAGAGTTATTCTTTATTTGAAACTGTATTTTTAAATCAACGTGGTCTTTATCTCCCAAAAGCAACAATTAATAATGAGACAGGCTTTTTGATTTTATGCGCCATTGTGATTGCAGGCATTGTTGGGGCTATCTTTTTAAGACGGTGGGCCTACAAGCGTCATGATGAGACCGGGCAGCTTTTTCCGGCACGTCTTGTGGGTGTGCTTGGTGTCTTTGTATTAGCTATATTGGGCTTTTTTGCCCTAGGTGGCCCTATTACGTTTGAGTTGCCGCAACTTGGACGGTTCAATTTTTCTGGTGGCTTTGAACTTCCCCTTCCCATGTTTTCCCTTTGGTTTGCCTTAACGACATATACCTCAGCTTTTATTGCAGAGAATGTTCGCGCCGGTATCCAATCTGTTCCTAAAGGACAAACAGAAGCAGCACAAGCGGTGGGATTATCACGCGCTAAAATGTTGCAAAAAGTTATTATCCCGCAAGCGATGCGCGTCATTATTCCACCAACAATCAGCCAATATCTAAATCTTACGAAAAACTCATCTTTAGCTGTTGCTGTGGCCTATGAAGAGATCGTGGCAATTTTTATGGGTATTGCACTCAATCAAACTGGCCAAGCAGTCACAATTATTATAATGACAATGGCCGTGTATATCACCTTGAGTTTGTTAACATCGCTAATTCTTAATCTCTACAACAATAGCGTTCAATTGGTGGAGCGGTAAACAATGACAACAACAACTCTAGAACATGTTAGAACGCCAGATCGCTCTCCACCTATTACAAAAGTTGGTCCGATTGCTTGGTTGCGAGAGAGTTTTTTTAGCTCGATATCAAGCACCATCTTAACCCTTATTGGCATATACATTTTGTATATCATCATCCCCCCTATCATCGATTGGGCAATTTTTAAATCTATCGTAAGTGGTTCAGATCGCAGCGTGTGTGATGCCAATCCTGCTGGAGCATGTTGGACGTTTATTAAAGTGCGTTTCAACCAATTTATGTTCGGGCTCTATTATGCCGCTAACCCTGATCAGATTTGGCGTCCCGTTCTTGTGTTTGCAATACTTGTAAGCCTTATTGTAGCGCTGCTTTCCCCATCAGTGCCGAGAAAACTTTACATTGGGGCTTTTACGCTTTTTGTTTTTCCGTTTTTAGTGTTCGCACTTATTCATGGATCATGGCTTGGCCTGCCTGTGGCGGATACTGACCAGTGGGGTGGCCTGATGCTCACATTGGTTCTTGCGTTTGCTGGCATTGTTCTAGCATTTCCCCTCGGTATTCTTATGGCTTTAGGGCGGCAATCAGATCTTCCGGTCATAAGATGGATGTGCACGCTTTATATTGAGCTTTGGCGTGCTGCTCCACTCATTACAATATTGTTCATGGCATCAGTGATGTTACCTCTGTTTTTGCCTCAAGGGGTTGATATTGACAAAGTGCTACGCGCTATTGTTGGGATCGCCTTGTTCCAATCTGCTTATACGGCTGAAGCGATACGTGGTGGTTTGCAGGCCCTACCCAAAGGGCAGTATGAAGCCGCCGATGCCCTTGGTCTTGGATACTGGAAAAAAACGCTTCTTATTATTTTGCCCCAAGCTTTAACCATTTCTATCCCGAGTATCGTCAACACATTTATTGCCTTGTTTAAGGACACCTCGTTGGTCTCTATCATTGGCCTATTTGATTTAACGGGAACTGGCACAGCCGCCGCGCGATCTTTGGAATGGAAGGGGTTTGATATCACCGCATATATTTTTGTTGCGTTCATATACTGGATCTTCTGCTTTGGGATGTCACGCTATTCTACAAATCTTGAGAAAAAATTGGATACATCTCATCGCCATTAATTTGAAATATAAGAGTGTAAGACAATGACTAAAATAGCAAACGGATCTTCTGAAACAGCCATTACAATTGATAACTTAAACAAATGGTATGGCCAATTTCACGTTCTTAAAGACATTAATATGTCTGTCAAAAAAGGTGAACGTATCGTGATTTGCGGTCCTTCTGGCTCTGGTAAGTCTACTCTTATCCGATGCCTCAACCGCCTGGAAGAGCACCAAGAAGGAAAGATTGTGGTCGATAATATTGAATTGACCAATGATCTGAAGAACATCGAAGACATTCGCCGTGAAGTTGGCATGGTGTTCCAACATTTTAATCTCTTTCCTCATCTGACAATTTTGGAGAACTGTACGCTAGCTCCGATTTGGGTGCGCAAAATGCCAAAGAAGGATGCCGAAGAGATTGCAATGAATTTTCTCACTAAGGTAAAAATTCCAGAACAAGCCAGCAAATATCCAGGCCAGCTTTCTGGTGGGCAACAACAACGTGTTGCTATTGCACGCTCGCTTTGCATGAACCCTAAAATTATGCTGTTTGATGAACCCACATCTGCTCTTGATCCAGAAATGATTTCTGAGGTTCTGGATGTGATGATTGATTTGGCTGAAAGTGGCATGACCATGCTATGCGTCACACATGAAATGGGCTTTGCAAAACAAGTGGCACACCGTGTTATATTCATGGATGCTGGCGAAATCGTTGAGCAAGGTGAACCGAATGAATTTTTTAATAATCCAAAATCTGACCGCACTCAATTGTTCTTGAGCCAGATTTTATCGCATTAGAGCCTTGTTTCTTGTCTTTGCCATAAGAAAAACAGCTCATAAGGATAGTAAAAATGCGTATCGGCATTCCCAAAGAAGTTAAAAATCATGAATACCGGGTCGGGTTAACGCCGGAAAGTGTTCGTGAAGTGATCTCACATGGGCATCAGTTTTTTGTTGAACATAATGCTGGACTTGGTATTGGCGCTGATGATCAACAATACATAAATGTTGGCGCAGAAATAAAACAAACAGCCCAGGATATTTTTTCGCAATCAGATATGATTGTAAAAGTCAAAGAACCTCAAGCCCATGAACGTGTTTTACTTAAGGCAGAGCAGATCTTGTTCACTTACCTTCATCTGGCAGCCGATGCAGAACAAACAGATGATCTCATATCATCTGGAGCCGTTTGTATCGCCTATGAAACTGTGACAAATGATACTGGTGAGCTTCCCCTTTTAAAACCAATGAGTCAAGTTGCCGGGCGCATGTCTATTCAAGCCGGAGCAAGCACCCTCGAAAAAGCTCATGGTGGTAGAGGGATATTGCTGGGCGGTGTTCCAGGTGTTTTGCCTGGCAAAGTCGTGATCATTGGTGGCGGTGTTGTTGGTTTTAATGCGGCGCAAATGGCTGTTGGCTTACATGCTGATGTCACTATCCTTGATAGAAACCCTGGCGTTCTTGAAAAGTTGGAAAATCATTTTGAATCCAGTGCAAAGGTTGTCTACTCTAGTCAATCTGTCATAGAAGAACTCATTACAACAGCAGATCTCGTAATCGGAGCTGTATTGGTTCCAGGTGCAAAAGCGCCTAAATTGGTGACACATGATATGCTGCGTACTATGAAACCAGGCTCTGTCCTGGTGGATGTGGCCATTGACCAAGGTGGTTGCTTTGCCACATCAAACCCCACAACCCATGACCAGCCAACGTATATACTGGAAAATATCGTGCATTATTGTGTTGCAAATATGCCAGGTGGGGTTGCACGCACTTCAACGTATGCTTTGAATAATGTAACTTTGCAGCATGTAATTAATCTTGCAAATAAAGGTTGGAAAACTGCTCTTCAAGAGGATGCACATTTACGCAATGGGCTAAATATCGCCCTTGGTAAAGTGACTTGCGAGCCTGTTGCTATTGATTTGGGCCATGCTTACATGCCCCCTGAAAATATGCTGTGATATTTTTTGCTTTATTCAAATATTGCAGTTACGACTGCGCCAAAATGGCAGATCGTACCAGCTAGTACAAAAATATGCCAAATGACGTTTTGAAAGAAAAGCGTTTCCCAAAGATGAAAAATAATACCAACGCTATAGAACACTCCTCCAAGTATGAGCAAGGCCAGAGTTAATGCCGGCACCGAAGCTATAAGTGGTTGCAAGACAACCAAGCCAATCCAACCGAGTAAGAGGTATAACAGGATAAATGTCTTTTCCCACCCTGATGTGATATACAGCTTTGCGATGACTCCAATAAATGCAATTACCCATACTGTGCTAAATAATCCATACCCATAGAAGCCGCCCATTTTTATGAGCGTGAATGGTGTATATGTTCCTGCAATTTTAATGAAAATGGCTGCTTGGTCAAATCGTCGAAGCAGACATTTCCAGCTAGGGATTGCGATTAAGTGATAGGCGGCAGAAAACCCAAACATGAGCAGAAGGCCTGTAGAATATATAACCAGGCTTAAAGTTGAGAAAAAAGGTAACGTAAAAAAGGAGGTTAACAACAACCAAACAACACCAATAAGTCCAAAAGCAATACCAATAAAGTGCACACATCCATCGGCAATGCGTTCAGAAAGTGTATATTTGGGATACATTTATCCTCTATTCGGTTTTCTTCTTATAACAAATCTCGTCTTAATTATTATAATAACCTACGATTCTATAATAAACGATTAGCGCTCACGAAACTATTATAATAAGGTACTAGGGCTATCCTCTATCAAACCTTTTAAATTTAATGCGATGGGGTTCGATAGCTTTATCGCCTAGGCGGCGTTTTTTATATTCTTCATAGTCAGCAAAATTCCCTTCAAACCATTCTACATGGCTGTCCCCTTCAAATGCTAAGATATGAGTTGCGATGCGATCTAGAAAAAACCTATCGTGGCTGATGACCACAGCGCATCCCGCAAAATTTTCTAATGCTAACTCTAGGGCCGATAATGTTTCGGTATCCAGGTCGTTCGTTGGCTCATCGAGCAAAAGCAGGTTTGCACCTGATTTTAGCATTTTCGCCAAGTGAACGCGGTTCCGTTCACCGCCAGATAGCAACCCTACCTTTTTTTGTTGGTCACCACCTTTAAAGTTAAACCAACTGACATAAGCGCGCGATGCCACGTCACGCTTGCCAAGTTCTATAACATCGTTGCCTTCAGAAATTTCTTCCCATACGGTTTTCTTATCATCCAAAGCATCACGACTTTGATCAACATATCCAAGTTTTACTGTCTCGCCGATGCGGATTGTTCCCTCATCAGGGTTTTCCTGACCGGTGATCATCCGAAACAGGGTTGTTTTACCGGCACCATTCGGACCAATAACGCCAACGATTCCACCTGGCGGCAATTTAAAACTTAAGTCCTGCACCAACAGACGATCTTCAAATCCTTTTTGCAACTTTTCTGCTTCGATCACAACACCACCAAGGCGTGGCCCAGATGGAATTTGGATTTGTGCGGTGCTCACCTGCTCTTGCCCTGCCTCTTCAACCATTTGTTCATAAGATTTTATCCGCGCTTTAGATTTGGCTTGACGTGCTTTGGGGCTAGACCTGATCCATTCCAACTCACGCGCCATGGCTTTTTGTTTGGCTTCTTCTGTGCGGCCTTCTTGTCCCATGCGTTTTTGCTTTTGTTCCAGCCATGAAGAGTAGTTCCCCTGGTAGGGAACACCCTGTCCACGGTCAAGCTCTA
Source organism: Pseudomonadota bacterium (assembly GCA_039033475.1). Classification (GTDB taxonomy): domain Bacteria; phylum Pseudomonadota; class Alphaproteobacteria; order Rhizobiales; family CBDHHC01; genus JBCCCO01. The sequence goes on along the minus strand of JBCCCO010000001.1, from coordinate 89,084 downwards.
AAGTCCATGTAGTGATATTATCGAGAAAATAACGATCGTGAGTAACCATAGCAACCATACCAGGATACTCTTGTAAATAACGATCAAGCCAGGCAACCGTTTCTGCATCAAGGTGGTTGGTGGGCTCATCCAATAACAAAATATCAGGGCGCGACAACAAGAGTTTGCAAAGCGCAACCCGGCGTCGCTCCCCACCTGAGAGATTGGTGACGTCAGCGTCACCATCTGGACACCTTAGTGCATCCATGGCTTGTTCAACCTGACTTTCAAGGTCCCATAAATTTTGTGCATCAATCTGGTCTTGCAATTCAGACATTTCGTCTGCGGTGTCATCAGAATAATTGACGGCCAATTCATTGTACCGGTCCAGCATGTTTTTCTTCTCTGCGACACCTTCCATTACATTTCCGGTTACGTCTTTTTCTGAATTTAATTCCGGTTCTTGGGGCAGATATCCAACTTTAATATCCTTTGCAGCCCAGGCTTCACCTGTGAATTCCGTATCCATGCCTGCCATGACTCGCATTAACGTTGATTTACCGGCACCGTTAACGCCCACAACGCCAATTTTCGCATCTGGTAAAAAGGATAATCGAATGTCTTTTAAAACTTGTTTGCCACCAGGATACGTCTTTGAGACACGATCCATATGATAGACATATTGCGGTGTATTCATGAAATAAGGGCCCTGAGTTAATGTCAATGAAGTGTAATTTGAAAGAAGCAGAAAAAAGTGATTTTATAACAGGTTGTAGCGCATTGATGCAATTATGGCAATGCGATCATAATGTCAGAAATGTACCGTGTTGGTAACACCCTTTTTAAAGCGCTGTTTTCTTAAAAAAGTGGCTGTATTTTCTCAAATCTTACAAAATGGTTTCTTGTTAGTTGAGGCTGGTCAGGTGAATATTAATATATTACAATATGTTATGAAATAGATGAGAAGCATGGAGCTGTTTTCCTTGGTTAAATGCAACTTTTTATTTGTAAAAATGATATCACATCTCAAAAATGCCTAATAAATTTTATATCTGTTATGTCAAAGGTAATGGAAGAAAATTTCCGCAATCATAACAATAAAAGTATAAAGACATGGCAATTCATTCGCAGCAATACAGTGTGAACATAGAAAATCTTAGTGGAATCTGGAGGAACACGCCCCAATTCATCAGTTTTTTTGCAGCGCTAACATGTATTGCACCATTGCTATTTGTGCTGTCCGTTTCCCAAACCCACGCGGAAAGCCTTAATGATGCGATGGTTGCGGCTTACAAGCGAAACTTGTTATTGCAAGCTGAGCGTTTTAAAGCCCGCGCCTCTGATGAGGGTGTGGCCAGAGCCCTGTCTGGATATCGTCCTAAAGTCACGGCATTTGGCAATTACCGCGTTTCTTCAGAAGGGGGAGGCGGACTTGATGGTTTTGACAATGGTAGCGTTGGTTATGGCGTGCGTCTTGATCAACCTCTTTTTGACGGGTTTAAAACACAATCCTCTGTTGATGAGGCAGAATCCAATGTTCATGTTGCGCGTAACGATCTATTGGCGCGGGAAAATAGTATTTTATTTGAAACAGCACGCGCGTATTTAGAAGTTTTGCGTGATGAAGGTATTTTGCTGTTACGCAAACGCAATGTGACCTCTTTGAGGCGTGAATTAATTGGAACGCGTGATCGATATGACCGCGGTCAAGGCACAGTAACAGATGTGGAGCAAGTTAAGATACGTCTTGCAGCCTCACGCTCTGCTCTAAAAGCCGCAGAAGCTCAATTGCAAACCAGTCAATTGCGATATGCTCGTGTAACGCGCAAACCTCCCGAACATCTCAAGATGCCTAAATTCCCAGAGATTTTAATGCCAAAGACGTTGACGGAGGCTGTGAAATTGGCGAATGAAGCTAACCCTGAAGTTGCGGCAGCTCATCATAGAAGTGAGGCGGCATTGCATGCTGTTGAAAAACAGCGCGCTGATTTCTTACCAAAAGCTGATTTGTCTGCGGGTTACTCTTCAGAGGACGATGTTTCATTTAATGATGTGATTTCAAACAATGGTGAAGAAGATAATTTTTTTGTTCGCGCTCAAATCAATATCCCACTTTATCAAGGTGGTGAAGTGTCTGCCCGTGTGCGTGAGGCCAGCCATATTGCAGAAAGTTTAGAGCGTAGTAAACGCGACACCGAGGTGAGAATGGCAGAAGCTGTCGGTAGCGTTTGGGCGCAATTAAAGGCTGCTCGCCAACGTCGCCTATCTGATCAAGAGGCAGTTATTGCAAGTGAAAAAGCATTAGAAGGCATTCGAGAAGAGTTGCGCATCGGGCAGCGCACGGTGATGGACCTGCTGGATGCAGATAAAGAGCTTGTCGAATCTCGTATTCGTCTTCTTGGTACAAAGCGTGATTTACATGTGAGCGCCTATGAATTGCTAAACGCAATGGGAATTCTTACAGTTGATCGTATTGATCCATCTGTACAGCGTTATGATCCCAAAGCTTACTATCAGAAAGTCCGGAATAAGTTGTGGGGTTCGGATACGCCTAAAACAGGTGATGAAGACTATTTAGGTCAAAGTTATCTGAAAAATACGCAATCTTCTGCCATTAAGTAAGCCGCGAACAAAATCTAAAAAAGCCGTTAACTCTGAAATATCTTGATACTGCCGTATATGCGCCATAAGCATGAGTTACGATTGCTCTAGCTGCTTGTTATTGGGCTCAGGACTTATAAATAACATACAATTCTGTTCAGGAAGCAAGTTCTCTCTCGCGGAATAGATGCTATTTATAGGCCCTGAACCTGCCTATATTCATTGAAAACAATATGTGTGCGATACGTGTATGGAACACAATACGCCTTTAAATTCAGTCGAGCTGTTCACTTTCTTGGGCTATTTATATTGGCCTGCACTCGTGGCTGTATTAATAAGTACATTGCTTGTAAATGTCTACACCATTACCCTCGTGACATCAGGCAACAGAGCCCTTTTGTCTTTGCGCTCAACTGTTGCCTATCTTGACCGTATTATATTTGTGGGATTGCTCTGCATATTCTTTTGTATTTCTGCGTTTATAGCTGGGTCTTTATCATTTAAAGTTTTCGCATCAGAAATTGGGTTAACGGCCAGTTTTGCTATTATTTTGTATATTAACGCCGTGCAGCTGCGCCGCTTTCAATCATCTGTCATGCATTGGGGGCACAATGCTCGCCTGGCAGATCATCAAATAGTACCGTTTGCAGTATCAATTCTGGTCTTTATATCGTGCTGGATCGCACTGTTGGCATTTTATAACTACATAGAATATGTCCAAAAACTTCCAACAGTTACGATGTATACAGCTTTGATTGCGGTGTGGGGAATATTTGCCACAACACTGACACTGACTTTACAACCAGGCAAGCACAAAGGCAACGCCCATGGAGGATATCATAATCATAAGGCACTAAATGTTAAGCAAGCTCACAACCAAGGTATCAGAGCGCATTCATTTTTTGCACAGCCATCTGTGCAACACTTTAACAAAGCAATGACACCATATGCGCCTCAGCAATATCCTCATATGCAACCATCTCGTGGCCAGAATAATTTTGCTCTTAGTCGAGGGCTTGTGCCACAAAATAATTATAATCAGCGCCCTGCCGGGAGCCATTTTGCAAATATGTTGAATCAAAAATGGCCTCGGATCTTGCAATCTTTTGACCCAAAACGAAAAAAGCGTTCTCTTCAAAAAGCATCACATCCTGGAAGTAATGCGCAAACAGACCAACATTCATATGATGATGTTTGGGACAAATGCCGCGATGCTTTAGGTGGTGCATTGGTCATTAGTATGTTTTCAAACATTCTAATGTTAACGGGTCCACTATTCATGTTGCAAGTCTATGACCGTGTTTTAACAAGTGGAAGTGTTCCGACGCTAACAGCCTTATTCACTTTGGTGATTGCACTTTTTATCTTTATGGGACTGCTGGATATTATTCGTTCTCGTGTGCTGGTAAGGGTTGGGGTGCGTGTTGACAAGTTATTAAGCAAGCAAGTTTTTGACCGTGCAGTTGGTGTTAGAGGTCCGGCTGAAGGTGGCCAGCAGACACAATTATTAAAAGACTTGCGTCAAGTGCGCAGTTTTGTTGGTAGCCCTGCAATGGCTTCAATTTTTGATATGCCATGGGCCCCGTTTTACTTTCTAATAGTTTTTCTGTTGCACTGGGCGCTTGGCTTTTTGGCTGTTGTAGGTGCAATTATACTTGTTATATTGGCTTTGGTGAATGAATTTATGTCACAAGAGCCAGTGGCAAAAGCAACACGTGAAAATCATGAAAGTGACTCTGTTTATGAATCTGGTCGGCGTAACAGTGAAATTCTACAAGCCATGGGAATGGCAAATGCGTTTCGTGACCGTTGGCTCAACAAACATCATGCCGGTTTAACGAGCAACACTGTTGCAGCTGATATTTCAGGGTCATTTTCCGTTATAACTAAAGTGTTAAGATTGTTTCTTCAGTCAGCTATGTTAGCTGCTGGGGCCTATTTTGTTTTGCAAGGTGAAATGTCACCTGGTGCGATGATTGCAGGCAGTATTATCATGTCACGTGGTCTTGCCCCTATTGAGCAGGCCGTGGGACAGTGGCGCAATTTTGTCGCCACACGACAAAGTATGGGCAGGTTGCAGCGTGAATTCAAGAACCCTCCACCGGAACAAAATCGTATTCAATTGCCAACGCCGCGTGGATATCTCGTTGTAGAGAATATGTTTGCGGCGCCAGTTGGTACAAAAATGCCGATTCTTAAGGGATTAAATTTTCATCTGGAACCAGGCGATGCTCTGGGCGTGCTTGGTCAAAGCGGATCTGGTAAATCTACTTTAGCGAAGGTTTTAGTTGGGGTATGTCCGACGTTGCGGGGCAGTGTCCGCCTTGATTCATCAGCTCTCGAAAACTGGCCGCCAGAGCAACTTGGCAAACATGTTGGATATTTGCCGCAAAATGCTGAGCTGTTCAATGGAACTGTTGCCGAAAACATTTCACGTTTTACGTCTAACGCAACACCACAAGCAATTATAGAAGCAGCGCGCTATGCAAATGTGCATGAACTGATTGCGTCATTGCCAGAGGGCTATAACACAAGAGTTGGGGAAAGTGGGCTCGCGCTGTCTGGCGGTCAAAGACAACGCATAGCGCTTGCCCGTGCGCTCTATGGTGCGCCTGCTTTAATTGTTCTGGATGAGCCTAATTCCAATTTGGACAAAAGCGGTGAAGAAGCGCTAGGTCATGCAATCTTAGCAATGCGGCGCATGCAGCGGACATTTATTATTATGGCGCATCGGCCTAATGTTTTGGAAAATGTAAATAAGATTATGGTGCTTACGGACGGCAGGCAGGATGCCTTTGGTCCGAAAGATAAAATTTTAAAACCCAAAAAAGTGCCATTAACTAAGACAAAACCAAAACTGATAAATGAAAGTAAACCAGGAGCGATCAGTCAGAATAAAACAGGGGGTCTCAAGTGGAAACAAAAGTAGGGCCTAACTGGAATAATCCAGCTATGAGACAGTCTCCGATGCAGTATCAACACCAGCAACAGCAACATATGGGGCCAATGCATCAGCCTCATAACCCATATTCTGCCATGCATACATCTATGCCCGTGCCGATGATGCCGCATGCTCCAATGGTACAACAACCGTTCTATCCCCCCCAACCGGCAATGCCACAGCCTTATGGTCCACACACAACCACGAGGGCAATTCCTCAGCCCGCTCATCCTTCTCGCCAACTTGTTCCTGGCCATCACGGTCAGGGCAACAGCGTGCCACAATCTGTGACAGATGAAGATAACCAAATTGATCATTATATGGCACGAGCAAAAATGCTTCTGTTGGTCCTGGTGATTGGAATTGGAGGATGGGCAACATTCTATCAGATTAGTGGAGCTGTGATAGCAAGCGGTAAAGTTGTCGTTGAATCAAATATCAAATCAGTGCAGCACCTTGAAGGGGGCATAGTTCGTGAGATTTCAGTCAAAGATGGCCAAGGTGTCAGTGAAGGCGAGGTTTTGGTGAGACTGGACAAAAAGCGTGTAGAGGACCAACTCACAGGTCTGTCCTCTCAGGCCAATGCCAAAGAACAACAGCTGATCTTGCTAAGAAGTGAGCTTGAAGACTTAAAAGCTTTGGCACAGAAAGGCCTTGTGCCAAGAAACCGTGTTGTCAATCAAGAGCGTCAGCTTGCCGAGCTAGAGGGAGAGTATGGCCGCTTAACCTCTGATATTTCTCGATTTTCGACAGATAAGAGCCGCCTGGAAGTGCGGGCTCCTCTCTCTGGGCGTATACACAAACTTGCAGTTCATACCATTGGTGGCGTGGTCGCCCCAGGGCAGGAAATTTTGCAAATTGTGCCTTCAGATGCCAAACTTGTGTTTGAGGCCAATATAAATCCAACTGATATTGATCAGGTTAACACAGGCCAAAGCGTTAAAGTGAAATTACCAAGCTTTAACCAAAGAACCACACCAGAACTAAACGCAACAGTCATTAATGTCTCTCCTGATTTGGTTAAAGATGAACAAGCCCAGGCATTTTTCTATACGGTACGCATTGGGCTTAATGAGGGAGAAATCGAGCGCCTTAAAGGAAAAGAGCTGGTGCCGGGCATGCCTGCCGAAGCATACATTCAAACAGACAGCAGAACCGTGTTAAGTTATTTGATGAAACCCTTCACAGACCAGCTGTCACGGGCGCTACGTGAAGAATAGTGCAACTTCCTAATGTATAACAGTGGTTGAATTAAGTATAAAATGAGAATGTTACAAAATAAATATAAAGTAGAGATCAAAAAAGTGACAAAGTTTATTATGATGTTATTATTGTTCTATGTTAATTATTGGGGGTTTTTGATTGAATTATCTTTCTTTTTTAATAAAGAACAACGTGAAGTAAAACAGTTATAAAGGAAATAAGAATGGCAAATGGAATAGATAATACTCCTAAAGACGGATGGTATTTTGGAACATCAGGAAATGATACCGTAAAAACATCATCTTCTACAAAATCTGTTGCTACTTTTGGAGGCAACGATAGAGTAATAGTAAGTTCTGATACAAAAAATGCTTATTTCAATGGCGGTTCAGGTGTTGATTGGATAGATTTTAGTCAAGTTACTCGTTGGACTGGGGGCGGCTTATCATATCTTGGTATCAGTGCCGCAGATGTAAAAAGTGTTGGAAATTACACTATCACTTTAAAACCTAACACAACAGTTACTTGGCAGGGCAACACATTTCGTGGTTTTGAAAACATTAAGTTGCCCAAAGGTGGTATAGTCTCGACTGCTTATTTTAGTAGTGTACAGCATGAGGTGCAAGCTTCCGATATAATACCTAAATCAACAGGCCAGGCAATTGCCCCAACTATGCCTAAACAATAGTCAAAAAACAATCTGAAATCATTATTTGCGACCATCCTACCTTCCTCGGTAGGATGGGACATTTTGTTCTGTAATCCAGACACCTTCTGGAGCTTTGCCCCATTGATTTAAAAAATACATCAATGGGGATCCCTCCCCTCGGGTAACAATACCCACCGGTGCGTAGCCAATGTGGCTCAATCAAATGTGCCAAGTGCTTACCAATGGACACCGTGCAGTCTTCATGAAAAGCACCGTGGTTGCAAAATGATGATAAATATAGTTTGAGTGATTTCGATTCTACCAGCCAATCTTGTGGCACATAATCGATGACCAAGTATATAAAATCAGGTTGATTTGTAATCGTGCACAGAGATGTGAATTCAGGGCGCGTAAATCGCGTCATATAGAACGTATCATTATGTGGATTGATCTAGGTTTAATCTGAAAAATTTGATAGAACCAGGCCATCAAACGAGTTAGAAAGAATAACAAACAGCGAACAAAAAACATTCAAATCAAAACTGGGCGTATTGCCCACATTTGGCCCCGATTGAGCGAGCTGATATATCAGAATGTAACACACAATAAAGGTAAACTCTTTATAATGTCTATTTATAGGTCTTGGGCCTAGATGTATTGATTTAATATTTTGAACACTCATATCATAATGGATAAACAGGAATTCATCTATATCTAGAGAAAATGCGCTTAACATGAATAATATCTCTTATACGCGGCTTATTCTAAAAACCATTATTCCTATAGCAGTATTGTTTGCAGCCCTTCAAATTTATGGCTATTTGAAAAGCTCAAAGCCTAAAATTGCGAGCAAAGAGGGGGTGGAAAAAGTGTGGCCAGTTCGTGCCGCCAAAATCTCTTATCAGGACCATCAACCGCATATTAAGCTTTATGGTGAGGTTATTGCCGGGCGGCAAGTGGATTTACGGGCTCTTGTTACAGGTAAAATCATTAATGTAAGTGAAAATTTTCGTTCTGGCGGCATCGTTAAAAAAGATGAAATCTTACTGCAAATTGATGGTTTTGAATATCAAGGTGCACTGACTGATGCCAAAGCAAAATTGAGTGAGGCCAAGGCAAAATTAGCTGAAATTCTGGCTGCTTTGGAATTTGAGAAAAATGCACTTGAGTTTGAGCAAGAACAACTTGAGATTGGAAGGCGTGATTTGCAACGCGCAGAAGCACTCGCCAAAGATGGTACCGTGACAAAGCGGGCTTTGGATGAGCGCAGACTGCTTGTTGTACAGCGCACGCAAAATATTGTGAAACGTAAAAATGGCTATGATGTTCAATTAGCAAAGTCTGGGCAGCAACGCGCTATCATTGTAAGGTGGGAATGGAGCGTTCGCCAAGCCAAACGAAATTTAAAAGATACAAAACTTGTTGCGCCATTTGAGGCTTATGTAAGTGGAGTAACAGCACAAGTTGGACGTATAGTCAGTGCTAATGATAATGTTGCCACTTTGTTTGATAAAAACTGGACAGATGTGAAATTCACTCTCTCGGATGCGCAATATGGGCGCATCTTAGCCTCAGATGAAAATATGATTGACCGTGAGGTTGCTGTAAATTGGCGAGTTGGGGCATCTCCACTGGTTTACAAAGCGCGCGTAGAACGCGTAAACCCACAAATTACATCTGACAGTGGAGGGGTTCAATTGTTTGCGCGTATCCTACAGCATGAGCAAATTGCACCGGTTAAATCCGGAGCTTTTGTAGAAATTATTTTTCCTGACCGAAAGTATACCAATGTTGCGCGCTTGCCACAAACGTCATTGTTTGAGAGAAATTTTGTTTATATCATTGAAGATGACCGATTGCTTAAAAGGCAAGTTGAGGTTGTCGGTACAGCACAAAATGATATTCTCGTTCAAGGCGATTTGCCGGAAGGTCATTTTGTATTATTAACGCGGCTTTCTATAGTAGGAGAAGGGGTGAAAGTGAAAATTACGAACCAGTTACAACTTAACGCTCCTAATATTTTGAGCAAAACATCGTATTCTGAAAAAGAATAGTCATATAGCGTTTTGCATATGCTAATAATCAATAGGTTCTATCTTTTGCATATAAGAGTTGCGCATATATATTATAATTTTCTGTTATTTTATTATGAAACGAAATGAAGATACATCATTAGAGCAGTTGTCTGAAATATTACAAGCTCATCAACGTCTTTTAGGGCTTGATCTGGGTACCAAAACTATAGGTCTTGCCTTATCTGATGTGAACAGAACTATTGCAACCCCTATGGAGACTTTGAAGAGAACCAAACTTCAGAAAAATGCTGAACAACTTCTAGATATTGTGGAAGAGCATAATATTGGCGGTTTTATTCTCGGCTATCCCATGAACATGGATGGTAGTGATGGCCCGCGAGCGCAGTCGACCAGAGCTTTTTTACGCAATTTGTCTGAGATCACAAAAATTCCAATTGTTTTATGGGATGAACGGTTGTCAACTATTGCTGCTGAACGTGTGTTGCTTGATGCTGATCGTTCACGAAAACGCCGCGCAGAGGTGATTGATAAAATGGCCGCTGCATATATTTTACAAGGGGCACTGGATCGTCTTAGAGTACCTTTCCTGCGCCCGCCAAAATAACGCTCATCGACTTCAACCTCGCCGCCAAAAACTTCGTCAGATTATAGCTATTCACAAAAGAAAACTACCTGGTTTACAGCTTTTTTCATGGCACACAGGTCAGATATGAGAGAGCGTGTAATACGCTTTATAGAAGACAGTTGCAGCTAGGCAGCACATTGGTATTTCCACCGTTTTTCGCTGGTCCCAGAAAGAACACCCTTTTGAACGAGGCAAACCAGGCCCTCGGAAGAGCTGCAAAAAGATCTGGACGAATGGATCAACAATTACAATAATGAAAGAGCCAATAAGGGGAAACACTGTAATGGAATAATACCATTACTCACTCTCATTGACGGAAAACAAGCTGCAAAGGAAAAATATCTAAACTAAATTTAAACTGACAAACACCGTCTAATCTGGTCGGGACTTATACACAATTATATTACATGATCTTAAACTCCGAAAAAATGAAGTTTACCAGTCACGCTGGTAAACTTTATTTTTTTGGAGTTTGGAGTTATGTGTTTTATATCCACACTGAAATACCTACCTGAAGAAGGACGGGCTGCCTCTGATGGTGGATATTAGATCAGCTATAACTTGGGCTTATAATGCATATTGATGTTACGGAATTACGTGATTTTTATTTAAGTCCACTCGGCATTGCAACCAGAAGTCTTCTGCGCAAAAAATTGCGTCAGCAGTGGAGTGATGTCACAGGCTTAAATATTTTTGGAGTTGGATTTGCAGCTCCCTTTTTAGGCGCATTTCGGGGGGAAGCATTGCGTCTTGGAGCGCTTATGCCTGCATCTCAAGGTGTGATACTTTGGCCTGCCAAAGGGCCTTACCAAAGCGCCTTGGTTGAGGAGCAAACCTTGCCCTTGGCCAGCAGTTCTATTGATAGATGTATTATTGTCCATTCCCTGGAGATGAGCGAATCCGCAAACCATTTACTACAAGAAGTGTGGCGTATTTTAGTGCCCGACGGGCATATTATTGTAATTGCTCCGAATCGACATGGCTTGTGGGCGCGCTTTGACAAGACGCCATTTGGATATGGTCAACCTTTTAGTCGTAGGCAATTAGGCCGGAGGTTATATCACGCCAGATTCTCAGTGCAAAAATGGCATCATATCCTTTATATGCCGCCATTCGATATCAAGCTAAACTTGGCTTCGATAGAGGCCTGGGAGAAGTTTGGTAAATTGTGCAGCCCTGCTTTTTCTGGCTTGCTCATGGTTGAGGCGAAAAAAGAGATCTACGCCCCATTACCCAAAACAGGTATTAAAATTATTTCAGGTCTCGGGCCGCTACCCGCATCATCACTTGCAGGTGCAAAGACAGCTTTTAAAACACACGAAAAGTAATATTGATTTCAATCGTTTGATAGCCAATCTCTACAATTAAGCATTTGAGATTGGCTAAAGCATGTTCTAAAATTTGAGAACAGAGAAGGTATTGATTAATCAATCAATTTGATATCAGCAGCAGCTTGCTTATCTCTGTTCGTTGTAATTTCATATGATAGCTTTTGACCTTCGTTGAGGTTATTAATGCCAGCACGTTCCAACGCAGAAATGTGCACAAAAACATCCTTTGTGCCATCATCTGGTTCAATAAAACCATATCCTTTTGTTGAATTATACCATTTAACAGTCCCTGTAGCCATGGGTCTTAGTCTCCTAGAAAAGTGTTCGTTTAATTTTTTCTATTTCATCATAGAAAAAAAATTAGAGTTCGTGTCGTTCAATATAATTAAGGTGTTTCAAAGCTCTAGATTGTGGGCAGGGAAATTGTTAAAGAGGTGTCTTCAATTCAAGATGCTGCTATTAGTCCAAAGTTCAACCTTGTTGAGGAACATAAAACGTAACTCACGTTTGCACATATCTTAAATATAAACTGAAAGCAATCTTTTTGTGTAAATACAGCGTGAAAAAAAAGTTATTTACCTCTCCTTAAATGCTTGATCTGTACACGGCTCAAGCTTTCGGCTTTAAGAGGAATACCCCTTGTTCTGCAATAAGATTCTTTAGAAAAAGTGGCAATCCCACGCCAACCTTATAACCGTTATTATTCAAGGCGATAACCTTATCAACGCTTGCCTCTAATTCATTACATATTTGTACAAAGTCTTTGAACGTACAAAGATGGATATTTTCTGTTTCATACCATGTTTTTGGTAATGTTGTGGTGACCGGCATGTGCCCGCTAAAAAAGAACTGTGTGCGAATGTACCAATGACCAAAATTTGGAAAGGAAACAATTGCCTTTTTAGAGATTCGCAGCAATTGCTCTAAAACATGTTTTGGGCGATATGTGGCTTGTATGGTTTGGCTCAGAATAGCAAAATCGAATGCATTGTCAGGATAATTAACAAGATCATGATCCGCATTGCCATGGACAACAGATAGCCCCTTTGCGACACATAAGTTCACCCCTTTCTGGCTGATTTCTATACCTCGACCATCTATATTTTTGTTGGTGCGCAAAAGTTGTAATAATGCGCCATCGCTACATCCAATATCGAGCACTCTTGACCCATTGTCTACCAAATCTGCAATGAGAAGGTGATCAACGCGCCGTTTTGGGATTTCGTATACCTTTGCGGCTTTTGGGGCATGTTTATTCACGGGATATGCCTTACATTTTCTGCTGTTACAGATGTCAGGTTCAACCCTCTTGCCTTTGCGGCAGCTTCCAAAAAACCTGAAATCGTCATAAATAATTCAGGTTCGTCAAGCAAGAAGGCATCGTGGCCTTTATCTGTTTCAATTTCAACAAAACTCACTTTTGCGGCGACAGCATTAAGAGCGCGAACGATTTCCCGACTTTTAGAGGTGGGTTGCAACCAATCACTGGTAAAGGATATAACGCAAAACCTGGTTTTAGTACCTGCAAAAGCATTAACCAGGCCTCCATATTTGCCTGGCAAGTCAAAATAATCAATGGCGCGTGATATATAGAGGTAGCTATTAGCATCAAAACGCTCGACAAACTTATTACCTTGATGACGCAAATAACTTTCAACTTGGAAGTCAGCATCAAAGCCGAATGAAATATTATCCCTGTCTTGCAGATTTCGTCCAAATTTTTTGGAGAGTATATCTTTTGACAGATAGCCGATATGCGCGGCCATGCGGGCAACGGCAAGGCCTTTTTTGGGGTGGGTATTGTGTTCCAAGTAATGTCCATCCCGCCAATCCGGGTCTGCCATAATGGCTTGCCGACAAACTTCATGAAAGCCAATATTTTGCGGGGCCTCTTGAGCACACGCTGCAATAGGAATCGCACTAAAAACCTTGTTTTTAAATCGCGTAGCCCATTCGAGAACTTGCATTCCTCCCATAGAGCCGCCAATCACACTAAAAAGCGTATCAATTCCCAAATGTTCAATAAGTTTTGCTTGGGCACCAACCATGTCTGGAATGGTGATAAGGGGAAAGTCTGGGCCGTAAAATGTGTTTGTTTTTGGGTTTATGGAACCTGGACCTGTCGACCCCATGCAACCGCCAAGTATATTGGAGCAAATTACAAAATATCTATCCGTATCAATAGGTTTTCCAGGTCCGACCATTAAATTCCACCACCCTGATTTGGTCGTAAGGGGGTGAATATTAGCCGCATGTTGGTCACCAGTTAAAGCATGGCATATTAAAATGGCATTTGATTTATCTTGATTAAGTTCACCATAGGTTTGATAGGCGATCTGAAAAGGAGCAAAATGTTCACCGCACTCTAGGGCAAGGGGCGTGTCTTCTGAAAAAGATGCAATTTGACTATGCATGGCGCTATCGATCCAAAATTGTTTTGACAGGGCTTGAGGCATGATGGCTATACAAAAACACCGTAATTTTGTTTTAGAGCAATCCGTTTTCAAGTAGTTTTACTTGATAAAGTAGAAAAATTGCTCGCTCATAAAGATCTAGAGCACGGAAAATGAATTTATTTAAAATTACAGGCCCTAAAGTTCAAAATAAAAAACCCGGCATCATGGGATGGCCGGGTGCACAAGACCTTTTAGCATTTATAAATGGCTGCAAGCCGGCCGACCAAATCACCATATTTTCTACGATTAAAGACATTTCAGATAAAGGATGTCAAGTTTGTATGAGGTTTTGTTTTTTGAAGGTTTATGTTTTATAAGGTATTTCATTAAGTTATTATCGCAATCATGTAATTATTTTCACTTTAGGCTCAGGACCTATAAATAGGAAATTCTACGACTATTATGGTAAAATATAAAACATATGCTCCCGAGCAAGGGAAACTTCTGCCAAAAGCTGGTATTTTGGATATTAGTGCATATACACCTGGAAAAAGCCAAGCGCCAGGCACCGGGAGACTTATAAAACTCTCATCGAATGAAACACCGCTAGGGCCAAGCACAAATGCGATAGAGGCTTATCATGATGCCTCAGCCAAACTTGCTCTTTACCCTGATGGATCAGCCAAATTATTGCGTGAAACCATTGCAAAGCGTTATGATCTAAATCCGATCCAAATTGTCTGTGGTGCAGGATCAGATGAATTATTGAATTTATTGGCCGCGGCATACTTAGGGCCGGAAGACGAAGCTATTTACACAGAGCATGGCTTTTTGGTTTACAAGATTGCCATCATGGCTAATGGTGCCCGGCCGGTAGTCGCTCCTGAAATCAATCATACGGCAGATATTAATTCTATTTTAGATAAAGTGACAGATCGCACCAGGGCTGTTTTCCTGGCAAATCCCAATAACCCAACAGGGACATACTGCCCAGTCGAGTCATTATGGCGTTTGCGCGAAGGTTTGGCGGACCATATCATGTTGGTGTTAGATGGGGCTTATGCAGAATATGTGATGCACGCGGACTATAACTCTGGGATGGATTTGGTAGGACAAACCGGCAACACAATAATGACGCGTACGTTTTCTAAAATTTATGGCCTTGCCAGCCTGAGATTAGGTTGGGCGTATTGTCCGCCTGACGTTGCTGATGTTCTTAATAGAATTCGTGGTCCCTTTAATGTAAGTGATCCTGCGATCAAAGCCGGCATTGCCGCTATAGAGGACGAGCAGCATATTCAAAATGCAATTGAGCACAATACCAAATGGCGAGATTGGTTGAGTGAGAAACTGACCAGTATTGGTTTAAAGGTTACTCCCAGTGTTGCCAATTTTGTTTTATTGCATTTTCCAGGGCATCCAGATCGCAATGCTGTTGCTGCGGATGCGTTTCTCATGGAACGGCGGATTATTCTGCGCCGATTGGAAAAGTACGGACTACCCAACGCATTGCGGCTGAGTGTTGGTTCACAAGCCGATAATGAAGCTGTTGTTGGTGCTTTAACAAAATTTATGAACAAGCAATAGCCTTATGAGTATTTCTGAAAAAACTTCACCGCTATTTCCAAAAGTCACTTTAATCGGCCTTGGGCTCATGGGCTCATCGCTGTGTCATGCCATGCGTAGGAAAGGAATAGCTGGTCATATTTCGGGACATGATCATAATCCTGAGACGCGGGAGAAAGCATTTGAATTAAAGCTTGTCGATGATGTTTTTGAAAATCCAACAAATGCTATAAAAGAAGCAGACCTGATAATACTGTGTGTCCCCGTTGGAGGATGCGGTGAAATAGTTGAAGATATCAAATATGCGATGAAGCCAGGAGCTATTCTGACGGATGTGGGGTCGGTCAAATCCCAAGTGATTACAGATATTTTACCTCATCTACCAGAAGACGTACATTTTATCCCAGGCCATCCGGTTGCAGGGACAGAATATTCTGGCCCTGAAGCAGGTTTTGCTGAGCTTTACGATGGCCGTTGGTGTATTCTTACCCCACTTGAGAACACAGATCCGGGTGCTATAGCAAAGCTAACAACCTTTTGGCAATCGTGCGGCAGTTCAGTTGAGATCATGAGTGCTGAACATCATGATAAAGTACTGGCTATTACCAGTCACATTCCGCACCTCATTGCCTATAATATTGTTGGCACCGCTTCGGAATTAGAACACGATACACTCAGCGAAGTTATTAAATTCTCAGCAGGTGGGTTTCGAGATTTCACCAGAATTGCATCTTCTGACCCTGTAATGTGGCGCGACATTTTTTTGAATAACAAAGAGGCTGTGCTTGAAATGCTGGGACGCTTCTCTGAAGATTTATCTGCTTTGCAGCGTGCAATTCGGCGTAATGATGGGCAGCAATTGTTTGATCATTTTGCGCGAACACGCGCTATTCGCCAAAGCATTATTGAAGCTGGCCAGGAAACAGATGTGCCTGATTTTGGGCGCCCTCATAAAAGTGAATAATTAAAACATTAAGAGAAAGCTCGTGACAGATCATTGGGTATTTGGATATGGCTCTTTGATGTGGCAGCCAGGATTTGATTATGAAGAGGCCGTGCCGGGTTTCTTGGTAGGATTGCGCCGATCTTTATGCATTCACTCAATTGTCCATCGTGGTAGCCCCAAATACCCGGGACTTGTTCTTGGTCTAGATATTGGTGGATTTTGCCATGGTATTGCGTTTCGGATCAATCATGCCCATAAACGTAAAGTTCGCGCCTATCTGCGTGCTCGTGAATTAAATACCAATGTGTATTATGAACAGCAAAAGCCTATCGCGTTGCATGATGGCTCTGAACGTACTGTGCGGGCCACCTGCTTTGTTGTGAATCGTAATCACAGGCAATACGCCGGCCGTCTTCCTCTCTCACGCCAAGCCTATATCGTGCGTCGCTCAAAAGGGCGCTCTGGCTATAATATTGATTATTTCCGCAACACGCTAGAACACCTGCGCAGTCTTGAGATATATGATGTTGATTTAGAGCGTCTAAGCTTGATTATGCGCGGGTGATGCATTTTAAATCATGCTTTTACAAAAGCTTTACTGTGTTCGTTGAAATTATTTTTATAAATATGCGATTAAGCTCCTGATTAATATATATAGGCTATTGTCCCCTTATAGTCGGGGTATGCTTGAATTTTAAAGTCTCTGACATTTATGTTTTGAGTAAAGGAGTTCAACAATGTCTGAAATTTCTGTAGGTGCGTCGCAAGCACAAGTGCAAACGCAAGCTCAATTGCAATCTGTGCAGTCAGCTCAGCCGACACTGCCTCAAGCTGAAACTGAGAGTACTCAGGAAGCTCAAAGTAACACGGAAACGAGCACAGAAGCGCCAGCAAGATCAGATACAGCTGAAGGAGTTGGGGTTAACGTTGATATTACAGCTTAATCTTTAACTCGAAACGAATTTTCAATAAAGCCAGTATCTTCTGTTGAAGATATTGGCTTTTCTTTTGCTTTGGCTTCATCCCACAGTGCGTCCATCTCTATTAATGATGATTGTTCTGGTGTTTTGCCCATTTCAGCAAGACGCTGTTCTATGTAATGAAAACGAGAAGTAAACTTCGCATTTGCCCCTCTTAGGGCCGTTTCAGGCTCGATTGTAAGGTGGCGCGCAACATTTGCCATAACAAAAAGCAAGTCTCCAAATTCTTCTTCAATATGGTGTTTGTCTTCAGTCTGTTTTTGATTTGCTTCCGATAACGCAACTTCCAGCTCAGTCAATTCTTCACGCATTTTAGCAAACACTTGCGCTAAATCTGGCCAGTCAAAGCCAACTTTCGCAGCTCTCTTTTGTAATTTCACAGCGCGCATTAACGCTGGCATAGCTGCTGGCACATCATCAAGA
Organism: Pseudomonadota bacterium; assembly: GCA_039033475.1. Classification (GTDB taxonomy): domain Bacteria; phylum Pseudomonadota; class Alphaproteobacteria; order Rhizobiales; family CBDHHC01; genus JBCCCO01. The sequence continues at coordinate 71,408 of JBCCCO010000001.1, read as the reverse complement.
AGAGACACTTTCGGGTCACTTTTATTCTCTTCATTCTCTTCATTATTATACTTACGCACTTTTTCTTGTTTTTCATCGGCTTTTATGCGTTCCCAAAATCCAGGTCGAGCACCATTTTGGCGCTCTTCCTCGCTGCCAAAAACATGAGGGTGACGACGTATCATCTTTTGTGAAATGGTTTGGGCCACGTCATGAAAATCAAAATGCCCAAGTTCTTCTGCTATGCGGGCATGGTAAACGACTTGAAGCAGAAGGTCGCCTAACTCTTCACGCAAATTCAGCATGTCATTTTGTTCAATGGCTTCAATAACTTCGTAGGCTTCTTCTAGGGTATAAGGGGCAATAGATGCAAAATTTTGCTTGATATCCCAAGGGCACCCGGTGTCTGGATTGCGAAGTGCAGCCATAATATCAAGCAGCTCGACGAGGTTGTTTTTATTGTCCATAGATCAGTCTGCCAAAATTACTTTCACGCCGCTTGCTTTTTCTCTTCAGCAATTTCAGCCAAACGTTTGATTAAAGCCCGCGTTCCTTTAAGGCGACTTTCAGCGGTATCCCAGTCTACACGATAAAATAGCTTATGATCCGGCTGAATTTTGACCGACTTGCTCCATTCATTGACAAAAACCAGTAACCCTTCTGGGTTCATAAAATGGTTGTTGCGGAATGTCACGACAGCCCCCTTTGGCCCGGCTTCAACTTGTTCCACCCCGGCGCGGCGGCAGTAGGTTTTGATGCGCACAATCTCCAGCAAATAACGCACCTCTTCGGGCATGGAGCCAAAACGATCAACCAACTCGGCAGCAAAGCCTTCCAACTCACTTGGGTCTTCCACCTTAGACAAACGCTTATAAAGCCCAAGGCGCAATTGCAGATCCGGTACATAAGCTTCAGGAATAAGCACCGCCGTACCAATGGCAATTTGCGGCGACCATTGGTCTTCAATCTCAAGCTCTCCACCATCTTTGAGAAGAGCAACCGCTTCTTCTAGCATTGATTGATAAAGTTCAAACCCAACCTCTTTAATGTGACCAGACTGTTCATCCCCCAACAAATTCCCAGCTCCTCTGATATCCAGATCATGACTTGCAAGTCTAAAACCTGCACCCAAAGTATCTAAGGACTGTAGCACCTTAAGGCGTTTGTCAGCGGTTGCTGTCAGCGTGCCTTGCGCTGGAATGGTGAAATAGGCATAAGCTCTTGTTTTGGACCGGCCCACTCTACCGCGCAACTGATAAAGCTGGGATAAACCGAAAATCTCAGAACGGTGCACGATCAGTGTATTGGCGGTTGGGATATCAAGCCCGGATTCTACAATTGTGGTGGACAGCAGGACGTCATATTGCTTGTCATAGAATGCATTCATGACATCTTCCAACTGGCCAGGAGGCATTTGCCCATGGGCTCGGGCCACTTTTAACTCCGGCACGTGCTCGGAAAGAAAAGCCTGCACCTCATCCAAATCAGAAATACGTGGACATACATAAAAGCTTTGACCACCGCGATAGCGCTCACGCAGCAAGGCTTCTCGAAGAATAACAGGGTCAAATGGGGTGACAAAGGTACGAACCGCAAGCCGGTCTACTGGCGGTGTGGTGATGAGAGATAGCTCACGCACCCCCGTTAAAGCTAATTGCAACGTTCTTGGGATTGGCGTTGCAGTAAGTGTGAGAACATGAATATCCTCACGCAATTCTTTTAACCGCTCTTTGTGCTTTACGCCAAAATGTTGCTCTTCATCAATAATCAGCAAACCCAAATCAGAAAACGCGATTGACTTTCCTAGCAAAGCATGGGTGCCAACCACGATATCGATTTGCCCGGCTTGCACGTCAGTCTTGACCTGGTTCAACTCTTTTGTTGGCACCATACGCGAAGCCTGAGCAATTTTAACCGGAAAGCCTTTGAACCGTTCTTTGAAAGTGGCGTAATGCTGTCTTGCCAACAATGTTGTTGGCACCACAACAGCCACCTGCTTGCCAGCCATAACCGCAACCAAAGCGGAACGCAATGCGACTTCTGTTTTGCCAAACCCAACATCACCGCATACCAAGCGGTCCATCGGTTTGCCGCTTCCTAAGTCTTCAACAACAGCAGCGATTGCATTTTCCTGATCTTCGGTTTCATCATACGGAAAACGAGCACAAAATTCATCATAAACCCCTTGGGGCAATTGCAAAGGTGTTGCTTCTTTTAATTCACGAAGTGCGGCAATCTTAATCAATTGATCTGCCATCTCGCGGATACGTTTTTTGAGTTTTGCTTTACGGCTTTGCCATGCAATACCGCCAAGTTTATCAAGCGGGACATTCAAATCTTCCGACCCATAACGTGATAATAACTCGATATTCTCAACCGGCAGATACAGCCGATCACCGCCATGATAACTCAGCTCCAAACAATCATGCGGAGCATCTAAAGCTTCAATCGTTTTCAAACCCATGAACCGCCCAATGCCGTGGTCAACATGGACAACCAGATCTCCCACTGCCAAACTGTTCGCTTCCGAAAGCACATTGGCATCTTTTTTCGAACGCTTTTTGGGACGGACCAAGCGGTCACCAAGAATATCTTGTTCTGCAACAATAGCAAAATCAGGTGTCTCAAAGCCAGCCTCAAGCCCCAACACAGCCAAACCCACTTGCTTTGAATGAAGCTGTTTGACATCTTGCCAATCTATAACTTTTTCCCCTGCTTTCAGACCATTTTCCTTTAACAAGGTTGCCAGCCTCTCTCTAGCCCCATTGCTCCAACACGCAATGATCACACGCTTGTTGCGGGCCTGAGCATCATGGATATGCTGCACCACCGCCTCAAACATATTGATTGTATCGGAGGTGCGTTCTGCTGCAAAATTTCTTCCTTTGCGTCCGGCAAATGAGACCACATCCAAGCCTTCAACATGATCTGGCATTTCAAATGGAGAAAACGATCGGATCGGATTTTGCGTAAGATACGTTGCCCACTCTGGCTCTGTCAAAAATAGCATTTCAGGTTGAAGGGGCTTGTATGGAGCTGCTCCGAAAGCTGCCTGCTCAAGGGCGTCTGCGCGGGCTTGATAATGATCTGCAATTTGTTCAAAACGGCGCGACTTAGCATCTTCCACCAGATGATCAAAACTCAGGCACGCCCCTGGTGTATAATCGAACAAGGTTTCCAGTGCATCATGGAACAACGGTAGCCAGTGCTCCATCCCTTGAAAGCGCGTACCATTTGAAACAGCTTCATAAAGTGGGTCTTCATTTTTAACCGCACCAAAAAGTTCAACATAGCGGGTGCGAAACGCTTTGGTAACTGAAGCACTATGAGAGAGTTCAGAGATTGGCAACAATACCAACTTACTAAGTGTTTTTGTTGTACGTTGAGTTTCTGCATCAAATTGCCGGATGCTTTCTAGGGTATCGCCAAAAAAATCTAGCCGGATGGGTTTGGAATTACCAGGAACAAACAGATCCAATATTCCACCGCGCACAGCATATTCCCCGACATCCATAACAGTGCCTGTGCGCATAAACCCCATCAAGGCTAATCGGCTCGTCAACTTATCCATATCAACAGATTGGCCCGGCTTGAGTTGTAGGACAATCTGCTTGATAAACTTTCGCGACGGCACCCGTTGTAAAATGGCATTTACAGTTGTGAGAATGATTGTTGGCGTCTTACGCTTTGAGAATGCAAGTTGTGTAAGCGTTGAAATGCGCTTTGCTGAAATTTCTTGATTGGGAGAAACCCGGTCATAGGGAACACAATCCCAAGCCGGAAAAGAGATAATCTTTGCATTTTTGGCAAAAAATCGTAGGGCCAACAACAGGCTTTCCATGCGCTGACTATCTCTCGCCACATGGATAATCAATCCAGCCTGATCTTGAGCTGACTTAAGCTTATGGACTAAGTCAGCAAGAATATGCGCATCTAGTCCGTCAGGAACTGCGCTCGCTGCGATGTGAGATTTATTCAATTCTGCGAGTTGTTCAATATGCTGTGACATTCTTTTTGACGCTTTCAAACAAGTTTTTGATACTTGTTTATAAGCCCACTTATAATTTTGCAACTCTCAAGAACGCACTTTAATTGCGATTTATATAATATTGTGGAAGGTCCGCACTTGATCGACTAAGGATGCAAATTCTCCATCAGCGTTATATTCGTCACGCATAATCCAGCCTTCTAATTCCCGGTCAGAGATATTCAAAAATTCCTCAAAGATGTTTAACTCTGCCTCCGTCATGTCTTTGAGTGTCCCTTCTGCAAATTTTCCTATTATAATATCCATTTCTTTTATGCCGCGATGATTGGCTCTATAAAGTGCACGCTTTTTGCGTGTTTCAAAATCGGTTATATGCTCTGACATATGATGATCCTAAAAGCTGTTAAGTTTCATTGGTATACTAACAAATCTGGGAATTGTCAGCTAATATGCGTATCGCTTACATGTTATACGTAATATTTTCACTTTCGTTTTTCTGATTTGCAGAATATCACTACTTAAAAGTTTACATTTACAGTTTATAGCTTCTGTCTACGGATCATAATTTTTCGTGTCTCAACGTCCCAGCATACTTAATCCACTCTTTGCCGACGCAAAAACCCTTGATGGGGTGGGACCGCGCATCGCAACATTGCTAAAGAAACTTTTAAGTTTAAAAGATGGGGCTGATGCACGCGTGATAGATCTAACCTGGCATCTGCCCAATGGCGTGATTGATCGGAGCGCCCAACCTCAAATTGCTGATGCTGTGCCAGGACAATTGGCCACAATGAAACTCCAGATTGTAAAGCATCAACGCCCAAGAGGGCGCGCTCCCTACCGAGTGACCTGTTCAGACGAAACCGGATTTATCGACCTGATTTTCTTTCGTGGTGACCCACAGTTTTTATCACGCTCATTACCTGTTGGGGAATGGCGCTATATCAGTGGCCGCGTAGAAAGTTTTAATGAAAAAAAACAATTGCCCCACCCTGACCATATTTTTACCCCTGAAGAATTCAACCAAATACCACTGCTAGAACCGGTATACCCCCTTACAGCAGGGCTCTCTAACAAAGTCCTTCGCAAAATTATAGTCAATGCGCTAAAGCAGATGCCCACTCTTGCCGAATGGCAAAATGAAAGTTGGCTTACAAAAAACCATTTTCCCACATTTAACGAAGCACTTGATAAATTACATCGCCCGGAAAAAGAGATAGATATTGCCACAACCAGCCCTGCCCGATTGCGCCTGGCCTATGATGAAGTTCTGGCCAATCAATTGGCTCTTGCTCTGGTTCGGGCTAATTTGAAAAAAACCAAAGGGCGGGAGATCATTGCAACAGAAAAAATCGCAACAGTTATTCGTGACGCATTGCCGTTTTCTTTGACAAATTCGCAAGAAACGGCATTGCAGGAAATCAAAGCAGATATGGCCGCCCCACACCGAATGCTCCGTCTGTTGCAAGGAGACGTGGGCAGCGGGAAAACCATCGTTGCTCTGTTGGTGATGGCGGCTGCTCTTGAAACGGGTTTGCAAACTGCCATGATGGCTCCAACCGAGGTATTAGCCCGGCAGCATATGGAAACACTGCTGCCATTAACAGATCCCGCAGGCATAAAAGTTGAACTGCTGACAGGGCGAGAAAAAGGCCGCCCCCGCAAAGATATTCTAGGCCGGGTTGAATCCGGAGACACCGATATTTTGATTGGTACCCATGCCATTTTTCAACATGACGTTATTTTTCGGAACCTCGGCCTTGCGATTATCGACGAACAACATCGTTTTGGGGTGCATCAACGTCTCGCCCTGCAATCGAAAGGAGGAGGTGCCGGCACGGATATGCTGGTAATGACCGCCACCCCTATTCCGCGAACTTTGCTGTTAACAAATTATGGCGATATGGATGTCTCGCGCTTAACAGAAAAACCTGCAGGCCGCAAACCTGTCACAACGCGCGCTTTGCCCGCAGATCGTATTGAAGATGTCTTTTTGGGCATCAAACGTGCACTGGCAACAGGCACTCAAGCCTATTGGGTATGCCCGCTTGTGGAAACCTCGCAAAAGATTGACTTAGCCGCAGCTGAAGAACGTTTTGCACATTTGCAACAATATTTTGGTGATAAAGTCGGCCTTGTTCACGGTCAGATGAAAGCACAAGATAAAGATGCTATCATGGCGGCCTTTTCCGCAGGAGATCTTTCCATTCTGGTTTCAACCACTGTGATTGAGGTGGGGGTGAATGTGCCAAATGCCTCGATCATGGTGATTGAACATGCCGAACGTTTTGGACTGGCACAACTACATCAATTGCGCGGCCGAGTGGGCCGGGGGCAAGCACAATCCTCGTGTATCTTGCTCTATCAAGCACCGCTCAGCGCAACTGCCACATCACGCCTCAACATTATGCGAGAAACTGAAGACGGCTTTGTCATTGCTGAGGAAGATTTACGTTTGCGCGGCGGTGGTGAGGTATTAGGTGCCCGACAAAGCGGTATGCCTGAATTTCGCCTAGCCAATTTACCAAATTTCTCAGACTTTCTGAAAGTTGCCAGTGATGATGCCAAACTTATTTGGCATTCCGATCCTTATTTGCAAACAGAACGAGGCCAAGCATTGCGAACTTTGATGTATTTGTTTGATTGTGATGAAGCGGTAAAATTATTTTTGGCAGGCTAATATTTATAGGTTAAGAAGGATGATATAATCTGGTTTTAGTCATGGATTAAGGAAAAACATACAAAACCCCGTCATTCCGCGATGGTTGTTGCATAAATTTTTTAAAGCGCAACACATACCGTCATTCTCGCGAAAGCGGGAATCTCGCTGTGATTTTTGTTGAGATTTCAGCTTCCGCTGGAATGACAGCTGAGGGCTTGAATATTCAAAACGTGCTTTCCTTGTTCCTGCTAGGATTAATCTAAGCATATAAAAATATGGGCAGACATAATTTATGAGTGATATTATTAGAATTCTTCTTCTTCCGTTTATTTCAGCAGCACAACTGCTTTTTGAAGTTTTACTTGCTGTTGTTGCCTATACCTACCTCAATATATTCCATGTGGGAGTATTTGGCTCTCTTGTTGTAATCGCAGGCGATGTGCTGATTTTTCTGACCCAGCATATGCGCAACTTTTTTCCTGAAAATATGTCCCATGTGTATGCGACAACACTTGGCGACCTTAACCCAAAAGCTATGTTATTGCTGCTTGTTGGCCTTACTGTGAGCGCAATCTTGCGACTTATTGGCTGGATTATAAAAACACTTACCCACAATAGAGCTTGAAAAACAGCGAGTTAGATATATTTTCACCAACCTTATTGATAAATACGATAGATCATGCCACGTAACATGATATTTTTTGACAGATGATTCCTGTCTTACTTCATTATTATATTTAAAAAAATAGTGATTATGACCTCATATCAAACTCTCTTTGCTCAACTGATTGGAAAAAAACAAAGCTACCTCAAAGCATCAGTGCAAATCTAAAATAATCAACAAGGTACCTAAAACCATGACGACGAAATCTCAACGCTCACAATCCGCAGAGCAATCTTACACTGCAGCTGATATTGAGGTTCTAGAAGGCTTAGAGCCTGTGCGTAGACGCCCTGGTATGTATATCGGCGGCACCGATGAAAAGGCGTTGCATCACTTATTTGCAGAGGTTATCGACAACTCCATGGATGAGGCTGTTGCAGGCTATGCCGATTGGATTGATGTCAGCCTAACAGAAGATGGATACCTAACCGTAACCGACAATGGGAGGGGTATTCCCACAGACCCTCATCCAAAATTTAAAAAGAAGTCAGCCCTTGAGGTGATCATGACGACCCTTCATGCCGGGGGAAAATTTGATTCAAAAGCATATGAAACCTCTGGCGGCCTACATGGTGTTGGAGTTTCCGTTGTCAATGCTTTGTCAGAGCACCTGGAAGTTGAAGTTGCCAGAGATCAAAAACTGTACAGCCAAAGTTTCAAACGCGGCAAACCTCAAGGCGCCTTGAAAAAACTGGGTAGCATTAAAAACCGTCGCGGCACAAAAGTACGCTTTAAACCAGACACTGATATATTTGGTAAAAAAGCCACCTTCAAACCTGCGCGTCTTATGAAAATGGCCAGATCAAAAGCCTATTTATTTGGCGGTGTGGAAATCAGGTGGTCGTGCGATGAAAGCTTGATCGATGCCAAAGACAATACACCAACTTCTGCTGTATTTCATTTTCCAAACGGCCTACAAGACTTCCTGAAAGACCGTATAGACGGCAGCACTATGGTGGCTCAGGATTTTTTCAGTGGCAAGGTCGAGCAAGATGGAAAACACGGCTCTGTTGAGTGGGCAATTTGTTGGCTTGGAGATCGTGATGGCTTTCTGAATTCCTACTGTAACACAGTTCCAACCCCTGAAGGGGGCACCCACGAAACTGGACTGCGCGCTGCCATCACCAAAGGTCTCAAAAACTATGGCGAATTGACGAATAATAAGAAAACATCACAAATTACAGCAGATGATGTCTTCACATCTCTTGCTGGGATGCTTTCAGTCTTTATTCGTGAGCCAGAATTTCAAGGGCAAACCAAAGATAAATTGGCAACCCAAGAAGCTGCAAGAATTGTAGAAAACACCATACGCGATGAGTTTGATCATTGGTTAACCGGGCACCCCAATCAAGCCAGCAAACTGCTGGAATGGGTTCTTGCCAGATCCGAAGAGCGCCTTCGCCGCAAACGTGAAAAAGAAGTCAACCGCAAAACAGCCGTACGCAAATTGCGCCTACCTGGCAAACTGGCCGATTGTTCAAAATCATCTAAAGATGGCACAGAAATTTTCATCGTTGAGGGCGATAGCGCGGGTGGTTCTGCAAAACAGGCCCGTAATCGAACCAATCAAGCTGTGTTGCCCTTACGCGGAAAAATTCTCAATGTCGCCAGCGCAAGCAGTACGAAGCTCTTACAAAACCAATTGCTTTCTGACCTTATTCAAGCCCTTGGATGTGGCATCGGCAACGGGTACCGCAATGAGGATTTGCGTTATGAAAAAGTAATTATAATGACAGATGCTGATGTTGATGGCGCTCATATCGCCTCGTTGCTCATTACATTTTTCTATCAACAGATGCCCCGCATGATAGAAAATGGAAATCTGTATATAGCGGTTCCTCCACTTTATAAGATCACGCAAGGAAGCAAGACTATTTATGCGCAAACGGACAGCCATAAAGATGAGCTGTTGAAAAAAGAGTTCACTGGTCGCGGCAAAATCGAAATTTCCAGATTTAAAGGCTTAGGTGAAATGATGGCAGCGCAATTAAAAGAAACCACGATGAAACCTGAAACACGTATGCTGCTTCGTGTTGAAGTTGATGATGCAGAGCGTCAAGAAACATCAGATACCATTAACCAACTTATGGGCAATAAACCTGAGGCACGTTTTAAGTTCATTCAAGACAATGCTGAATTTGTGAATGATAACACTCTTGATATATAGCGTTATTAAACAAAAAGAGATTGTCTTATATGGTCCATTTTGCTTCTCTCAATTACGACATAGGCTTACGCTCAATACGTTCTAAAATCGTTTCACGAACGGTTTGGAAATTCCCATTTTCAATAGCATCACGCAGCGTTGTCATAAGCTCTTGGTAAAAATGAACATTAATCCATGTTAAAAGCATGGCGCCAAGAACTTCACCAGATTTAACCAGATGATGCAGATAAGCACGGCTATATACATTAGCTGCCCGGCAAGAGCTTTCAGGATCAAGAGGCCGGTCATCATCTGCATGGCTGGCATTTTTTAGATTGACCCGTCCATTCCATGTAAAGGCCTGACCATGGCGCCCAGAACGCGTTGGCATCACACAGTCAAACATATCAATGCCCCGCGCAACAGCTCCAATCATATCTTCAGGCGTGCCAACCCCCATGAGATAACGCGGCTTGTTTTGCGGTAAAAACGGCACCGTGACATCGAGCGTTGAAAACATAACCTCTTGTCCTTCGCCAACGGCAAGACCACCAACAGCATACCCATCAAAGCCAATATCGATCAATGCTTTTGATGAATGCTCACGCAATTCAGGAAAAATACTCCCCTGCACAATGCCAAAAAGCGCTTGACCAGGGCGTGTTCCAAAAGCTGTTTTGGACCTTTCAGCCCAGCGCAATGACAATTGCATAGAGCGCTCTGCTTCATCTTTCTCGCATGGATAGGATGTGCATTCATCGAAAATCATAACAATATCTGAGCCTAACAGACATTGAATTTCCATCGAGCGTTCTGGCGTAATTTCATGTCGTGACCCATCAATATGAGATTGAAACACAACACCTTGCTCTGAAAGAGTTCGCAACTTTGCCAGCGACATCACCTGGAATCCTCCAGAATCTGTCAAAATCGGCCCCTCCCAATTCATGAATTGATGTAAACCACCCAGCCTGGCAATACGCTCTGCACCAGGGCGCAACATCAGGTGATAGGTATTGCCCAAGATAACATCAGCACCAGTGGCTTTTACCGTTTCAGGAAACATCGCTTTGACAGTGGCCGCAGTACCAACAGGCATAAATGCTGGCGTGCGTATCTTGCCATGTGGTGTGATAATTTCTCCAAGACGGGCATTGCCATCTTGTTTCTTCAAGGTATACGAAAACGTCTCGGTCATTTTTTTGTTATTTTCATTTTACAAATCACACCTATGGAGAAAACATGCATCACCATAGGAATAAAATCGATATTTTTGGGCAATCGCATGAGCATAAGCTGCTTTCATTACATCAAGACCGCAAAATGCGCTCACAAGCATGAATAATGTTGATTTTGGCAAATGGAAATTCGTCAGCAAAATATCAACACAGCGAAACTTATAGCCCGGCGTTATAAAAATATCTGTTTCACGAGCATTTGGAGCTAACATTCCTTGTGTATTACAAAAACTTTCCAAAACCCGCAATGATGTCGTACCAATAGCGATAATACGCCCCCCATTTCGCTTAACTGCATTCAGAGCCTCTGCCGTTGAAGCATCAAGTACGGCCCATTCTGAATGCATGTTATGCTCATGAATATTCTCAACTTTGACAGGCAAGAATGTGCCAGCCCCCACATGAAGGGTAATATAATGTTGAGAAACCCCTTTTTGGTGTAACTGCTCTAATAAACTATTGGTAAAATGTAGCCCTGCCGTTGGAGCTGCAACGGCACCAGGAGTGCGCGCAAATTGTGTTTGATAATCCTCATAATCTTTTTCATCCACCACGCGCTTTGAAGCAATATAGGGCGGCAATGGCATCACGCCAACATCAGCAAGCTTGCTCTCAAACATATCGTTTTCGACATCAAAAGCCAAAACCACTTCACCCCCCTGCCCTTTCTCAAGAACACAAGCTTGTAAGCTACCATCAGCAAAATCAATGATATCATCACTCTGTAATTTTTTTGCCGGCTTTACAAAAGCTGACCAAATCACACCTTGTTTTTCATGATCCACTTTTTTCTGATGCAGGGTCACTTCAATTTTGGGAGATGTTTCACCTCGCCCTACACGATGCCCCGTCAAACGAGCCGGAATAACTTTAGTATTGTTAAAAACCAAAGCATCTCCCTCACGCAACAACTCTGAAAGAGCATGAATATGCGAATCTTGAAACGGCATGTTCTGTCTGCCAATGGCTAACATACGTGCTGCATCTCGCGGCATTACCGGGCGAAGTGCTATCAACTCTTCTGGCAGATGGAAATCAAAATCGTTTAGCTGCATCATGCCACGACTTTCTACAAATAAATGAGGTAATGTCCACTTATTTTACACTTAGGCTGTCATAATTTGCTATGAATTCATGAGATTTTCATAAAATCATAAGACATTTTGTAATGTTCTTTCTTTATTGTATCTTTTGTGATTAGGCCCAAATGTGAGCGATTTTTGGAATTTCATTTTAGAATTTGTAAAAGCCTATGACGAATATATCCTTGTTATTGCATTCATAATATGTATGGCCGAATCCGTTATAGGAATTTCACTTTTTGTTCCAAGTACACTCATTCTTTTAAGCTTTTCAGCAACATTGACATTAAGCGGAGCAAACGGCCTTATGCTCTGGCTCTGTGCGGGACTTGGAGCAGCTCTCGGGGATTGGATTTCCTATGCATTAGGTTATTACTTTGAGGATCATCTACATGACCGTTGGCCGCTAAAAAATAACAAAGACCTACTCGAAAGGGGACATACCTTTTTCAAAAAATGGGGTTGGCTAAGCATGTTTGCTACCCGTTTTATTGGCCCTTTGCGGTCGCTTACACCTCTGGTCGCAGGAATTTGTGCCATGCCTCTCATTCCATTCGCTCTTGCAAGTTCGGCGTCCGCTTTTGTTTGGGCTGGTGTTATTCTCTCTCCAGGTCTTTTAGGCGCATCTTGGCTTGCCAACCAATGATATTTAGCTTCTTTCAGTGCAAAATTTTGACACCTAAAAGCTTTACAAAAAACAATTTTCGTCCAATTATATTCCAGTATTATAATTATGCTTATTTGGAGAATAAGTCTCATGTCGAGACGATTGTTCTGTTTGAATCATAAAAACGAACATATACGACAGAGAATAGCGCACGCTTTAGATCTAGCTGTTGTTGCCGTCTTCCTATCATACCTAATGGTGGGCACTATTGCGACAGCTTCAGAAAAAGAGCAAATCGCTTTACGAAATGATCCCACACAACGTACCCATATGGTGATTTTGGATGCCTCCAGTTCGATGTGGGCTAAACTGCAAGGCACTCCCAAATATGAGATTTTAAAACGTGAATTGCCAAACGTTCTAGAAAAGCTTCCTCCAAAAATATCTTACGGTATGATGGTCTTCGGTGCTCAGCAACGCAAAGGATGCAAAGATGTTTCCTATCCCCTCAAAGTTAACCGATCAAAAAAAATAAATTCTGCACAAATTTTAAAAAACTACCAACCGAAAGGCAGAGCACCTATCAGTTTTACATTAGATAAAGCGGCCCGCTCTCTGGACTATACGAAAAAAAAAGCGAATATCATTTTGCTCGCAGATGGCTATGACACCTGTCGCAGTGGCCCTTGTACAACAGTCAAAACCCTCAAGAAAAAAGCGCAAGATTTAAAAGTCAATGTCATTGGCATTAATCTCAGCAAAAAGAATATAAAAAATTACCAATGTCTAACGTCTCATACGGGTGGCACCTTCGCGAACATAACAGATGCAAAAAGTTTGAAAAATGCACTTTCCAAGGCATTTGGTTTTCCTAGCCTACAACATCAACACCTGTTTCTTGACTTTCTCGCAGATTACAAAAAACGCAAAGATCGCCCAAAGTTAAAAGAAGAAGCCGATGGACCTTCGAGAGTTAAGTTGGCGGCAACACTTTCTAAAAATAGCGCATTCCTTGAAAAGGATATCCAATGGCGCATTTATAAAAAAGGAGCTAAATCAAAAAGCAAAACCTCTGATAGCGATGTGATTAAAAAACAGACGGCAAGTCCAGTGGTCTATCTCGAACCAGGACATTATGTTGTCGAAGCACGGTATGGAAAAAATTTAAAGGAGCGCAAAACCGTTTCTGTGCCACCTCAAGGTATGAAGGCATACGTTATAAATCTCAAAGCAGGAACCTTAAAACTACAAACCTCAAGAGTAACTGCGGGACCTATACTAGAAAACGTCTTTTACGAGATCTACAAAACCAATATTTCTAAAGGAGAAAAAAACGTATTTGCTCGCAGCTTTTTAAGCCGCCCAGAATTCCTCTTACCCGCAGGTGATTACAATATCATTGCCCGTTATGGCAGTCTAAAGCTTGAACAACCTGTTACGCTTACAGCGGGAAAAATATTTGATTTACGTCTTGCTTTTAATATCGGTCGCTTAAGTTTATCCAGCCTATCTCATGAAAATGGCACCCCCCTCTCTCAAGTCGTATATAATATATACCACCCCGCTTCAAAGCTTTATAATAACAGCTCGAATTACCCTCTTCTCACAACAGTAGAAAACGATCCGGTCATAAGCTTACCTGAGGGACAGTATCTTGTAACAGCGGAATATAAACATCTTCGCCTACAACAAAAAATTGAGGTGCGTGTAAATCAAACGGCCCAAACCACTTTGAATTTTAATACGGGCACTTTGAGCATAGAATCATTCTTATCAAATGCGCCGCAAGTACGTCTAAAAGACAGTATATCATATAGAATTTATCGCCTCGATGAAAATGCAAAGCGCCGTGAAGTTGTACGTACGAGCCAACCAAATCCGAAATATTTGTTAACAACAGGAAGGTATCTTATTAAAGGTCGATATGGCACCATAAACGCCGATATTGAACAAACACTCACCATTACTCCAGGAAAAGAGCACATCGCAAGATTGGCTCACAATGCTGGGCGGATCAAGCTGTCACTCACCAAGGCACCACAATCTTTTCCTATCCAAAATGTCTTTTGGAAAATTTTCGCCAATCAAGACTTGAACACCAGCTTGTGGAATTCAAATCGTCCCGTGCCTGAGCTGATACTCAAAGCCGACCAATATCATGTTGTTGCAGAATATAAAGGACAATCCTATGAAAAATCTTTTACAGTAAAGCCTGGTGATGATATCTCTGTGAATATACTTGCTCAAGCTCAAAACATGATTCGTTAATAAAATAACGATAATATAAGTAAGGGCCTGACGATACTATTGTTACAAAAGCATACCAAATACTCATGAGCAAAACACGCTATATTCCCTTCATTTTGATTGTATTATTAAATGTTTTTACGTCTATTGCGAGCGACGAAGTAGAGGCTAATGAACGTCCAACCAGTGTTTTGATTGTCGATGGTTCTCGCAGTATGTGGGGGAAAATTGATCGCGTCGACAAAATTACAATATTACGCAATGCTCTTACAGATAATTTTTTACGCTATAACGGGCGTCTTAATTTAGGTATTGTTGCTTATGGCCACCGCAAATCCGACAGTTGTCAAGATATTGGACAAATTCAATCAATTAAACAACTTGACGGCCCAACTTTTGCTGATTCAATCTCGCGCATACAACCTAAAGGCAAAACGCCTATTGCAGCATCCTTAAGGTTTGCTGCCCAAAAACTTAGAAAATACAATTCCCCTAAAAGCATTATTTTAATTAGTGATGGGCTCGAAAATTGTCAAAATGACCCATGCAAAGTTAGTCAATCTCTCAAGCAAAAAGATAAACAGCTTAAAATTCATGTTATTGCGTTTGATCGTAAGAAAAAAACGCAATTAACAGCATTACAGTGCATTGCGAAAAATACTGGTAGCATATTTGCCTCCGCAACTGGAGAAGCCAACCTAAAATTGGCACTTTCAAACGCTTTTGATTCTTCTTTAACTTTGACATCGTCAAACACCTGGGCAACAAAACAAGGCTCAGATAACACGCAAGCGCATACGGATTTGCGCACGCAACCTACAGGACAAATCACAAACCCTTCTCAAGCTGAAGGTATCATTGGCCAAAGCGCAAATGACCTTGTTCCTATTACATTTTTAGCGCTCATTAAAGAAGGCGGATTGCCTGTAAAATCTGATATTGTTTGGCGTATATTTGATGCAAAAGCCCGCAAGAAAAGCAAGTTCAAACTAATTAGCACCCACCGCCAAGCCAGGCCTACAGCTGCCTTAAAGCCTGGAAGTTATCTGGTCAATGCCGCTTATGGACGTTCACATCTCACCAAAAAAATTGAGATCAAAAAAGGTGAGCCCATGAGCGAAGTTTTTGTCTTGAATGTTGGTGGCTTGCGCCTTGGTTCTGTGCTTGCAAATGGCAAAAAAGTTTCCAAAAATTCCGTGCAATATACAGTTTATTCAGATGAACGAGATCAGTTTGGCAACCGTTCAAAAATTATTAGCAATGCAAAGCCTGGACTAATCATTCGATTAAATGCCGGGCTTTATCACATTGTAAGCCAGTATGGTGATGCAAATGCAACTGTCAGCGCGGATGTCACAATTGAACCAGGCAAACTTACCGAAGCAACCATCAATCATACCGCAGCCAAAGTGAGCTTTAAGCTTGTACGGCAAAGTGGTGGGGAGGCATTAGCCAATATTCGCTGGAGTGTCATAACACCTCAAGGAGAAGTGGTTAAGGAAAGCGCTGGTGCCCTGCCAACGCATATTTTAGCCGCAGGAAATTATACCATCATGGCAAGACGGTCTGGCCAAATCTTCAAACGTGAATTTGAAGTAAAACCTGGCGACACACGAGAGATCGAAATTGTTATACAATAACAACACTCTATAGATTGAAGTCAAACTCTCTGCATTTTTATGGAAAAAACATAATGCACATTGTATTCGTGGCTTAAGCAACCATATCTATCCCACATATTAATTTCTAGAGCTTTATGTTACTACTGCATAAAAACTACATGCGTTTAACACACTTTAAAATACCAGCAAAGCCTGAGCACATGCCAAAATTCTCGTCCCTCATTACGGTCATCTCTGTTATTGCAAGCCTAGTTTATTCAAGTGTAAATTCAACATATGCAGAGAACAAAAAAAACAACATTTTAGCGCCTTCCCAGCAAGATAATATCAAAACAGAGCAAATAGACAAACGCGCTAAAAAATTACTTGATGGCATTGACGCATTGCTACAACAAACCGCGCGCTACCGAAATGGTGCTCAAAACCTCCCCCGCCGCAGTGATTTTTTTGTGGCGGTTCCACCTTGGGCAGAAACACGAGAAGATCGAGAAACTATTATTCGAGAGCTTATGGATTCAGCTCTCGAAATCGTGACTGACAGTCCAATAACTGAATATCAGACACAACTTAAGAAACGCCAGGCAACGATCGTAAAATTGAAAGATCAAATTACCACTTTGCAAGAACGCCGGCTTGATGCTCCAAAGGATAGTTTGTTACCCTCCCTTCTTACAGAAACAGTTTCGTCCATTGATGAGAATATTAAGGAGTTGAACACTCGCATAGAAGGAAACCAAGAGGTTATTTCTGACATTAAAGCAAAAATTATGCTGGACTTCCAGTCAAAGAATATTGATATATCGCCAGAACAGCTTGATTTACTGCTTGGTAGCGTTTTGGGCAATGATATTGTTAAGCTTGTTGCTGCCTTTGATGCGGCCAAGGTCATTGATACACGCCTTGGCAAACTTATGGCACAGAATAATGAAAGTTTAAAATCTGCCCGGCGTTATTTTGCAATGCATGCTGCTTTGTTTGCCATGCTGCTCCATGCTCAAAATGAACTTGTTGCAAAAATTGATACAGTCTATTTGAAAAAACTCAACCAAATTATTAGTAACATTCGCACGGCCAAACGAAAAACAACAAAACTTTTACGTCAGAAAAATCGTCCCGACCAAAGACGTATACTGCTCGCAAATCGTAAATCACAAGCTTTTTCAGAAAAAGTCGCCAGCTTTTATCGTGATTATCTCCGCACGCAGCGCAATCAAATTCTCAAAAGCAGACGACGTACATTACGTGATCTCTCTATCGCCGATAACACATACGAAACCGTTGAAGCCAGCTTTCAATTGCATACGCTTATTGAAGAATCGAAATCATCTTTTCGCGCTATTGAACGGCTGGAAGCCCCCGGCTTTGACCAGATCTTTCAAAATGACCAATTACGCCGAGAGTTTGAAAAGTTGACGGAAAAATTAAACATTCCCTCATCGTGAATATTTAGCTTAAACTGTTACAGCCTGTTGTTTCGGGGAAACCGTTTGTTCCAAGTATTACAACAGTGATATGGCTTTATATTGAAGGTGCTTTTTGCAGGCCTCCTAAAACTGATAGGTCATTTTATAGCGCACGTTTCCCTAACCCAACGCACCAAATCTGTCAGATTAAACTTCGACTAATACACCTTATAATCTAAAAATACTCCAGACTCACGCGGAACTTCTGCTCAACGTGCTGTACATATTCCGCGGTTGCAAATATAACAACACGATCATTTGCATGAATATGCGTTGAGCTGGTCGGCACAAGGACCTTGTTTTTGCGTAAAATCGCTCCAACACGTACACCATCGGGTAGATCCAGATCTTTTAATGCCTGACCAACCATTGGCGATGTTTCCAGCGCTTCTGCCTCAATAATCTCACCAGCACCATTGTGCACAGAATGCACCGAACGGATACGCCCTCTGCGGACATGCTGCAAAATTTGTGAAACCGTTATACTGCGCGGATTCACATGGGTATCAATCCCTAAAGATCTGCTAATGGTCATATAACCGGGGTTATTGATCAAGCATAAATTCCGGTCACACCCTAACCGCTTGGCAAGCACACTTGATAAAATATTAGCTTGATCATCATTTGTTAAAGCAACCATAAGATCTGCATTTGCAACATCTGCCTCGCGCAAAATTTCTTCATCTAAAGCGCTGCCGTTTAAAACGACAGTGCGGCGTAGTTCTTCGACAATATTTTCAGCCTTGCTTCTATTGGTTTCCAAAATCTTAACACGCACATGAGGGTGATTTTTTTCGATTTGCTGAGCCACGGATACACCAATATTTCCACCACCTGCAATAATCACGCGTCGCGTTTCACTTTCATAATGGCCGAAAATATTCAGTGTTCGACTAATATGAGCGCTTTGTACGATGAGATACGCATCATCTCCAACAATCAAACGATCATTACTGCGGGGCACAAAAAGGGCACCATCGCGTACAATCGCAACAACAACAGCTGGTAAATCTGGAAACAATTCAGTGAGTTGCTTGAGCGGCGTATCTAAGATAGGGCAGTCTTCATTACACGTTACGCCTATCGCAGTAATATCGCCATCACCAAAATGCGCACTTTCAAAGGCGCCTGGCAAATTAATACTGCGCAAAACCACATGCCCAACCTCAATTTCAGGAGAAATAATTACATCAATTGGCAAATGCGCGCGTGTAAAAAGCTCATGACATTTTGGGTCCAAGTAACTTTGTGACCGAATCCGTGCAATTTTTGTAGGGATTTCAAATAAAGCATTGGCCACCTGACACGCCATCATGTTGACTTCGTCAGAAAAGGTGACTGCAATAATCATTTCCGCATCACCAGCGCCTGCTTCTTCGAGTATTTCAGGGTGAGAGCCATGTCCAATAAAGCCACGAACATCCAACAAATCCGAGACGCGTTGAACCAATTCTGGCTTGCTATCAATGACGCAAACATCATTATCCTCGGCAGCAAGACGCTCTGCGATACCAAAACCAACTTGACCTGCCCCGCAAATTAGAATTTTCATGGTCTTCTTGTCCTACTAGAACAACCCACTTTCAAGTGGATTTATTACCTAAAAGTGCAAAAATTGCTCGCCCATAAATATTTAGAGCATGTCACTTTTAGATAAATCCATTTTGCAGGCTCTAAACCTTTATGAACGCATTCTATATAAAATGCATCAATAGACCTTAAAGACGATATTAATTTTATGATGCGACGCGGTGCCGTTCTTTGCCACTTTCCGCATGACCATGTGAATTCTCGGCATGAGCACTACGCTCTGATGAGTTTACCCCCAAAGCACGAAGTTTGCGGTGTAATGCAGATCGCTCCATACCAACAAATTCAGCCGTTTTTGAAATATTGCCACCAAAACGATTGATTTGCGCCATCAGATATTCACGTTCAAAAATTTCACGGGCCTCACGTAGCGGTAAAGACATAAGGCGCTCACTGCTCGCGGTATTTGATGACAACGGAACCGAACTACCAACCTCTTCAGGCAGCATTTCAGCTGTAATTACAGTATCAGAATCTCCTTCCGTCAATATCATCAAGCGCTCAATATTATTGCGCAATTGACGAATATTGCCCGGCCAGTCATTGGACTGCAAAATGGCAATAGCATCTGGACCAATAGTACGTGGCGGCAATCCTGATGATGATGCAATCTGATTGATGAAGTAAGATATCAATTCTGGAATATCATCTCGTCTGACATTAAGAGGAGGCACTTTCAAAGGCACAACATTCAAACGATGATAGAGATCTTCACGAAAACGCCCGGATTCCATATCTTGCTGTAGATTTCGTGATGTTGAGGATATAATCCTAACATCGACTTTGACTTTTTTGTTGCCTCCCAAACGCAAGAACCTTTGCTCCACAAGCACTCTCAACACTTTACTTTGCGTCTCAAGCGGCATGTCCGCAACTTCATCGATGTATAACGTTCCCATATGCGCTTCTTCAAGAGCACCGACCTTACCTGGCGTTGTTGGTGTTTGCTCAACGCCAAAAAGTTCCACCTCTACCCGCTCGGGCACCATAGCTGCTGCATTTAAAACAACAAAGGGCCCCTTAGAACGATGAGAGATATCATGGAGATAACGCGCTGCAAGTTCTTTACCAGTCCCAGATGGACCTGTAATCATGATCCGGCTATTGGTAGGCGCAACCTTTTCAATCGAAATACGAAGCTGATTCATAACAGTTGATTCGCCGATCATCTTCGTGCTTTGCACACCGCGCTCTTTTAACTGCTTAATTTCACGCTTTAATTTTGATGCCTCAAGCGCTCGGTTTACAACAAGAATAATCCGATCAGACTTAAATGGTTTTTCAATATAATCATAAGCCCCGCGTTTGATTGCAGTTACTGCGGTTTCGATGTTTCCATGACCACTCATAATAATAACCGGAAGTTCTGGATGAATTTCCTTTATCTTTAAGAGCACATCCAATCCATCCAAACGGCTACCTTGCAACCAGATATCAAGAATAACCAATGATGGCCTGCGCTCTTCAATGGCTGCAAGAGTTTCATCGCTGTTGCGTGCGAGCCGTGTTGCAAAGCCTTCATCATTCAGGATACCAGCAATTAATTCGCGGATATCGACTTCATCATCTACAACTAAAATATCAGATGCCATTGATTATCCCCTGTTGTTTGTTTTTGTAGGTATTAGGTATAGAGCGTTTCATAATTCTTATTTACTTAAATTTGGTGCATATTTTCAGGCCCGCAATTTAATCAGGCATGTCTTAATTAAGCTGTTACTGTATTAGCTGTTAAAGCATTATTGTGTTCTTTTTGATGTTGTTGTGTTTCATTATTTTGCTGAACCTTACCATCTCCATCCGAGTTTATGTTTTCAGCTATTTTTTTGTCATTTTTCATGTCATCTGCTGAAGCATTGATAACCGGAAATGTGAGGCGAATACATGCCCCGCGTCCTTGCAAGTCATTATCATAAGCACTTTCTTCATCTTTTGGTGCATCTCTTAATTGCAATGTCCCACCATGTTGTTCTGTAATTTTCTTTACGATTGCAAGGCCTAGTCCTGTTCCTTTTTCACGTGTCGTCATATAAGGCTCCAGCAATTTATTTCTTTTTGTTTTCGGTAGCCCACAACCGTTATCGATCACTTCAATAAGATAATGTTCCGTATCTTTCAGCTGAATCCGGACCGCAATAAGTCCCTTGTAAGATGTCGTCTTACCCTGTGTTTTATTTTGATCATGCACATGCTTTGCCGCTTCAATAGCCTCACTTGCATTTTTAACAAGGTTGGTCATCACCTGCGAGAGCAAGCGTTGGTCGCAGAGGCTAATAATCGGCTCTTTCGGATTATCTAACTTGAACTCTATCTCAGGGTGACTGGTACGAAACAAAAAGAACGCATCGCGAATAACATTGCGGATATCATACGGTGTCATGACGGGCTGAGGCATCCGAGCAAAAGACGAAAACTCATCAACCATACGTCCAATATCACCAACCTGACGAATGATAGTATCGGTGCATTGGTTAAAGATTTCCTTATCTGTTTCGATTTGACTGCTATATTTTCTTCGTATCCGCTCGGCTGATAATTGGATTGGCGTCAAAGGATTTTTAATTTCATGAGCAATTCGTCTTGCAATATCTGCCCAAGCCATATTGCGCTGAGCTGTAACAAGTTCTGTAATATCATCAAATGTAATCACAAAACCGCAATCCTTATTTGCAGCTCCTTCACGGGTCACTCTTACAGCAAAGTGCCGCTCTTGACCGTTCATTAAAATGTCAACCTGCTGTTCTGTTCGATTTTTATGAACGTCATGCTGTGCTTTATCAAAAACTTCAGAAAAACTTGGCAACTTTTGCTTTAAAGGTGAACCGATCAAACTCTCAAGATCGATATCTAATAGGCTAATTGCAGATGCATTGGCTAAAGTAATCATTCCATCTGCGTTTATACCAATAACCCCAGCGCTTACACCTGACAACACTGTTTCCATAAAACGGCGACGGTCATCCAATACAAGATTGGTATCCATAAGCGCATCACGTTGTGAGCGCAATTCCAATGTCATATTGTTAAAGGTTTTATTAAGCGTTGCCAAATCACCATCACGCTCTTTCACCTTAACCTGAACATCAAGGTCTCCTTTCGAGACAGACTGCGCAGCATCGATAAGTGCACTAATTGGTCTTACAAGGCGGTTGGCAAACCATATCCCTGTCCAAATCGCTGCCAGCAGAAGCGTGAGCGCGATTGTGCTATACATAAAAAACATTGCAAATTGAATACTTGATCTTTTTTCTTGCAACGCTCGATATTCCGCAACGCTGGTATAAGCGCCTCGCAAATACCTTAATATTTTTGGATCAAGAGGATAAGTGACATAAAGATAAGCATTCTGATAAGCATCAAGTTTCTTAATTGCTCTAATCATTGGTTTACTTCGCGGAGAAATCACCAATGTCTTGCCATCTTTTGCATCTTCTAAATCTCGTTTAAGCGGCGGTAAAAAAAGATCTTTACGCCGATTTGCTCCTGTACTTAGTATTTCTCCTTTATCATTAATGATAAATAACAAAGGAAAGTTTCTTAGGTAAGCTTGCGTCTCAAGAAATTTTTTATATTTCTCAGGGCTGTCTTTTGCAAGATCAA
Organism: Pseudomonadota bacterium; assembly: GCA_039033475.1. Classification (GTDB taxonomy): domain Bacteria; phylum Pseudomonadota; class Alphaproteobacteria; order Rhizobiales; family CBDHHC01; genus JBCCCO01. The sequence continues at coordinate 48,520 of JBCCCO010000001.1, read as the reverse complement.
CAGCATTGTTCAAATCACTGGCCATGAGTTTGACATGTTCTGCAACAACTTTGCTATGCTCGCGTATAAAACCTTTCGCCACATTAATAGAGTTCTGAACAATGGATTTTGTTCGAGATGAAAAACCGTGATCCAATCCTCGATCAAGTGAGATATTCGCAAATGTTGCAAGCACGATAGCAGGGATTGCAATCATAACACTAAAAAGTGTCACAATGCGTATGTGTAATTTTGCTCCAGAGTTTTCTCGCAGGCGCGATGTCCAAAGTTGAAAAACCTTGAACCCAATGATGCATATCATTGCAATAATCAAAATGGAATTTATCAATAAGCATGTAATAACAACGCTATGCGTCGGGCGAATTGATGTTAGACCTGTGAGAATAAAATAAGTTACAAAGGACGCTATAACGGCGGATACAACAGTCATCCAACCCAGAAAAAAACCAATGCGTTTTTTCTTCAACTGAAAGGTTTCTAAAAAATTCTGATATTGCATTATTTTCATTATGTATGTCGTATCGGATTGCACTTTAGAGACACGATAAATTATTTATAAAAAATAGTTCTATCTTAAAAAACGCACATCAAGCCATAGTGTAATGTATTTTTCTCACCACTTTTTTTCAAAATTTGAGATTATGCTTAAGGCCTGTTTCTGAAGTCGCTCGCGCACAATAAATTGCGAGATTTTATCCATAATGTTGCTTAAAGACAATAACACTGTTGTAAAATGGCAGCAATGTGGCAAAATCAGAAAATAAGAAAATTTTTCAAGTTTTGCTTGTCTGTAATAAAAATTCGTCTACCAAATGCCAAATATATTTACATCTATTTCGCAATGATAGTGATGACTTCAGGAATCTATCTGGGTGAGCGGATCACTTGAATTTCAAGATCACGTATTTTCTTACGCAAGGTATTTCTGTTGAGTCCCAAAACTTCCGCAGCTTTAATTTGGTTGCCACTGGTTACTGCCAGTGTTTGTGAGATCAGTGGTTGTTCTATTTTTCGCAAAATACGGTTATAGAGGCCGCTCGGCGGTAAATCAAAACCATACTTCGCAAAATAGCCATTTAAATATTCTTCTACAGCATCACTTAAATCTAAATCTTGCGCGTTATGAGAGGCATGATGAACAGGAATCTCATTTGCAGATAACTCGTTTTCAATAATCTCAGACGTAATGGTATCATGTGAATAAATTGCACATAAACGCCGAACTAAATTCTCCAACTCTCTAACATTGCCTTGCCAAGCATACGATTTTAGGATCTCATAACAAGAGGCATCTAAATTTTTTTCTTGAAGCCCTTCTTGAGTTGCCTGAGAAATAAAGTGCCGAACCAGATCTGGGATATCTTCCAAACGTTCGCGTAAAGGGGGCATATTGAGCGGCACAACATTCAAACGGTAGTACAAGTCTTCGCGGAACATACCGTGTCTAATGTGCTGCATTAAATCACGGTTGGTTGCCGCAATAATACGTACATCTGTTTGGATCGGGACACGTCCACCAACGGTTGTATATTCCCCTTCTTGCAAAACACGTAGTAAACGTGTTTGGGCTTCCATTGGCATATCACCAATTTCATCTAAAAATAAGGTGCCGCCTTCAGCTTGCTCGAAACGTCCGACACTCTTATGTTGTGCACCTGTAAATGATCCTTTCTCATGACCAAACAATTCAGATTCAATTAGCTCACGGGGTATGGCAGCCATGTTTACCGCAACAAATGGACCATGCTTACGCTTACCATAATCATGAAGCGCTTTAGCAACAAGCTCTTTCCCTGTTCCTGATTCTCCTGTAATCATGACTGTAAGGTCTGTTTGCATGAGACGTGCTAGCACGCGATAAATATCTTGCATCGCAGCTGAGCGACCAATAAGTGGAAGTCCATCAGCGTTTTCATTCATAATTTTGGTCCGAACATTTTTCGGCTCGGATAAGGCGCGGCCAATAATAGAGACAACTTCGTTCAAATCAAAAGGCTTGGGCAGGTATTCATATGCACCGCGCTCTGTGGCAGTAATTGCTGTCATCAGCGTATTCTGAGCGCTCATCACAACAATAGGAAGTTCCGGCCTGAGCTTTTTCATCTTTGGCAATAGATCAAATGCATTTTCATCAGGCATGACGACATCTGTAATGACCATGTCCCCTTCACCTTGAGAAACCCACTTCCATAATGTTGCAGCATTCCCGGTTGATCTTGGCGTATAGCCAGCTCTGGCAATAGCTTGGTTGAGGACAGTTCGTATCGCCGTATCATCATCTGCGATGAGTATATTACCTTTAACCATTTTACGCGCCTCCCATTCTTTAGGCTCAGGACCTATGAATCAATTGACCTTTTCATGCGGTGTTTCTGCTTTATTGAGAATTGGCATAAGAACTCTAAAAACAGTATGTGCTGTAGACGTGTCACACTCAATAACCCCGCCATGATCATCAATAATTTTGGCAACTAAAGCCAAACCCAAACCAGCGCTTGTCTTTTTCGATGTCATAAAAGGCTCAAACAAATGCGGTTTCAAGCTTTCACAAATACCTGTCCCATTGTCTTCTATAAGAATTTCCATAGGAAGGCTCACTTTATGAGGCAAACCCGGAACAGATAAACGTACACCAGGGCGAAATGCTGTGGTTAAAATAATAACCCCATCTTGACGCTCTAATCCAATTGCTTCTGCCGCATTCTTAATCAGATTTAAAAACACTTGTATCAGTTGGTCCCGGCAACCAGGAACACTTGGCAATGATGGGTCATAATGTTCCCGAATTTCAATATGACGCGCAAATCCATTGACTGCGAGCTGCCTCACATGATCCAAAACATCATGAATATTAACTGGCGCAAAATTTTGTGCACGTCTATCGCCAAAAACTTCCATCTTATCAACCAATGTACAAATACGGTCAATTTCAGTGTAAATCAGCTTTGTCAGCGAGCGTTCCTCTGGAGCAATTGAGCTTTCCAAAAGTTGCACGGCTCCACGAATTCCTGATAAGGGATTTTTAATTTCATGAGCAAGTACCGCAGCCATTCCTGAAACAGAGCGTGCCGCAACTTTGTGGGTCAAATGCCTCTCTATCATTTGCGACATAGACCGCTCGCGTAGTAAGACCATCATAAGAGACGGGTCCTCAGGCAACACCCCACAAAATATATCCGTAAGGTGGTTATATTTCATGAAGGGAGTCTTTATATCGACTTTTTGTTCATTAATAGAAAGTCCTGTCCTGCGCACTTGATCTATCAATGCAATCAAAGGACTATCAAAAGCGACAACTTCAGTGATTTTTTGACGCGAAAGTATATTACAACTGCTTTGAAAAAAAGTCTCTGTTGCGGTATTGGCAAAGACGATTGTATTGTCAAGCTTAATGAGCATTACAGGATTAGGCAAAGCATTGAGAACACGCTCCGCGTGGCCAAAAGCACTTGAAGCTTTAGACCCCAACTCTACAATGTCTGCACCATGCTCGCTTATCATGCCGCGACACCATATCCTTGTCGATAAAAATCATTAATCATAACTTTTACCTTTTGCGGGTCATCTTCACGGCAGATTTTAGAACGCCAATATCGGACCTCTGACATATTCAACCCACTTTTCTCCAAATACCAGGCCAAGTGCTTGCGGGCATTACGCACACCTGCGCCCTTGCCATAATGTAATAACATGTCCTCATAATGTTCTTGAATGATCGAACGTTGCTCTTGAGTACTTATAGGAGCAAGAAGGCGTCCCGTTTGCAAAAAATGAGCCACCTGACCTGGAAACCACGGGGTACCACATGCTCCGCGACCTATCATAACACCATCTGCTCCAGATACACGCAAAATGTGTGAAACATCGTTCAAATCTACGATATCACCATTTGCAATAACTGGAATGCGAACGGACTTTTTGACTTCAGAGATACGTCGCCAATTTGCTTGTCCTTTATAAAATTGACAACGTGTTCGGCCATGGACAGTTACAAGTTTGACCCCCGCAGCTTCTGCACGCTTTGCAAGCTCTGGCGCATTAATATTATTCTCATCCCAACCAAGTCGCATTTTTAAGGTGACAGGAAGTTCAACACTAGAAATCACAGCATCAATTAAAGTTAATGCATGATCCAGATCCCGCATCAGAGCGGAGCCAGATAGACCACTGGTCACTTGTTTTGCCGGGCACCCCATATTAATATCAATAATATCAGCACCAAGCGCTTCGCATACACGCGCACCTTCAGCCATCCATTTTGCTTCTCGTCCTGCAAGCTGAATCACAAACGGGTGAATGTTTGCATGATCTGTTTTGGTCATGATTTCGGGATGATGCTCAGCCAATTGCTTGCTAGCCAGCATTTCGGTAACAACAACACCTGCCCCCAATTTGTAAGCAAGTTTTCTAAAAGGTGAATCCGTAATGCCGGACATAGGAGCCATAAAAACAGTGTTTCTCAGCTCAACAGACCCTATGGTTAAAGATGATCTACGCTTTTGCAATAAACGCGGCATCTGAATGTTTCATCCCTTCAAGATTAAAAAATATGCATTTATATATACTGCACTATTCTTAGACAATTCTGCAAATAAAATTAACTTTTCTCACTATTTTAGTAAATTTATTGCCTTAAATAACAAAGTCATATAGATAAAATCTAAGATTTTAACACATGATGAGACCTGTACTTTGTCAAAACTCCTCAATAATGCAGCCCTCATCATGGCCGCTGGCCAAGGCACTCGGGCCTACACATCAAAAAATAAAGCTCCTAAACAATATCGGCATTTGGGACAAATGTGCGCGCTAGAGCATGCTGTTAACACTTTTATTAATCATAATGATATCAGCGCTGTATGCGTAGTGATTCATAACGAAGACAAGGACTTATACTTTAAGACTAGCCACATTAAAAGCAATAAAATTATGGAACCTATTTTTGGAGGCCCCACACGCCAAACCTCTGTCTTTAATGGCTTGCAAGCACTTGCTTCATATCATCCTCAAAATATATTAATCCATGATGCTGCCCGGCCCTTTATCACTGACGTACTGATCACAAATCTTATCGCAGCTTTGCAAAAGCATAGCGGCGTTATACCAGCTCTGCCAGTCACAAATACACTCAAGCATGTCGAAAGCAAAAACACAGCACCTAAAAACAGCTCATTTAAAATTGTCCAAACAATTCCACGAACGAACCTCTGGCAGGCACAGACCCCGCAATGCTTTCATTTCGAAAAAATACTTGCCGCTCATCAACAGGCATCACAATCTGGCTTGGATGATTTTACAGATGATGCTTCTATTGCCGAATGGTATGGACTAGATGTTAATGTAATTGATGGCGATCCAAGCAATCGTAAGATTACAACACCCGATGACTTCATCTGGGCAGAAATGCATTTGCAGCAGACACAACAAGAGGCAAAACCAATGTCTTTTCACAAATCTCAGTCACGCATCTTTCACGCAGGCTCTGGCTTTGATGTTCACGCTTTTAATAAAGCGACAGACAATACAAAACAACACGTTACACTATGCGGTGTAAAGATACCTCATACACATTCTCTCGCAGGCCATTCAGATGCTGATGTTGGACTTCACGCCTTAACAGATGCGTTGCTTGGTGCCATAGCAGAGGGGGACATTGGCACTCATTTTCCTCCATCAGATCCACAATGGAAAGAAGCCTCATCTGATATTTTTTTACGCGATGCTATGGAGCGAATACAAAAACATGACGGTATTGTTCATAACGTTGACATCACCTTGATTTGCGAGCACCCCAAAATCGGCCCTCATCGCGATGCGATGCGCACACGTCTTGCTGACATCATGGAGGTGCCTGTTACGTCTATTAGCGTAAAAGCAACCACAACGGAGCGATTAGGGTTTACCGGACGTGGTGAGGGCATTGCTGCCATGGCAAGTGTCAGTGTATCATTGCAGATGCATAAAGCACCGAATGCAATAGAATAGAACCAGCCCATGTTCCCCGAACACCTCATAACTCATGCGCAAAGCACTCTCTTAGAATGCCGCGCAAAACATCTCAAAATTGTCACAGCAGAATCTTGCACAGGCGGATTAATTGCTGCTTTACTCACAGAAATACCAGGCTCATCTGATGTGTTTGAACGAGGGTTTGTCACTTACTCAAATCAAGCCAAAATAAAACATCTCAATGTTTCAATTAATACTCTGGAAAGATTTGGCGCTGTCAGCAAGTCTGTATCCTGTGAAATGGCACAAGGTGCACTGCAAAATTCCATGGCTGATATTTCGATTGCTGTAACCGGTATCGCTGGACCAGGAGGGGGCAGTGACGATAAACCGATCGGACTAGTGCATATTGCAACAGCTCACAAAAATGGAAATATTTCTCATAAAGAGTATCGCCTTGGCTCAATAGGTCGAAATGAAATACGGCTGTCAACAGTTACTGAAAGTTTAAAATTACTAAAAAAAGCCTATTTTTAGAAAAAAATTATATCTTTATTGCTACACTCAAAAAATAAATCACACAATTTTAAACCTTCTTGTTTATGAAAACAAAGATGCTGTGTATTATGTAAAATACACTCTATTAGTATTTTTTGTTTCGCCTGAGGGTTGTGTAAAATGTTAGAATTCATAAAAAATGTCCAGCGGCTCAGTATTCCGCTTTTGATTCTGGGCTTTGGTCTTTCTCATTCTATGCCTAACGCTATCGCTTTTGATCAAAATGATTGGTTGAATGATTTTAGCAAAGTGCAAGGAAAAGTGCTTAATGCATCTTATGCCCCGAGCGGCTATTATCAAAGACGTCCAAATGGACAGAACACTTTGGTTGCAAAAATAAATCTCTCCACGCAAAAAATGGCAGTTTATATTAACGACAGCCTTTGGCATGAGTGGAAAGTGTCTTCAGGTATTGGAAGATATCGCACCCCAACAGGAAAATACCGCCCTGTCCGCCTTCACAAGCAATGGTACTCAAGAAAGTATAATAATGCGCCAATGCCGTATTCAATTTTCTTTCATGGCGGATATGCAATCCACGGAACAGATCACATACGCAACTTAGGACGACCAGCTTCGCATGGTTGCATTCGCTTGCATCCTGAACACGCTTCGCTTTTGTTCGATAAAGTTAAAGACTTTGGCATATACAAAACAAAGATTGTGATTGTGCGCTAGCGCGATTCAACATTAGAAATAAGCCGTAAAGTAATAAAGCTACTTCACGGCCTTCTGTAAACCTGATCTGCGCGTTGTTCAAAGGCATCGGCGTATTTGCGAAAAGCCCTGTCAAATAGCCCTCCCACCAACAGCTGAATGGCATAACTGCGAAACTCATACTCGAGTGAAAATGAAATATCGCATGTAGTTTCGCTTAATCCACGGAACTGCCAATTATTCTCCATATTGCGAAATGGCCCTTCAACGGCTTGCGTTGTGATCTTCAACCCATCGCGATCCAAGACCACCCGGCTGGTAAAGGTCTCTCGAAGAACCTTATAGGCCACAGTCATATCAGCAAGCAAAACCGTTTGATCATCAGTTTCTTCCTGAGAACGTACATACAGTGACTGACATAAGGGCACAAACTCCGGGTAGGATTCCACATCTGCAACCAAGTCAAACATATTGTTTGCTGAATGATTTACGGATCGCGTTGTACGAAAATTTGGCATGGGGAAATCATAATACGGAATAAAGACGAGGATCTACTATCTATTAGAGAGCGTATCTTCACGCGCTTTTCTCAATTGGAAGAAGTCTTCATCCGCATGATAAGACGAACGGGTCAGCGGGCTAGAAGATACAAGCAAAAACCCTTTTGTATATGCAACACGCTCATATGACTTGAATTCGTCAGGGGTTACGAAAGACTCAACCGCCGCATGTTTTCGGGTCGGTTGCAAATATTGCCCGATTGTCAAAAAATCAACGTCAGCAATGCGCAAATCATCCATCAGCTGTAACACTTCATTGCGCTCTTCTCCTAAGCCCACCATGATGCCAGACTTGGTAAACAATGACGGATCAAGTTCTTTCACCCGTTGCAATAAGCGTATTGAGTGAAAATACCGAGCCCCTGGACGTATGGTGAGATATTTTGATGGCACCGTCTCGAGGTTATGATTGAAGACATCCGGCTTGGCGTCTACGACTATTTCTAAAGCCCCCTCTTTACGTAAGAAATCAGGCGTTAAAATCTCAATTGTTGTGGTCGGAGTTTTGGACCGAATTGCACTTATAACATCAGCAAAATGCTGTGCGCCACCGTCTGCCAAATCATCGCGATCAACAGAAGTAATCACAACATGCTTCAGCCCGAGCTTGGCAACAGCATCGGCAACGTTTTCTGGCTCATTGGGGTCAAGCGGCTCAGGCAAACCGGTGCGCACATTACAAAACGCACACGCTCTGGTACATGTATCCCCCATGATCATCATGGTGGCATGTTTCTTATCCCAACACTCACCAATGTTTGGACACCCAGCTTCCTCACACACGGTGACGAGATTATTATCCCGCATAAGCTTACGTGTCTCATGATACACCTTAGAGACCGGTGCTTTCACGCGGATCCAGTCTGGCTTGCGCAACAATTGGGTCTCTTCCCGGTTCACCTTTTCCGGGTGGCGCGGACGTGGATGCTGGCGGGCAAGCCTTTGATCATCTGAGAGTGTGTTAATTAATGTAACCATAGTCCAAGGATTTTACTCAATTTTTTATAATAATCCATTACGTTATATATGGATTACACGATCATAGGCATCAAGTACACTTTCATGCATCATTTCTGAAAGTGTCGGATGCGGGAAGACCGTATGCATCAGCTCTTGCTCTGTAGTTTCTAATGTCTTAGCAATGCCATATCCTTGTATCAACTCGGTCACTTCCGCGCCAATCATATGCGCGCCCAATAGCTCACCGCTTTGTTTATCAAACACCGTTTTGATTAAGCCTTCTGGTTCACCAAGAGCGATTGCCTTGCCATTGCCTTGATATGGGAAGCGCCCTACCCGGACCTTATGCCCGGCTTCCTGCGCTGCTTTTTCAGTCAGACCCACAGAAGCGACTTGCGGCCAACAGTATGTACAGCCAGGAATGTTCGAGGTATCTATCGGATGCACACCCTCAACACCCGCAATTTTTTCAACGCACAAAGTGCCCTCGTGACTTGCTTTGTGTGCCAACCATGGCGCACCGGCCACATCACCTATGGCATATACGCCTTCAACACCTGTACGGCAGTATTCATCAATTACGATATGTCCCCGGTCTACTTTAACACCCAGATCTTCAAGGCCTAAGTTTTCGACATTTCCAGTAATTCCAATCGCCAAAATGACCCGATCAACAGTAATATTCTCACGTTTGTTATCGGCCAATTTTAATGTTGCCGTAACAGTGTTTGCCCCTTTTTCAAGCTTTTCGACCATTGTGCCGGTATGGATTTTCATACCCTGTTTTTCGAAAGCTTTGCGGGCCATTGCCGAAATTTCTTCATCCTCAACAGGCAACACGCGATCCATCACCTCAACCACATTCACATCAGCGCCAAGCGTACGGTAAAAACTGGCAAATTCAATACCAATCGCACCAGAGCCAACAACAAGCAAAGATTTCGGCATTTCATCTGGAACCATTGCCTCTTTATAGGTCCACACCAATTTGCCATCCGGCTCTAACCCCGGCAATGTGCGAGCCCTGGCTCCTGTTGCTATAATAATATGCTTGGCTTTAATATCATCAAGGGCTTTGCCATTTTTATCGGTAACCGCAACCACGCCTTTGGCTTTAATTTTGGCTGCGCCGTCAATAACACTTACCTTATTCTTTTTCATAAGGTAGCTCACACCGCCTGATAATTTATTAGCAACATTTCGCGAGCGTTTTACGATCTTGCCCATATCAAATTTGATGTTATCCGCTGAAAAGCCGTAATCCCCAAGATTATGCAACAGATGATTGATTTCAGAAGAGCGCAGAAGCGCCTTGGTTGGAATACATCCCCAATTTAAGCATATACCGCCCATGTGTTCGCGTTCGATAACGGCGGTCTTCATACCCAATTGTGCGCCTCGTATAGCTGCCACGTACCCCCCAGGGCCTCCGCCAATAACAACAAGATCGAAGGATGTTTCTGTCATTCTTATTTCCTTATCAAGTAAACTAATTTTTGGCTTAGTCCCGTCTTCGCGGGAATGACGGCGAGTTACACCAGCATTGTGACCGGCTCTTCAATAAAGACTTTAAAGGCCTGTAGCAATTCAGCTCCGAGAGCACCATCAACCACGCGGTGGTCACATGAGAGTGTCACAGACATTACAGTCGCAACCTTTACATCATCCCCTTTAATCACAGGACGTTTTTCACCGGCACCGATTGAAAGAATAGTCGCATGGGGAGGATTAATCACCGCATCAAAACGCTTAATCCCAAACATACCAAGATTAGAAATCGATGTTGTGCCACCCTGATATTCATGCGGGGCGAGCCGTTTCTTGCGTGCTCGACCGGCCAAATCTTTCATTTCATTTGAAATCTCAGAGAGTGTTTTTAAATCTGCATGGCGCACTACAGGAGTAAACAGCCCACCTTCAATCGCAACAGCCACACCAACATCAGATCGTTTATGACGGAGAATACCACCTTCTGTCCAGGTGGCATTGGCTTCGGGCGCTTGTTGCAAAGCCATCGCCAAAGCTTTAATGATAAAATCATTGACCGAGAGCTTGTAAAAATTTGGCCCTTCCTTAGGTGAGGCTTCGTTCATACGCTTACGTGCAGCAAGCAAGGCATCAAGCTCACAATCTATGGTTAAATAAAAGTGCGGTATTGATTGCTTTGATTCCACAAGTCGTGTTGCGATAATCTTGCGCATATTATCCAGTGGAACAATATCATAAGAATCTGGTTCATAAAGCGCCAGAACTTGTTCATCCGACATACCTGAAGACATTGGACGCGCGGCTGATGTGCCAGGTGATGACACAAGAGACTTTCCAGCTCCTGAAGCAGCCTGAGATGGCACCCCCTCTTTGATGGCTTTTTCAATATCAAGTTTAACAATGCGGCCATTCGGGCCACTCCCTTTTAAGAGGCTTAAATCTATAGCATTGTTTTTAGCAAGACGTTTGGCTAGCGGACTCGCAAACACACGCCCTGCCCCATTTCCATTTTGCTGCGGCTGTAAAGGCTCATGCTCGATGATGATGCCGTTCGAACCGTTTGACCCATTTACTTTTGGTGCGTTTTCTGCGGGTGAACTTGAAGAACCGCCTTGTTTTGAGGATGCAGCAATATCAATGTCTGCATTGTCTTCACCATCTTCCAACAGAACTGCAATCGTTTCATTAACGGCAACACCTGCGGTCCCCTCATTGATCAAAATTTTGGCGACTTTTCCTTCATCAACGGCCTCAACTTCCATGGTGGCCTTATCGGTTTCAATCTCGGCAATGACATCACCAGGCTCAACAGTATCACCTTCTTTCACATGCCATTTGGCAAGGGTGCCCTCTTCCATTGTTGGCGAAAGGGCTGGCATTAAAATAGCTATTGGCATTTTTATCTCATTCCTTCGTTTTTTCTTAAGAGGTCATTTGTCTCGATAGAGAACAGACTTCACAGCATTGACCACTTTGTCCACTGAAGGGAGGGCAAGTTTTTCTAAATTTGCTGCATACGGCATTGGCACATCCTCACCGGTCACTTTCGTGGGAGGCGCGTCCAGATAATCAAATGCCTCATGAGCCACTCTTGAGCAAATTTCAGAGCCCACAGAACAGACGGGCCATGCTTCTTCAACCGTGACTAGCCGATTTGTCTTTTTAACTGACTCAATAATTGTTGGGATATCAAGCGGACGCAAACTTCTAAGATCAATCACTTCAGCAGAAATGCCTTCTTTCGCTAGTGCATCTGCGGCGTCAAGAGAATACTTCATCCCCATCAAGAAAGAGACGATTGTCACATCATCACCAGATCTTGCCACCTTTGCTTTACCAATTGGTAACACCCAATCTTCTATTTTTGGCACATCAAAGCTTTGACCATAGAGCAATTCATTTTCCAAAAACACAATCGGGTTTGGATCTCGAATAGCAGCCTTTAGCAACCCCTTTGCATCAGCGGCTGAGTATGGCGCAATAACTTTCAAACCAGGAACATGGGCATACCAGGCCGAATAACATTGACTATGTTGTGCCGCCACACGAGCAGCAGCTCCGTTAGGGCCACGAAACACAATCGGGCAGCCCATTTGACCACCCGACATGTAAAGTGTTTTTCCAGCTGAATTGATAATTTGGTCAATGGCCTGCATACCAAAATTCCAGGTCATAAACTCAACAATAGGCTTCAAACCAGCTAGGGCAGCTCCTGTGCCAATGCCCGCAAATCCATGTTCGGTGATAGGTGTATCGATAACCCTACGGTCACCAAATTCATCAAGCAACCCTTGGGTCACTTTATAAGCACCCTGATACTCTGCGACCTCTTCTCCCATGACAAAAACTTTGTCATCAGCACGCATCTCTTCTGCCATTGCATCGCGCAATGCTTCACGCACAGTTGTAGATACCATTTCTGTGCCTTCAGGAACATCCGGCTCAGCTTGGGCTTGCTCGGCAACATTGATGGCTTGAGTGCTTGAAACTGGGTGAGCTCCATTGGCCTGAGGCGATGCAGATTTATCGTGTCCGTTTGCATCTGATTGCGTGGTTGCTGTTATATCAGATGCACTTTCTCCCTCTTCTACAATAACAGCTATCGGGGTATTAACTTTAACCCCTTCAGTGCCTTCTTGTATTAGGATCTGACCAATTTTACCCTCATCAACCGCTTCAACTTCCATTGTCGCTTTATCGGTTTCAATTTCCGCAATTACGTCTCCAGGTGCAATATCATCACCTTCTTTCACGAGCCACTTTGCGAGTTTACCCTCTTCCATAGTTGGCGATAGGGCTGGCATTAAGACTTCCATAGACATCATTCTATCTCTTAAATTAAAAACGTTTCTTCCCAAATTATCATTTTTATCAGCTTTAAGCGCTTGCTAATATATCCGTATAAAGTTCTGCTGGATCCGGTTCAGGGTCATTTTGAGCAAATTCTGCTGCTTCGTTTACCACAGCGCGAATGCCTTTATCAATTTGTTTTAGCCCTGCTTCATCCATATACCCTGCACCAAGAATGCGCTGACGCACCTGTTCAATCGGGTCTTGTTCCTGACGATATTTTTGCACTTCCTCTTTAGAGCGGTATTTGGCAGGATCAGACATGGAATGACCACGATACCGGTATGTCAAAATTTCGAGAATATAAGGTCCTTCGCCTGCGCGCGTTCTTGCTGCAATGCGATCAGCTGCCGCTTTAACAGCGCGCACGTCCATACCATCAACCTGCTCACCAGGAATACCGAAACTTACGCCGCGTTGCGACAAATCTGTGGTTGAAGATGATCTTTCAATAGATGTTCCCATCGCATACTTATTGTTTTCAATAATAAAGATGATGGGCAACTTCCATAACTTGGCCATATTAAATGTCTCATAAACCTGACCTTGGTTTGCAGCGCCATCACCAAAATAGCACAGACAAATTTTATCGTTACTTTCGTATCTGTTCGCAAAAGCAAGTCCCCCCCCTAAAGCAACAGAGGCCCCAACAATACCATGACCTCCATAAAAGCTTTTTTCTTTTGAGAACATATGCATAGAGCCGCCTTTACCGCGTGAATATCCCCCCTGGCGACCGGTTAGCTCTGCCATAACACCCTTGGGATCCATCCCACATGCAAGCATATGCCCGTGATCCCGATATGTTGTAATCACCTGATCATCGTCTCTCACAGCCATTTTGACGCCAACCACAACGGCTTCTTGACCAATGTAAAGATGGCAAAAACCACCTATATAGCCCATGCCATAAAGTTGGCCTGCCTTTTCTTCGAATCTACGAATTAAAAGCATTTCACGATAAGCATAAAGCTCTTGGTCTTTGGTAAATGGTAAAATATCGGGACTGTTTGACAAATTCGATAAAGAATGGGTTTGACTGTCTGTTAGCGAAACAGACACACCAGATTGGGCCATGACACCTCCTTGTAAAGATGGTACACACACTAAATTTGTGTTTGTCTTCGTTTCTTAAGTTCGCATTAATTTAAGTTATTACACGATCTATCGAAATATAGCTAGATTTTCTGACACATTTCACACGAATGTTTAAGTCTTAAAACGATGCAAAATCAATGAGAACAATACGTTGAGATTACTATGATGAAAATATTCTGCGTTTAACTTGGATCGGCCAACGCAAAACAACCTAACGCGGAGAAACTTGGCGCAATATGACAATATCATCAGGATGAGCCATATTCAGTAAACGGCGCGCCTGTTCATCAAGCATATCAGGATCCAGTTTTTCAGATTGCATCAAACTGATTTTATGCTCCAATTTTTTGCGTCGAACACTTAATGCTTTAAACTCAACCTCTAACGCGCTTAGTTTCTGTTTTAAGATAACCCGAGCTCGCAAGCCATAAGCACCTTCTATGGCATGGAAAATAAAATAACCAGCCAGACAAATCAACAGCGCTGTCGTCAATAAGCCCCTGCCATAGTGTATTAAAGGAAGTCTCATAACTGCCTAATTATATATAATCATCAGATATATTCTTCCCGCAAACTATAGAACGTCCAGTTAAGATTTCATTAAGATCTAGGCTCAGGACATAAAGCACTTATCTTTTTTAAGGTAAAATTGACTTACCAGCATAATGCGCAGAATCATCAAGCTCCTCTTCAATGCGAATCAATTGATTGTATTTTGCCAACCGATCTGACCTGGCAAGAGACCCTGTTTTGATCTGACCGCAATTTGTCGCAACAGCCAAATCAGCAATAGTCGTATCTTCAGTTTCACCAGAACGGTGCGACATAACAGCGGTATAACTTGCATGATGAGCCATCGTCACCGCCTCTAGCGTTTCAGTTAGGGAGCCGATTTGATTTACCTTAACAAGTATGGAGTTTGCTACACCTTTTGCGATCCCATCTGATAAACGCTTTGTATTCGTGACGAACAGATCATCTCCAACCAATTGGCATTTTTGCCCGATTGCGTCTGTAAGCTGTTTCCAACCATCCCAGTCATCTTCCGCCATGCCATCTTCAATGGAAATAATCGGATAACGTGAGACAAGATCACTATAAAATGTAACCATATCGGAGGCATCACGCGTTACACCTTCACCAGTCATATGGTAAGCACCATCTTTAAAAAACTCTGTAGAGGCAGAATCAAGAGCGAGATAAATCTCTTCTCCCGGCTTATATCCTGCCGCTTCAATGGCTTTCATGATGAAATCTAGCGCTTCATTGGTTGAAGCCAAGTTAGGCGCAAAGCCGCCCTCATCTCCCACATTGGTATTGTGTCCAGCGTCTTTCAGTGCCTTCTTTAAGGTATGAAAAATTTCAGCCCCCATACGAATGGCTTCTTTGCAATTTTCAGCAGCAACAGGCATAATCATAAATTCTTGAATATCGATAGGATTATCGGCATGTGCTCCGCCGTTCATGATATTCATCATCGGGACAGGTAAAGTTCGTGCAGCCGTTCCCCCAATATACCGGTAAAGAGGCAAGCTACAGGCTTTCGCAGCGGCCTTTGCAATAGCCAGGGATACCCCAAGAATGGCATTAGCACCCATACGGGCCTTATTCGGTGTGCCATCAAGTTTACACAGAGTACTATCTATCCGGTGCTGTTCTTCAGCGTCCATGCCCTGTAGAGCATCAAAAATCTCACCTTCAATAAATTCGACCGCTTGTATCACACCTTTACCAAGATAGCGCCCCCCACCATCTCTCAATTCATGGGCTTCATGCATCCCTGTCGATGCACCTGATGGAACTGCTGCTCTGCCGATAGAGCCGTCCTCTAAAATCACATCCACTTCCACTGTGGGATTGCCACGGCTATCTAAAATTTCTCGACCAATGATATCAATAATGGCAGTCATAAGATGGGTTCCTTAAAATCAATATTAAAAGCAAATCTGCCCCCCTCAGCCTGTCATTCCAGCGAAAGCTGGAATCTCAATAAAAATAGCAGCGAGATCCCCGCTTTCGCGGGGATGACGGTATGCGTTGCGCTTTAAAATCTAATCTGCAATAGCCATGTACTTGGCCGGGATGACGACGTTGCCTGTTTGGTATATACTCGTCCATAAGCTTAGTTTTGCAAAAAGTTTCGCACAATCACACAGGGTTTCTTTCCGAGCTTTATTGATACATAGCCCAGAGCTGGATTTTTGCAACTCCTGATTTTTATATTTCCCTTTGTTTTTTCAATGTATTATTACATCATTTATGACACTTGATAGAACTTCAGCTTTGGTATTGTTTTCCGGTGGGCAAGACTCAACAGTTTGCCTTGCCTGGGCACTTGAAACATACGAAACCGTTGAAACCATTGGCTTTGACTATGGCCAGCGCCATGATATCGAGCTGTCTTGCCGGCAAAATGTCCTAACTGCACTTGATCAAACCTTCCCACAGTGGGCAGAAAAACGCGGCGCAGATCATGTTTTAAAACTAGAAACCCTTGGCCAAGTTTCAGATACCGCACTCACCGGAGATGCTGAAATTACCATGACCGATGCCGGGCTGCCGAATACCTTTGTTCCAGGAAGAAATTTGCTATTTTTCACTTATGCGGCAGCGCTTGGCTACCGCCGCTCGCTATTTGATCTAGTGGGTGGCATGTGCGAGACTGATTATTCTGGATATCCAGATTGCCGTGAAACCACACTCAAAGCCTTAGAACAGGCAATATCTCTGGGCACCGAGGCTCAGTTTCAAATCATCACCCCCTTAATGCATATCGACAAAGCAGCAACCTGGGCAATGGCGCACAAGCTGGGCGGCCATGCACTTGTTAAACTTATTATAGAACACACTCATACATGCTATTTGGGAAAACGCGATAAAAAACACCCTTGGGGCTTTGGATGCGGGCATTGCCCAGCGTGCACATTACGCGCAAAAGGGTACCACACTTGGCAACAACAAATTCAAGCACAGCAGTAGAGCCATTGGGACCTGATGTATTCCGTTAAAGAAATATACTACACCTTACAAGGAGAAGGCGCACAAAGCGGCCGTGCTGCAATATTTTGCCGCTTTACGGGGTGCAACTTATGGTCCGGACGAGAGCAGGATCGTCACACTGCTGTATGCCAATTTTGCGATACAGATTTTGTTGGGACAGATGGCATCAATGGCGGCAAATTTAACACCGCCGAGGCACTGGCGCAATCATGCTTTAACCTCTGGCCAGATCCTGATATTTCACCTTTTATTGTCCTGACAGGCGGTGAACCTATGCTACAAATTGATGAAAACATCATTAACGCCCTGCACGCCCTTAACTTTCAAATCGCTATCGAAACCAATGGCACCCTACCCGTCCCAAAAACAATCGATTGGATCTGTGTGAGTCCTAAAGCAGGTAGCACCCTACACCAAACTTCTGGCGATGAGCTTAAAGTGGTCTACCCGCAAGCGGGTCAAAACCCGGATGAACTCATCCATCTTGATTTCAAGCACTTCTTCTTACAACCAATGGATGCCCCAGACAAAGCTGAAAATCTCGAAAAAACAATAGAATATTGCAAAGCCCACCCCAAATGGCGCTTAAGCTTACAAAACCATAAGATAATCGGGATTGCTTAGGCTAAACACTCGCCACTTTTTTAAGAAAAGCATCAATATCATGATGCAGTTGCTCTGTTTTCTCTGCAACGTCAGATGATACCGTATTTACATACGCAGCAGTTTGTGTCGCTTCTGAAGCAACCGATGTCACCGCTCCAACATTCTCTGCAACATGCGAGATGCCAGAGGACACAAGCAAAATATTTTGCGAGATATCTTCTGTCGCAACGCCTTGGTGATTTACAGATTCTGAGATGGTAATTGTAGATTTATTGACGCTTTCTAGCTTATCACTAATGGACTTGATAGCCGTAACTGCATCCCCAGTTGAATTTTGTATCGCAGTAATTTGCGCTGCAATTTCTTCTGTTGCTTTGGCTGTTTGATTGGCGAGGGTTTTCACCTCCGATGCCACAACAGCAAACCCTTTGCCCATTTCACCCGCACGAGCAGCTTCGATTGTAGCATTTAACGCAAGTAAATTGGTCTGCTCCGCTATATCCTGAATGATAGTCATGACTTCACCAATTTTATTCGCCGCTTCTGAGAGATGAGCAACTTTTTGATTGGTTTGCCGCGCTTCATCATTGACTTGCGCTACCACCTGACTGGCATCATTAACTTGCTGGTTAACTTCACTTATAGAGCCCGCCAATTGCTCTGTTGCCGAGGCAACGCTCTGCGCTTTTTGGGAAGATGTTTGTGACATATCAGCTGTGTCTGCGGCTTTACCCGATGTATCTTCTGCGACAGAAGCTAAAGAATTTGCAACGCGCAACATTTCGTCTACGTTCGTCGTAACTGACTGCAAAGACGTCTGAATGCTCGCTCGGAATTCACTGATAAGCATTTCAACATTTCTTTGTCGTTCTTCTTGTTGCGCCTGTTCATGCTTTTGTGCAGCTTGTAGCTCTGCACGCTCTTTTATGTTATCGCGGAAAATTTGCAACGCTGCATAAAGCTTACCGACTTCAGTCTTATCAAGACCTGTTGGTATCTCAACATCTGCATTTCCCTCACTTACCGCTTTATTGATGCGGATAACATTATTGAGGACACTACGGATCCGGCTAATGATAAAGAAGCCAAGCAAACACACCAAAAGTGTACCCAGCGCGATAATTGAAAAAATGATCTGAAAGTTATTCTTATTTCCCTGCATCATATTTTTCCATTCGGCTTGACTGCCCTCAGAAGCGATAAATGAAAATGTTGACAGGATATCTCCCATTTTACTGAGATTACTTTTTAACCCTTTGATATCAATTGGACTTTTTTCAAGAGCTTGTTTCAACTCTTTAGCAGCTTGACCTAGACTATCGGTATAATTTTTCAAAGCCTCAATCTGATTGCTATTTTTCAGTGTTTCAATGGCTGTAACGAAAGCATTAATTTTTTGGCTTAAATAGGAAGTCGGAACTTTATCGGCATATTCGACTGTGCTGAGGGCTGTTTCATATTTGCCTTGTGCTGTCAGAATATCTCTTGCAAAGAGAATATATGTGTTATTTGTAGCAAGACGTTTTCCGTTTTCATAATCGGAATAAATGTACATACCGCCCAGTATTAGAAATATTGAAACTGTTAAAAAAACAAGACATGACATCCAGGTTAATAACGAGATACCATCCAATTTTTTTTGGAAACCAACACCACTATTTGAAGATTTAATTTTCTTGTTATAGAAAGCTGTCATCACGCGCTCTGGAAAATGAAAAATAAGTTATTATTTTTATAGTTATAGTCAAAAAATATTAAATATACCTTTCATAATTGCAGGCTTATTGAGATTAAAACACAATCACAAATCCTTATAAAAATTATCAGCCAACACTCATAACAGGTTTTAAATAATGCCTATTTTTGGATCAGTTCCCTCAGTACCAACAACGCGGCACACCAGAACATCACAGCTATCAGATGATATTGATTTTGAAATTAAAGGCTCCGAAATGCAATTCGTTGAAATCGAACTTGACCCAGGCGAAAGTGCAATTGCCGAGGCTGGCGCAATGATGTTTAAAGATAGCCAGATCACAATGGATACGATTTTTGGAGACGGCTCAAAAGCAAATGAAAATAGCGGTTTTTTAGGAAAAATCACTGGAGCGGGCAAAAGATTGTTGACTGGAGAAAGTCTGTTTTCAACTTTATTTACCCATGAAGGACAAGGCAAGGCACGTGTAGCATTTGCCGCGCCCTACCCCGGGCATATCTTGGGCATTAAATTAAGTGATTTAAATGGCCAGTTGATTTGTCAGAAAGATGCATTTTTGTGTGCTGCAAGAGGGGTAAGTATAGGAATTCATTTCCAAAAGAAAATTCTCACTGGATTATTTGGGGGTGAGGGCTTTATTATGCAAAAACTCGAAGGTGACGGTTGGGTATTTATCCATATCGGCGGCACAGTTATTGAAAAACAACTTAAGCCCGGAGAAACTTTACAGGTTGATACTGGCTGCCTTGCTGCACTCACATCAGATGTTGATTATGATATTGTTAGTGCAGGTTCAGTAAAATCTATGATATTTGGCGGTGAGGGGCTATTTTTTGCTAATCTTACCGGACCTGGGAAAGTATGGCTGCAAAGTTTACCATTTTCTCGTCTAGCCGGACGCATGCTAGCTGCTGCAGGGCCGATGGGAGGCCAAGGTGAAGGCTCTGTTCTTGGTCCATTAGGTGGCGTATTTGATGGTGATAATGGTTAACGTTTGGAAACTTATTCCGTTACCTCAAAGTGAATAAAGCATCTTTAACTATTGAATATAATAAGAAAAAAATATTTATGGTGCGAAAAACTCAAATAATAGAAATATTCCAATATAGGCTTTTATTTTTATATTTTCTCACCATATGCCCATCATCGCATCTCACACAAAAAAATGAAAAGTAATGTAATAGGGCTTTAAGAGAATTTTATGATTTATATATCTTTCATCAGTGGCCTTGCAATCCTAGTGCTCTGTGGCGATACCCTTGTAAGGGGAGCTGTCGCGCTAGCTGTACGCTTTTCAATACCAATGCTTGTGATTGGCTTAACGATTGTTGCCTTTGGCACATCAGCCCCTGAATTGGTTGTCTCGCTACGTGCTGCTTTGATCGGCGCTCCTGGTATTACAATTGGCAATATTATTGGCAGCAATATTGCTAACGTGCTCTTGGTCCTCGGCATTCCTGCTATTATTTACGCAACAAATTGCAACCAACCTTTCATCAGACGGAACACCCTCTTTGTTATTTTTGCTAGTGTCGTTTTTATCATTCTTTGCTTCAATGGCCCCCTAGCATTTTGGCATGGGGCTCTTTTGTTTGCATTAATGGTCGTATTTCTTGTTGATTCAGGTGTGCGTGCAGCCAGCAACGAAGAAGCTGCAAAAGATATCACAGATGATACCTTAGAATTTTTGCAATGTTCCGCAGGAAAATGCTTAAGCACAAAGCCTTTTTTAATTGCAGGATATATGCTCATTGGCCTTCTCGGTCTTCCTCTCGGGGCCTATCTCACTGTTGAAGGCGCAACTGGTATTGCGCGTGAATTTGGCATATCTGAAGCTGTTATTGGTTTGACAATTGTTGCCATGGGTACATCTTTGCCAGAGCTTGTAACAACGGTTATGGCAGCCCTTCGTCGCCAGTGCGGCTTAGCTCTAGGCAATGTGCTTGGGTCAAATCTATTTAACATTCTGGCAATTATGGGATTAACTTCCATGGTTACTCCAATCCCAGTGCCACAAGAATTTTTGCGTGTTGATCTTTGGATGATGCTATTTGCAACGCTTATTATCACACCCTTTGTGTTACAAAGAATGTGCATTAGCCGTATGGCAGGAATGACTTTTGTTTTGTTTTATGCTGCCTATATCTACTATTCACTTGATCCAAGTTATGCCACAAAAAACCTCAAAACCAACGCTGTCAAAACACCAATTGAAGCTGGACTTATTGACCAATAGGCGATATCAAGCCCATTGTACAGGCTTATAGAAGTTCGCGCGATGACACGGCACCATGGCAAAACAACCCCAAAAGACAGAGCATAACGTCGCTTTAATTACAGGTGCAGCTCAACGTATTGGCAAGGCGATTGCCCTGAACATGGCTGACCATGGATGGGATATTGCACTTCATTACAACACCTCCGCCAATGCCGCTGAAAAGGTCGTAACAGAGATTCAAAAAAAGGGCCAAAAAGCTGTCGCGATTAGAGGGAATTTGTCCTCTCAAGACGATGTCGCCAGCCTTATTCCACAATGCGTTAAAAATCTAGGTACCCCCACATGCCTTATTAATAATGCTTCTCTTTTCAAAAATGATGACATCGAAAATTTAACTTCGGAACGTTGGCAAGCACATATTGATACCAACTTGCGCGCTCCGGTGTTTTTAGCTCAAGCTTTTTCCAACACCCTGAAAAAGAAGAAAAAAGGTAATATTATCAATATTATAGATCAGCGCGTCTGGCGTTTAACCCCGCTGTTTATCTCCTACACCATTGCCAAATCTGGCTTATGGACGGCAACCCAAACTTTAGCCCAAGCCTTAGCCCCAAACATTCGTGTCAACGCAATTGGCCCTGGTCCTGTTTTACAAAGCGTTCATCAATCGAAAGACCAATTTGCAAAACAAGCCGAAGCAACATTATTAGAACGCAGCACAGACCCAAAAGAAATTGCCGCAGCTGTAGATTTTATTATAAATACACCCTCAATGACCGGACAAATGCTAGCCCTGGACAATGGCCAGCATTTGGCTTGGCAAACACCTGATATTATAGGTGTTGAAGGGGAACAGGCCAAAGCATAAAATCCTCTCAATGGAACACGAAAAATGACAGAAAAACCAAACTCCAGACCTTTTGCTTTTGCCGATGCAAAGCGTGGCACGCGCCACGTTTTTGTAAGATCTCTCGAAGTTCTAGCAACGGTTGGTGTCCACGAACATGAAAAAAAAGCACCTCAGCGTCTAATCATTTCCGTAGATCTGAATGTCGTGGAAGACTCTGAAAGTCATCAGGATAAATTAAGCAACGTCGTATGCTATGAAAACGTAGTGGGTCATATAAAAATGATCTGCACAGCGCAACACGTCAATCTTATCGAAACATTAGCCGAACAAATTGCGGAAAACTGTTTGCAAGACAGACGCATCCTGGCAGTGCGCGTTTGCATCGAAAAACCAGACATTATCAGCGAATGCGCATCTGTTGGAGTGGAAATCGAACGATTGCAAACTTTAAATTGAATTCATTTTCATCAAAGCGAGTAATCGCCACATTATGCAATCATCTCAACTTCAGCCCGCAGTCTGCCCGCTTCCCAGCTAATCATTGCCTGCTTGCGCACAAGCCCCCAATGATACCCTCCAAGGCTTGCATCTTTGCGTAAAACGCGGTGGCATGGAACCACAAAAGAAATTGGATTGCGCCCTACAGCCGTACCAACTGCTCGCTGTGCATTGGGGTTTCCAAGATGCTCCGCCATATCAGAGTAAGTGACCGCCCGGCTTACGGGAACCTCTAATAACGCTTTCCAAACCCGTATTTCAAATTCTGTACCAATAAGAAGAATATCAAGAGATTTTGGGCTAGATGCATCCTGCTGAGCAAAAACTTGTTGGATATAAGGTGCCGTATCAATCTGGTCATGCTCAAAGCTAACATCTGGCCATCTGGTCATGATATCTTGCAATAAATCATCTTGCTCAGATGCATTATCGCAAAATCCTAGTGAACAAATTCTGTCTTGCGCAACCATAATCAGAGCAACACCAAATGGCGTTTCATGAAACCCAAATCTGACAACAAGGCGTGGTTCAAAATGTCTTAACTCGGTGACTTTGATAGATTTTTGTTTGATCAACAAATTATCTAACGACGTAGCACCGGTATCCCCAAGCTCATGAGCAATATGCAACAGGCTTGCGGAACCATGAAGCATTTTACGCGTATACTCAGGCGTTAAAGATTTTAAAAACTCTGTTAAATTCAAGCCAGCCCAATGCTTAACATGTGTCTCAAGATGCCCCAACTTCAAACTCACAGCATCTGCGAGCGCTGCGTTTGATGAAAATACTCGGGAGTGGGCGACAGCGTAGGAAATAATTTGACAGACACAGTCATAATCAGTGCGCAACTGACTTAGATGACTATCTTCCGAGTTGCCGGTACAATCAATGCTGTTATGCTCTAATTCAGCTATTGGCTTTTTAGTTTTTTTCAAATTAGCATGCATAGTATTCACTATATAATGAAATATATAAAAAAACGCGACCCATATTACGTTTACATCTCTGTAAATTCAAAAATCTGGTGATAAGCTGTGGATAACTGTATCTTAGGTTCTGGGCCTAAATGTGGTCACCGCCCCGATAGTCACGAAGTGCTTTTTTTAATGCTTTTGCAAAATCATATTTTTCATTATCTGTTAGAAACTGACCGAATACCAATACATTTCCATGGGAGGCTAGAGACATCACCGCAGGACACCCTGGTGCTTGTTGCACATCTAGGCGAACCCAATAAGCATTAAAATTCCAGGTTTTTGTTTTTCCAGATGGCATGACACGCGTAATTGTGAGCAAGTCATCTATTAAATCAACAGTCTCATAAACCTTCGCTGAATTATAATTCATTTTAAATGCAAGATAAATCAATAGCACGTCCAGAAACAAAAAGCCCATTACCGGCCATGCCCCGATAGATAAAAAGAATGCACCAGCAAGAAAACTGATTATTCCAATCAAGCACATAAAGACAACAAAACCTTTTGGACCAAGAGAGCGATACGGCGTTAAAACCGCAGAAAATAGGGGCACATCTAAAACAAAACTATTTTTTTGACTACACTTTTCTTGAGACATAATAAACCTTGTCAACGCTCTACGGTTAGGATCTGCTTGATATCAATGACCGCAATTCGGTTTAATAAACCAATGCCAGAGTTGAATCATATCATCGCAAAATTATGTTAGAATATATTCAAGTGGATTTTGTGATACACACAACGCCAAATAATAAAAAATTAAACGAAAGGCATAACCTTGGCAACACTCTTAACATCAGCTGTTATTGAGCAAATATTTACCCGGCTTAAAGAACAAAATCCTCATCCTGAAACCGAGCTACAATACACCAATTCCTATACTTTACTTGTTGCCGTAGCCTTGTCTGCGCAAGCAACCGACGTTGGCGTAAACAAAGCAACAAAAGCACTATTTGCAGTGGCCGATACACCTGAGAAAATGCTAGCTCTAGGTGAAAAAAAATTAATCGATTATATTAAAACCATTGGCCTTTACCGCAATAAGGCAAAAAATGTGATCGCTTTATCGCAAAAACTCATTGAACATCATCATGGTGACGTGCCAGAAGACCGAAAATCTCTAGAAGACCTGCCAGGCGTTGGCCGAAAAACTGCAAATGTGGTTTTAAACGTTGCTTTTGGAGAACCTACCATAGCAGTTGATACTCACATTTTTCGCGTGTCTAACCGCACAGGCCTGGCTCCTGGAAAAACGCCCTTAGATGTTGAAAAAGGCCTGGAACAAGCCGTACCAGACACTTTTCGCATGCATGCACACCATTGGTTGATTCTGCATGGTCGTTATGTCTGTAAGGCTCGAAAACCATTATGCAACAATTGTCGCATTTCTGACTTATGCATTTTTGAGGACAAGCCCCTTGCTTGAACTCAATTTATAATTCACGGTACATCACATAAGCATCTATCATGAATTAGGAAAAATAATGCTATGAGCTTTAAAAGAATTTGGGGAGAATATAGCTTTCTTGGCTTGAGTATTGCTGTTTTTATTTTTGTTCTTGACCAAATACATAAATATTGGATGCTATATATATTTTGGCCACAACAAGGATGCGATCCGTTTCACGATGGCAGATTGTCTGCCACATGCCATTATAAAGTCAGCTATTTCTTAGATTTGCTGATGATTTGGAACCGGGGCATCAGCTATGGTTTGTTTCAACAACACAGCCTTTGGGGCCAACTGTTTCTGATAGGTATTGCTGTTATTGCGGCAATTTTTCTGTTTATCTGGCTGTCACAAATCAATAGTATCCTCATGTGTTGCTCATTAGGATTAGTTATTGGCGGAGCACTTGGAAATGCTGTTGACAGATATATATATGGAGCAGTAGCAGACTTCTTCTCGCTACATGTAAACGGGTTTTACTGGTATGTTTTCAACATTGCTGACGTTGCCATAGTTGCAGGCGTACTAGGACTTTTATATAATTCTATATTTGAGAATCGCAAAAAAGTCTCAAAAACGCTGTAAGTGTTTATAACGCTTTATTTTATAGGTTTTGTAAATTTAAAAGATATACGAAAACAAACCACTAGATTATTGAATATATGACAAAATTAGGCTTTTTCAGCATTATCGCATGTTCATCTTTATTGCTCGCTTCTTGCGATACAGTAGAGATTAATGCCCCGATTCTTGAAAATATGGGGGTTAACTTGAGCTCATCTTCGCGTCCTGATCCCAAAGTGCAGTCGCGAGGAGATCTGGTCGTTCCGCCAAATAAAAATTTGCCCAATCCTGATCAAATTGCGGCTCAAAAAGCAACAAAAACCCAAGATCCTCAGCTATGGCCAGATGATCCTGATGTACGCAAGAAAAGACTTGCCAAGCTCAAAAAAGAAGAAAAGAAGCGTAAGCGTGATGAAATTGATTTCGAAAAAGGTGATATCGACGAATTCAATAAAATTCAGGGTGAGCGCGAACAAACCACCGGTGGAGGCCTTTTAGACGGTCTCTTTGGTAAAGATGATTAGAACCTGTTGATTGCCAGCTGAAAAATCAATTAAGAATTTCTTCAATTTTAGAGATTAATAACTAATTTTAGAGTCTTTCGTTATCACCCATAAGTATCAACATATTCTTAAATAGATAATAACTAATTTTTGTTAAAACTATAACAATTAAAAGTGCATCCTATTATTCGGAGCATTTTGAAAGCATTAACAAGAGTTGAGTTATGGTTACCGCAAAGCACAAGTCAAAGACTCCGTCTCCTTCTGGCAATAAACCAAAAACTAAAATAAAGAAAAAAGCTGCAAAAAAGGAAAATAAGCTCGCACAAACGGCGACGGTAGGGGCTGCTTGCCTTGTTGTGATGTTATTAGCCTACGGCGTTTTTAAATTCCTCACACCATCCAATGAAAATTCCGTGCATTTAAATGTTGGCAAGTCTACTGTTTTGAACTTTCCAGGAAAAGAGTCTGTTGAAGTCCGGTGGCGTTTTAATCGCACAAGAAGCAGCAATTTTAAAATTTTGGATGTAAGGCTTTTGGGGTGGACATACAAAGATAATAATCGTCCTCTTAGCACACGTACTAATGTTGGCGCAGAAAGAACATCCCGTTTTGAAATTTACGCAAAATCGCCTGGCGTCAGCACGCTAACATTTGAGCTCGCGAGACGTGGAAGCCCCGAAACCAATAAAGCCATACGCACGAGAAGCTATACTATTCATGTAAAACCCTAAGCTCGAAAACGCTATTAGTGAGCATAATCTAAAACACAGGCCTTAATTTGTTGTTGCATATTTTTTCTATTTTGAGATGATAGTATCTCTTTAAGTAGAAATGTTCTCTTGAGGCTCTTGTGACAGAACACAAAAGTAATTTCCCTGATTTTTATATTACTGCACCACAACCTTGCCCATATCTTTCTTATCGTAAAGAAAGAAAACTTTTCACACATTTAACAAAAGATAAGCCAAACGTTTTAATTGACAATCTATTAAAGGGTGGCTTTCGTCGCAGTCAAAATATCGCGTATATGCCTTATTGTGATAATTGTTCTGCATGTGTATCTGTGCGCATCGTTGTTGATGAGTTTGAACCAAAACGGACATTAAAGCGCGCGCAAAATAAAAATGCAGACTTGAAAATCACACGGATGCCTGCCAACCCCACTATTGAACAATATCACCTTTTCAAGCAGTATCTACACAGTCGCCATGCCCAAGGCGAAATGGCAGATATGTCATTGCTCGACTACGGTGTAATGGTTGAAGAAAGCGTCATTAAAACTTTTATTACAGAGTACCGTTTGTCACATAATACCGAAGAGATGCAATCCAGTGAGGATGAGACTTTGATTGGTGTTGCGCTATGTGACTATCTCAGTGATGGCATTTCTATGGTATACAGTTTTTTCGACACCACCTTAGACTCAAGAAGTCTTGGAACATATATGATCATGGAGCAAATCCAGTATGCCAAAAAAATTAACTTACCGTATGTCTATTTGGGATATTGGATTAATGGGTCACAAAAAATGAAATACAAAACACGCTTTAAACCGCAAGAACGCCTAACCCCAAAGGGATGGGTGCGTTTTGAGTAATACAGCTCATACATAATATAAAGCTAATCATAAAACGAATAATAAAAAAATTATGTCCATCCATTTAGTAAAGCTTTGCGTTGGCATTGAAAGTGTAGATCACTTAAAGCAAAGCATCCAATCTCGCTTTAAACAAGAAAAACTGAAATCGGCAAACGCGCAATTGTTTCATACAACCCGAATGATACCCAAAAAGGGACCTGAATTGATAAACGATGGTTCTTTATACTGGGTAATCAAAGGGCATATCCAGGCACGACAAAAAATTTTGGACATACAGCCATTCCAAGATAATGAAGGCATTAAACGTTGCAACATCATCGTTGATAAAAAGCTCGTGCTAACGCAGTGGCATCCGCGCAGTGCCTTTCAAGGCTGGCGCTATTTATATGGAGAAGATGCGCCGCAAGATATGAGCGATAATATTCTAGAGGCAAATTTACCGATACAAATGCGCAAAGACTTAATGGAATTGCGCCTTATCTAGGACAATCTTATTCATCACCATATAACAATTTACGTGTTGCATCTTCAACATTGTCCTGACGCATCAAACTCTCGCCAACAAGGAAACAGTGAGCGCCTACCTCTGCAAGACGGTTCAAATCATCGTAAGTGTAAATCCCACTCTCTGAGATAAGAATTTTGTCTTTTGGAACCTGTGGTGCCAGGTTTTCCGTCACATCAAGGCTGGTATAAAAGGTTTTGAGATCACGGTTATTGATTCCAATAAGAGGGGAATCAAGATTAAATGCACGCTCAAGCTCATTCGCATCATGCACTTCTATCAGCACATCCATTTGCCAGAGTTTTGCAAACGCACAAAGATCTTGAGCTTGGGTATCTTCTAAAGCTGCCATGATCAACAAAATACAATCTGCACCCCATACACGAGCCTCAAGAATTTGATATGGGTCCACGATAAAATCTTTGCGTAAGACAGGAAGTAAAACAGCATTGCGTGCCTGAGCCAGATGTTCTGGAGCCCCTTGAAAAGAGGGCGTATCGGTTAGAATAGAAAGGCATGTTGCACCACCTGCCTCATAAGCTTCGGCAAGAGTTGAAGGATTAAACTGATTGCGAATTAGTCCTCTTGAAGGACTCGCTTTTTTGATTTCAGCGATCAGCGCATAACTTCCAATATCCAGACGTTTTTTTAATGCTTGTGTGAACCCGCGCGTCACCGGTGACGACCGGGCCATATATTGAAGCTCGTGTTGCGAACACCCCTTCTTGGCAAAAGAAATCTCTTCTTTTTTGTATGTAACGATTTTATTCAGTATGTCATACATGAATTTACGTAGAATTCACTTTGGTGTTTAATTTATGCTGTTGTTAGACTGATCAGTTTTCTTAAGCACTGCAACGCACGGCCACTCTTTATGCTATCTTGAGCAATTTGAATGCCATTATGAAGGTCTTTACTATTTTTGACAACACATAAAGTAGCTGCTGCATTTAAACACACGATATCTTGCAACGGTCCTGGAGTTCCCTCTAGCAGGCTTTGAATGGCACTAGCATTTACCTTAGCATCTCCTCCCAATAAATCTTCAGGTTGAGCCCGCGGCAAACCAACCTCTTCCGGTGTAATATCGAATGAGGTAATATTTCCATTCTCTTGTAGTGCTGTAATATGACTTATATCTGTGGTGGTAAGCTCATCCATACCATCAGCACCGTGCACAACCCATACGGCTTTTGAGCCGAGATTTTTCAGCACATGGGCTAATGGTTCTGCCCACTTTTTATCAAAAACACCTATGACTTGATATTTTGTAGATGCTGGATTTGACAATGGGCCTAACAAATTAAACAGTGTGCGCGTGCCCAATTCTGCACGGGTTGGTCCAACATGGCGCATGGCGCTATGATGTGAAGGTGCAAACATGAAACCAATTCCCGCTTCTGAGATACATTGGCTCACTTTTTCTGGGGGTACGTCGAGATTAACCCCTAAAGCCTCCAATACATCCGCAGAACCAGATTTTGAGGTAAAAGACCGATTGCCATGCTTGGCAACGGGAATACCTGCACCTGCAACCACAAAAGCAGCCGCTGTTGAAATATTATAAGTCCCCTTAGCATCACCGCCAGTGCCGCATGTATCAATCGCATTTTCAGGAGCAGGCACTTTGGTCGCTTTATTGCGCATAGTTTGGGCAGCACCTGTGATCTCATCAACAGTTTCGCCACGAACCCGTAGTGCCATCAAAAAACCACCAATTTGCGCCGGTGAGGTTTTTCCAGACATCATGAGATCAAAAGCATCAGTAGTTTCATGCTGTGTTAAGGTTGCACCTTGCGCCACCTTTGCAAGATATGTTTTGAAGTCAGACATTATTTTATCTTTAAAGCTTGTGATGAATTAAAATAAACAGAGCCTCTTAATACCGCCACTCTCGCGTAGGCGGGAATGACAGCGTAGAGTTTTGCTGCTTAGACTGCAATTTCCTTATTTATAATAGAGTTTCTCTTCGTTTTATAATTTGCGATTTTGAGAAAGTTTGCAAGAAGCTCATGGCCATACTCAGACTTAATGCTTTCAGGATGAAACTGCACGCCATAGAGTGGAAAGTATTTGTGTTGCAAGCTCATAATAAGGCCGTCTTCTGTCTCGGCTGTAATATTCAGGCAGTCTGGGAGACCCTCACGCTCCACAATAAGAGAATGGTAGCGCGTAGCCTCAAATTCTTTAGGTAGATTTTTAAATATCCCCTGCCCTGAATTTTGAATTGTAGAAACTTTGCCATGCATGAGATTAGGGGCGCGCACCACTTTGCCTCCAAAAACCTGCCCAATCGATTGATGACCAAGACAAACGCCAAGCAAAGGAATGTTGCCTTGAACAGCTGCTATTAGCTCACAACAAATGCCAGCCTGATCAGGTGCACATGGACCAGGTGAGAGTACAATGGCCTTTGGCTTCAATTTAAGGGCTTGTTGTGCTGTAATTTGATCATTTCGATATACATCACACACGGCACCCAATTCACCAAGATAATGCACGATGTTATATGTAAAACTGTCATAGTTATCGATGAGCAGTATCATTTTACATATCCATTTATCTTACAGGGTGTTTCGTTTTCTATGTGAGATTAGCTGATATATACACCTACTTCGATCAGAAGTTAAGATCAAAGAAAAAAGAGTTGATAGCATAAAACTACCAACTCTAAAGTTTGAGTACAAGAACTGCGAGTAAGTAAGACAGGATACAGTTCCAATTCGAAAATTTATCTGGTTACGGATAGCCTGTCTACGAATTATGTCGATTGTTTGTTTATACTTAGGTATGACACTTTGGAAAAATATAACGTTATGAAAAATAATACTTTTTTCATAATAGGCTGTGGGTCAATTGTGTCGGTTGTATGGAAACCAATTGTCTTCCGTGGCGCTCCAAACGTCCGGCTAGATCAAGTTCAAGCAAGACAATATGAACGAGACGTGCATCCACCCCGGAATACCTAATGATTTCATCAATATCTGTTGGACAGGGACTTAGAGCCTGGATAACCCGCTCACGGTCACTAAGCGTGATATCTTCATAATTCATTGTGCTCAAATCCATTTCCGCATTAGACGATTTCATTTGTCCTTTGGAAGGATCTGGTAATTGTCCTAACATTGGGGCTATGGTGTCCATGACATCTTTGGCGCATGTGAGAAGGTTTGCACCATCTTTGATGAGTTTGTTGGTTCCAGCAGCACGAGGATCAAGCGGATTCCCAGGGACAGCAAAAACTTCACGTCCTTGCTCAGCGGCAAACCTTGCTGTGACCAACGATCCAGAACGGCT
This sequence comes from Pseudomonadota bacterium, assembly GCA_039033475.1. GTDB lineage: Bacteria > Pseudomonadota > Alphaproteobacteria > Rhizobiales > CBDHHC01 > JBCCCO01. The sequence goes on along the minus strand of JBCCCO010000001.1, from coordinate 16,612 downwards.
GGCAGCTTCAATCACCAAAACCGCGATGGCCATACCAGAAATAATACGGTTTCGCCTCGGGAAATCCTGACCACGAGGCTTAAAGCCAGGTGGCATCTCACTAATTAACAAACCTTTTTGGCCAATGTGATAATGCAGATCAGCATTTTCTGGAGGATAGATAATATCAAGACCACCAGCTAAAACAGCAAGCGTCCCTGCTTCCAAAGCTGCTTGATGAGCTGCGGTATCAATACCTCTCGCCAGACCCGAGACAATAACATGGCCCTCACGCCCTAATTCTGAGGCAATCATTCGTGTAAATTTCTGACCAATTGCAGACCCATTACGGGAACCAACAATTGCAATGATTGGTTTTTCAACCAGGTCTTTGTTGCCTTTGGTGTATAAAAGAGGCATAGGAGCATCAATTGTGGCAAGCCAGGGTGGATAGCCCATCTCACCAAGTGCAACTAAGTCTGCTCCAATTTTTTGGGCTGTTTTCAGTTCTTTTTCAGCTTCTGCAATGGAATAAATACGAATTGGTTTTGTTGAACCACCACGTTTTGACATGTGGGGAAGAGCTTCGAGAGCCTCAGCAGCACCGCCAAATTTATTGATGAGCTGCCTAAAGGTGACGGGGCCAACATTTTCAGATCTTATCAGGCGTAACCAGTTAAGTTTTTGCGTATCGGTAAGCTTTGTTTTGCTAGGTGTGATATCCATAAGTTTTTCGGAGTTCTCTTATTTGGCGCCTATTTTGGGCTCTTCCCCTTTGATTAGCCTTTTAATATTCGCGCTGTGACGATAAAAGATTAAACAGGTCATGAGCAAGACACAGAAGGCTAACTCCCAGTGTTGCCACACTCCAAGTCCTACCGTAACGAGAGCGCTCGCGACAAGAGCGGATAGGGAGGAATACCGTGTTATGAACGCAATGACGAGCCATATGATTGCAAATCCAACAGCTGCCGGCCAGAACAGTCCGACTAGAACGCCAATGTAAGTTGCAACTCCTTTACCGCCTTTGAACTTTATCCAAACCGGAAAAACATGCCCAACAAAGGCGGCAATACCTGCATAAAAACCCGTACCGGGACCAAATAACGCTTGTGCGCTTAAAACAGCTGCTGTGCCTTTGGCAAGGTCAAGGAATAGAGTAAGAGCGGCCAACCCTTTATGTCCGGTACGTAAAACGTTGGTTGCACCAATGTTGCCCGAGCCTATGTTACGAACATCTCCAAGCCCGGCTATTTTTGTGAGGACCAAACCAAACGGGATCGATCCAAAGATATAACCAAGACATACGGAAAATATAATGATGTCCCAACTCATTGAGGGGGCTACCTTACTTCGTGTGCTTTTTTGAGTACGAGATGCGGCATTAATCTCGTTTAAAATGATATTGTTGGGGTATAATGTATTTCCTAAAAATTCACAAAATAAAAAAGCTCCGTCATCCCGGCCAAGTGCATGGAATACGCCAGAAAATGGTTTTTGCTAGGGATCTGTGTAACGTGCAACATATTGATAGCTAGAGGGATTCCGTGCTTTCGCTGGAATGACGATGCGGCGAGTATTTTAATTATAATTGACTTGACGTTGTTTGTCGAATTAGGTTTTGTCTTTTCCAGTTTATTTTTCCAAATTTTAAGAGATTCAGAAATGCGTGCTGAAATACAATCCATTGTTGATGATATCAAACAGTCTATGGCCCTACTTCGGAGGCATCTTTGACTGGGATACGTCGCAAAAGAGATTGGCCGAATTAAATGCAGCAGCAGAAGATCCAGATCTATGGAATGATACATCCCATGCGCAGGCTGTCATGCGCGAGCGCCAACAGCTGGAAGACACCATAGGAAATTACACACAACTCGAAACAGACCTTGCCGATAATATTGAAATGATAGCCCTTGGGGAAGAGGAAGGCGATAACGATGTTATTATAGAGGCGGAAAATGCTCTTAGTGATTTGCTGAAAAGTGTTCAAAAGCAACAGGTCGCTACGTTACTCTCAGGCGAGGTGGATAGCAATGACACCTTCATCGAAATTCATGCCGGTGCTGGCGGAACCGAAAGCCAGGATTGGGCGCAAATGCTCCGGCGGATGTACATGCGATGGGCAGAAGCCAAGGGCTATAAAATTAATTTTATTGATGAAACCGTGGGAGAGGAAGCGGGCATTAAATCATGTACCCTGGAGATTAAGGGTCACAATGCTTATGGCTGGCTGAAAACAGAATCAGGGGTTCACAGGCTGGTACGAATTTCACCTTTTGATTCTAACGCAAGGCGCCACACAAGCTTTGCATCTATTTGGGTGTTTCCTGTGATTGATGATTCAATTGAAGTTGAAGTGAACGAAAGTGAATGCCGGATTGACACCTATCGTGCCAGTGGTGCCGGCGGGCAGCACGTCAATACAACTGATAGTGCCGTACGTATCACGCATATTGCAACAGGAATTGTGGTGCAGTGTCAAAATGAGCGCTCACAGCATAAAAACCGCGCCACCGCCTGGAATATGTTGCGCGCGCGGCTGTATGAAGAAGAACTTAAAAAACGTGAAGAAGCTGCCCAAGCTACAGAATCACAAAAGTCTGAAATTGGTTGGGGACATCAAATCAGATCTTATGTGTTGCAACCGTATCAGATGGTAAAAGATCTGCGTACAGGGGTGGAAAGTGCGAACCCCTCTGCTGTTTTAGATGGGGATCTTGATGCCTTTATTGAGGCCGGGCTCGCGCACCGCGTGCATGGCGGGGGCGATGATTCATCCACTGATGATTTACAGTAAAGCGATCATTTTACTTTGGATAATTCGTTAATAACGATAGAAATACTTTGCTCTTAAGTACTGCTGTGTCATTATTATAGCCTATTCTCAATAGTTGCGTATGGCGTAAATGCAGGCTTATCTTTTGAAGATATCAAGCTCCTTTTGCGCAGTTTTCCTAATTATCATTACAACTATAGCGGGAATAACTGTAGTGCATCCTGAGGATGCGGGTAAAAATAATCCTTTGCATATACTGCCTAAGACATTTGGGTCTTCAATAGAAAGCTTTCTTGCAAATAAAGCTGATTTTTTTAGCGGCATGGAGGTGACCAAAAGTTCATATTACGGCTATGCTGGCACCACGTGGGCTTTTGGCAAAGGCTTGGATCAGCCAGGATATCGATTGCGTTTATCAGGTGGCACCGGGCGTTATACATATGAGAGTGAGCTAACGATTTCAGGCAACCGCCTTCCGGTAAACTTTTCAGGTGAGGTTTCTTCTTTTGATGTTTTGGCAGGCTATCAATATCATCATGAACATTGGGTTATAAAAGCGTTTTTGGGAATGAATTATACCGAACATAATATTGGTCCATATGATCCTGATAATGATGTACAGGGCACAGCTTATGGTGCCAAAACACAGCTTGAATTGTGGTGGACAATTGATGATCAGCAATGGCTCTCGGCAGATGCCACTTATGCCACATCATTCGGAGATTTCTGGTCTCAGGCCAGATATGGTTACACATTTGAAGATTGGATCGCTATTGGACCTGAAATCACAGCTTTTGGTCATCAGGATTATGAGACGGGCAGGGCTGGCGTGTTCACGCGTTTTTACACAGATTATGGAGATATTACCCTTTCGGGCGGCGTAACTGGTAATTTTGAAGAAGATGCAAGTCCATATGGTGCTTTGAGCATATATCAAAAATTTTGAGAATACTTTACGACGTTACAGGCACTTTCCAAAGGCGCTAAAGTTAACAAATTTTAATGTGTCTTGTGTCTTGCGCTTTTATTGGCCAGACATTAATTCATAATAAAGTTTTGTCTTAAATATTCTGCTATACAATGGTTATGTAGGGAAATATGCTCTCCTCAAAATTTTTTGTTTTTCAATCTTCTCTCACGGCTATGAAATACCTGGTTGTGTTAGGTTTTATTATGACAGCTCACACGATACTCTCAGATTCTGCAATCGCGAAATCTAAAGTCACGACGTATAAACTAGACAATGGCATGGATGTTGTTGTTATTCCAGATAAGCGTGCCCCTGTTGTAACCCACATGGTGTGGTACCGTGTTGGGGCTGCTGATGAGCCGTTGGGACAATCCGGCATAGCGCATTTTCTTGAACACCTAATGTTCAAAGGCACAGAAAAAATCTCATCTGGTGAGTTTTCGAAAATTATTGCTCGCAATGGCGGTAGGGATAATGCATTTACTGGGCAAGATGTCACAGCATACTTTCAAAGGGTTGCGAAAGACCGGCTAGAACTTGTGATGCAAATGGAAGCTGATCGTATGGTCAACCTGCGTCTTGATGAAAAAGATGTAACAACAGAGCGTAAGGTCGTTTTGGAAGAGCGTCGCTCACGTGTAGATAACAATCCCTCAAATATTTTAGGCGAACAACTTCAAGCTGCTTTTTATCAAGCCCATCCTTACGGTATTCCCATTATTGGTTGGGAACATGAAATTAAAAAACTTAACCGTCAGTCTGCTCTTGATTTTTATAAAATGTTTTATGCCCCGAACAATGCCATTTTGGTTGTGGCTGGAGATGTTGAAGCACAAGATGTCTTAGAGCTTGCGAAAAAAACATATGGCAAGAATTCAGCCATTGAAGACATTAATAAGCGCAAACGTGTGACAGAACCACCCCATCAAGCACAGCGAAGTGTTCTTTTAAAAGATAAGCGTGTGGGCCAAGCAAGCATACAACGTATTTACAAAACTCCAAGTTATACCACAGCCAAACCAGGTGAAGCAGAAGCTCTTGATTTGCTGATGAAAATTGCAGCTTCTGGGCCAACAAGCCGACTTTATAAGCACATGGTTGTTGATAAAAAAGTCGCCTCTAGTGTGAGCGGGTGGTACGCGGGAAGTGCTCTCGATACAGGGCGTATCGGGCTTTATGCCGTGGGCGGTTCGACCCAAGAAGACATTCAAAAAATGGAAGCTGCAATAAATATCGTATTAGCAGAAATAATTGAAAAAGGCGTTAATCAAGAAGAGTTGGATAGAGCACGCAATGTCTACTTAGCGAGCTATATTTACGGTTCTGACAGTCAATCGTCTTTGGCGAGACGCTATGGTTGGGGGCTAGCCAGTGGACGAAGCATTGAAGATATTGAGCAATGGCCAGAGCGTCTTAAAAAGGTAACGATCGAAAATATTCAAGATGTTGCAAGGCAGTATTTTAATATCAAAAACTCAGTAACAGGTATTCTGCTGCCAGAGCCTAAACAAGAAGACCGTGCCGATGCCGATAAAGCATCAGAAGCAGAACAACCTCAGAAATCAAAACTTTAGAAGGAGCGTCTGCTCATTCATTTATTAAGATGACAAGGCCCTAAAATGATTTATAAAGCTTATTCTTTTGAAAGAAGAGTATTTTCAAAACTCAGTTTTTGGGTAAGTGTGTGTTCATATTTACTCATTCTAGCAACATTTCAAACATCGGCTTATGCAATGAAAATACAACAAGTGACCAGCCCTGGTGGAATTAAAGCCTGGTTAGTAGAAGACCATAATGTACCTTTGGTGACGATGGAGTTCGCCTTTTTGGGAGGGGCTGTTCAAGACCCAGATGATAAGAAGGGTGTTGCTTATTTCGTCTCAGGAATGCTGGATGAAGGTGCCGGCGATATTGGTTCAAAAGCCTTTCAAGAGAAAAAAGAGGATTTGGCTTTCCGCATGAGCTTTGATGCCATGCGCGATGTCTTTTCTGGCAGCTTTCAAACTTTAACTGAAAAACGCGATGAGAGTTTCAAGATGCTCCGTCTCGCATTGACGAAGCCGCGTTTTGACCAAGATGCCATAGAGCGAATCCGCAAGCAAATTACATCTGGTTTGAAATTCGATGCAAATGACCCTTCTAAAGTTGCCTCAAAAAATTGGATTGCAGCTGCTTTTGGCCAGCACCCTTACGCTAAATCAACAAAGGGGAGCGAAAAAACACTCAAAGCCATTACGCAAAATGATTTGCAAGACTATGTAAAGCGTATTTTTGCAAAAGAAAATCTCTATGTTGCTGTGGTCGGAGATATTGATGCCAAAACTCTTGGAGAGGTTTTAGATAAAACTTTCGGGGATTTACCCAAAAAGCCAGACTTGAAAAATATTTCTGAAGCAGAATCTGCCTTTGGCCCGCAAGAAAAAGTGATTGAAATGAATGTCCCGCAGTCCGTTGTGAAATTTGGACATCAAGGTTTGAAACGCAAGGATACTGACTTCGTTCCCGCTTATATTCTCAATTATGTTATTGGTGGTGGCGGTTTTAATTCACGCCTCCTCACCGAAGTGCGCGAGAAGCGCGGCCTGGCTTATTCTGTATATAGCTACCTTTCACCTTACAACCATGGGGCGCTTTTTGCAGGCGGTGTTGCGACAGAGAATAAATCTGTACGTAAAGCAATTGGGGTTATTAAAGATGTGATTGCTGATGTTGCTAAAAACGGCCCGACAGAAGAAGAAGTTGAAGGCGCAAAGCAATATCTCACAGGATCTTATGCTTTGCGGTTTGATACTAGCCCTAAAATTGCCTCACAATTGTTATGGATCCAAATTGAAGACCTCGGCATTGATTATATCGAGAAGCGTAATTCACTTATTGAAGCCGTAACTCAAGATGATTTGAAACGCGTCGCTCAAGAGATGTTAAAGCCGGAAAAATTGATCATTACAATTGTAGGAAAACCGGCAGAAGAGGGATAGTTTTTTTGGGGTTTTATTTTGCAGCCCCACCTTGCCTTACTCCAACTCCTTGGTTTTTAAGAATGAAATTGCCTCATTCTTTTCCATGGCGTAGTTCAACTCCCAAGCGCTTTTGGCCATGAAAACCGGGTTGTCATCCCGGTCATTAACAATACTGGTGCGGTTGGTCTTGATGAAGGTTTCAAGGGCGGTTTTATCATCTGACTTTAACCACCGCGCCGTATCATAAGGCACACTTTCGAACTGAATATCAATGCGGTATTCCTGTTTGGCTCGCGAAGTCAGAACATCTAATTGCAAGATGCCGACAACACCCACAATCCAGTTAGAGCCGATGGAGGGTTTAAACACCTGGATCAGCCCCTCTTCCGCCAAATCTTCCAATGCACTGCGCAACTGTTTGATGCGCGTGGTATCACCAAGGCGAACACGGCGCAAAATTTCTGGTGCAAATGCTGGCAAACCAGTAAAGCGCAATATTTCCCCTTGGGTGAACGTGTCCCCAACCCGCACTGTACCATGGTTAGGAATGCCAATGACATCACCCGGCCCGGCATCTTGCGCAATTTCACGATCCTGCGCCAAAAAGAAAATCGGGCTGTGTACCATGAGATCTTTTCCGGTCCGGGTTTGTTTCAATTTCATGCCGCGTTTAAAATGCCCGGAGCACAAACGCATAAACGCCACCCGATCACGGTGGTTCTTATCCATATTGGCCTGAACTTTAAAAACAAAACCTGTGACATTTTTTTCCCCCGGCTCAATGGCACGCACATCCGCCGGGCTGGGCCGAGGCTCTGGTGCATAAGCTGCAATCAAATTAAGTAATCGCATGACTGAGAAGTTCTTTAATGCGCTGCCAAATATTACGGGCGTTAAATGCCCTTCCGCATAAGACTGCTTATCAAAGGCGTTATATCCTCCAACTGCAAGCTCTATATTTTCACGCGCTGGCGTAAGCACATGCTCAGACACTTGCTCATCAAGCTTGCTATCATGAACGCTTTTACAATCAAGGGTATTATCACATATTCCACTTTCATTAGTGGCGGTAAGAAAACTCTCGGTTTGCATATCATAGCAACCATGAAAATCACTCCCCGTTCCGATTGGCAACACCACCGGACAAACATCCAGCGCCAATTTTTCCTGAATTTCGTCCATTAATTCAAAAATATCTCGCGCTTCCCGATCAACCTTGTTCACAAATGTCATAATCGGGATATCACGCAGGCGGCAGACTTCAAACAGTTTGAGCGTTTGGCTTTGAATACCTCTGGCCGCATCAATCACCATAATCGCGGAATCAACCGCTGTGAGCGTGCGATAAGTATCTTCCGAAAAGTCTTCGTGACCAGGTGTGTCGAGCAGGTTAAACGTCAGACCATCCTTAACGAATGTCATCACCGAGCTGGTGACAGAAATCCCGCGTTCTTGCTCAATCTTCATCCAATCGGAACGCGCTCTCCGGTTGTCACCGCGCACTTTTACCTCACCGGCCATATGTATGGCCCCGCCTGCTAGGAGCAATTTTTCTGTCAGCGTGGTCTTGCCCGCATCCGGATGGGAGATAATTGCAAAGGTTCGGCGTTTTCTATAATCCAGCAAAATGTATATCTTTCTTTCAATATCAATTCGAGGCTGTATATTTAGAAAAAATAATCATAAAAATAAAGGGGAAACACACCCATGCCGCAAATGATATTTGTTTCTGGAACTGACACCGAAATTGGAAAAACCGTAGTCTGTGCTTGGCTCAAGCTGCACACAGCGGCAAAATACTGGAAGCCCGTGCAATGTGGCTTGGAGCCATGCACAGATTTAGAGACAGTACAGCAGCTAACCCAATGCATGCGTGAAGATATCATTCCCACGAAATATACGCTTAAAGCTCCGCTATCCCCTCATGAAGCGGCAAAACGCGAGAACGTTCATATTGAGCTTGATGCCTTTCAACGTCCTGCAACGGAAGAAAACGTTATTATTGAAGGTGCCGGCGGCCTGCTTGTCCCCTTGAATGAGACAAGCTATATAATTGACCTGATTAAGCATTTGGAGTGCCCAGTTATCTTGGTATGCCGCTCCACCTTGGGAACTCTGAATCACACTCTTATGTCACTTGAAGCCATTCGCGCACGCCATATAGATTTAGCTGGCCTTATAATGGTGGGGCCCAAGATGCCCCACAATCGGGAAGCTCTTAGCTATTACGGTCAGGTTCCGGTGCTTGCGGAACTGCCAATGCTCGACACCTTGGATACACAAAACCTTATGACACTCAAACCGACTCGAGAAATTTATGACCTCTTCCATTAAAGCCGATCAAAATTTTATCTGGCACCCGTACACGCAACATGCCATCGAGCGTGAGCCGTTGATCATAACCCATGCCAAAGAGGCCCGCTTGTACGCCGATAAAGACGGCGAACCATTTGAAATCCTGGATATGATTTCATCATGGTGGACCTGCACCCATGGACACTCCCACCCAGAACTCAACCGCGCCTTACAAGTCCAGGCTGAGAACGTCCCTCATGTGATGTTTGCAGGTTTTAGTCATGAGCCTGCGATAAAACTGGCGCAAAACCTGGCACGCCATATGCCAGAAGATTTAACGCGAACGTTTTATTCCGACAATGGCTCCACTGCTGTAGAGGTGGCCCTTAAAATGGCCTATCAGTTTTGGACCAATAAAGGAGAAAAACAAAGGACTGCTTTTTTGGCATTTGATGGCGCCTATCATGGCGATACATTTGGAGCCATGTCTGTCAGCCGTGGCAGCGGCTTTTTTTCGTTGTTTGAGGGGTTAATGTGCCCTGTTCATACGATCCCCTACGCCCACACCTGGCATGATGACTTTGCCATTGAAGATAAAGAACAGAACGCCTTGAAAGCACTCGACCAACTGCTAGAGACGAACGGAACCAACATTGCTGCAATCATCTTAGAGCCTTTAATGCAAGGGGCAGCCGGTTTTCGTTTTTGCCGCCCTGAATTCATCCGCAAAGTGGTTGAGCACGTCAAAGCCTACGATATTCTTGTTGTTTTTGATGAAGTTGCTACCGGCTTTGGCCGCACAGGAACACTATTTGCCTTTGAACAAATTGGCATTACGCCTGACATGCTATGCCTCTCAAAAGGTCTAACCGCCGGGTATATGCCCCTCGCAATCACGCTCACACGACAGAGTATTTTTGAGACTTTTTTAGGGGATGGCTTTGATAAAGCCCTTGCCCATGGCCATACTTTTACGGCAAATCCGTTGGCATGTGCCGTTGCCAATAAATCGCTTGAGTTGTTTGAACAAGAACAAACCTTGCAAAAAATTAAAGCCATTCATGAGCACCATAGCTCTTTTTTAGAGGACCTGAAAACAAATCCCCATATCGAAAAATGTAGAGTATTAGGATCAGTTCTAGCGTGCAATCTTGCCGATCAAGAGGGGTATAAGTCTAAGGCCAGTTTGCAGTTAAAAGATTGGTATCAGGCTCAAGGATTTAATATCCGCCCGTTAGGCTCTACGCTTTACCTGATGCCACCTTACTGTATTTCTGAGACAGAATTACAAAGAGCCTATACAGCATTTTTGGATGGTCTTGCGCAGTGTTTATAATACCAAATAACATTATTAGATACTTATAATGTTATTTGGCAAGCGCGCCGCGCTTTAGCGCGTAAAGCCTATGTGGCGTTTGAACTCAAATAAAAAATGGCTGCATTTTCCAAACTGGAATATAGGTCAAAGTCAATGTGACTTGGTATTAAGGCCTGATTTCCACTCAAAATTTATGCAACACCAATACACTCACCCCAATTATCCAACATTTGGAACAAAATTGCTTGAGTTCCATGTACTGGATAACCTGTAAGAATATCTTGCGCACTTTGCACATAGGCTCCATCAGCCTCAAGGTCATCAGCACAGGCCTCAACGATACGTGTAATCGCTTCTTGGTTCATTTCAAGGTGAAATTGCAAGCCTAGAATTTTATCATTAAACAAAAAACCTTGATTTTCACAAGCGTCACTGCTTGCCAGCGGAATAGCCCCTTTTGGAATATCAAAACGATCCCCATGCCAATGCAATACAGTAAAAATTTCTGGAAGATCCGAGGCAATAGGGTGATATGCCGCCTCACCACTCATTTTAATTGGCATCCAACCGATTTCTTTGTGGATATTTGGCTTCACCTCCGCGCCTAGAACATGAGCAATAAGCTGAGCCCCTAAACAAACCCCAAGAACAGGTTTACCTGCTTCTATGGCAACTTGGATATGCTCTTTTTCACTCTTAAGCCAAGGATGCTCTTTATAGTCATGAATGCCCATGGGGCCGCCCATCACCACCAAAGCATCATAGTCCTGCGCGCCTGGCAAACAAAAGTCCGCTTCAAAAAAGTGGGTTGCAGAAAGACTATGTCCTCGAACTAAGGCCCAATCCTCAATCATGGCAAGTGTTTCAAACGGAATGTGCTGGAAACTGTGAAGACGCATACCATAATCCTCTCATGTCGATTATGAGATTGAAGCTTACAAAAAATAGATTATTTCACTTGTTACATTTCCAAAAGTTGTGCACAAGTACCCCCTTGCCCAATAGCGTTTACGCAGTTGAGGAAATTCTTGTTGGATCTTGCGAGAGGTACACCCTTTGACACGTCGCATGAAATCGCTAACAGAATGCTTCGGAGGAATTTCAACGAACATATGCACGTGATTATTCGACAAAACGCCCTTCAGGATACTGACGCCCATTTGACTACAGATTTGGCGCGTAATCTCCCGAATACGGTAGAGCATTTCTTGCGTCAAAACTTTATAGCGATATTTGGTAATCCAAACAAGATGATAGCGGTTATGATAGGTCGTATGCGCAGCAGTTGAATAGGTCATCATTATACTCCAGAAAAAAGGTTCCGCCCCTGCGTGTCGACCTTTTTTCTGGAGTATAATGATGATAGCAAAAAACGGACTAAAAGTCCTACTTACCGACTAAAAGTCGGTGGTTTTAACATGTAACTTGGAAAATAAAAAAAGCCTCATCCATTTATGGGGGAGACAACAAAGGACGCGCTTGAAATCGGAAAAATGTCCAGAGTTTTTGTGGGGGACCGTTTAGAAGATATTGCCAGATTTGCTGGCTTACGATCTTCTTACGGGTAAAAAATCTGGAAATGTTTTTGATTTTAAGACAAGCTGATTTGTGGGTTCATGCATGAAAGCGGTGTTATGAAAAAGTAAAGCAGAAGGCATCTCAGAATATAACATAACTTTACAGCCTAATTATATTACTGAAACACCAAAATTTGAGGGGTAACTCAACCTGTTTTATGCGCCTTAATTTTGGGTGAAACCTTTACATTTATTACTCTGCATACGCCTTATATGGGGCTCAAAACCCCACTAAAGATATCTCGCGGATATAAATGCCACAGAGGGCAAAATCACCCTTTTAAAGTGGGTGAAATTTCAACCCGGGGGTCGACTTTTCTCTTCCTTGCCCGCCAGAAATGAGGTAACGCTCCTCCCATACATTGCAAAAGCTTAGATTGTATTATATCATCAGAGCATTCAATAAACCTTTCCTATAAAACTCAATATCCATTTAAATTGATACAACACCATTACAGTACGTAGCAGGCTTCGGTATGGGCGAGCGCAGCGCCTATACCGAATGAAGAGATCGGGGCAGGTTTATTATCTATTTTTACCTCTACAATTATTGAGTTTTAGATATGGGAAAAAATTATGACTTTCTACCCGTTATTTTAAAACAAGGTTATCTTTACGTTTAAGGTATAACTCAGTTTTTCAAATTACCGCCGTCATAAATCCAAGCACTAAGCATCAGTTTTGTATGGTCGCATTCTGTGATGCGATAAGGTCCTGTCCAAATACGGCAATACACAAGTGGCCTTTTGCATAGCTGACCGCAAGGTTTATTTACTATTTTCTTTTTTCTGTCACGTTATCTAATACAGATTGCAAGGCCTGATATTGCTCCTGATGCTTGTCAGGGTTATTTGTTTTGAGTTTTTCCAGATTTTGCAATTTCCATTGCACAGCAGGAAACTTTTCAAAATCATAAATACCCCAATCAGGTGACAAGTTTTTTACACTCAATAAAAATACCCTGTCCTTCTCCTCTAAACTCATATGAATGTTTTTAACAAGCTGCTCGCGTATATTCTCATAGTCCTCATAACTGAAGAACTCTAAGCTCATACCTTCAAATTGATTGGTCATGGCAAGGCGCTGATCCTGAAAATTTGGATTGATAATTTCATGCAATGGCCGATCACTGCTTAATAAACACAGAAGGAATCCTTGCTTAATTTCTTCAGAGAAACCCTCATTTTCTAATGGGTATTTGATGTCAAATAAATCTCTGGGATGTTGCCTATCAAGGGCTGCACAGATTTTACCACCATAAAGCTGACCAGTAGGTACGATTGGCATGGCACAAAAAGCTTCAAACTCTGATTGAGCTTTTTCACAAAGCTGCAAGATTTGAGGCGACTTTAATGTTCCTCGGGCTATTTGATTGACTTCTAGCTTGATTTGAATGCCATCATAAGACACCTGAAGCTTTGAGACCTTGTGTTGATGAACAACACGCACAGCCTGAAGCCTGGATTCAATGTAGGTTTTGATGCGCTCTAAGGATTGACTTATATTCTCAAGAGATGTTGCCCGGTCTTCAATAGGAAAGTATGTCAGATCAATATCAACAGAAAGCCGAGGCATATCCCGCACAAAAAGATTAATGGCTGTTCCACCATGGAGTACAAAGCACTTTTCTTTGGCAACTTCTGGAAGGGTAGATAGCAAAAGCGAAACTTGTTTTTTATATGTCTTAATAGTCATTAACAATTAATTTCTCGGGCACAGTTATTTTATAGTATGGGATATAAATGCCGTTCTTCACGATACTACGCTTCCCTCGTCCCAAGTCTATTATATCCTGATTTAAATGTTTTGCCCAAGTATGTTCTGCTTTTTCTGCCATAAAGAGAAACAAACGTTTGACTTTAACGGACCTACATTGTTCCAGTAGTTTTTGAACAAGCTTAGGTCTGAGCGTGGTCAAGCCTTCCATCAACTCATAGCATTCCAACAAATCTTGCTTTTCAGGGGCGAGGTATAGACACTCCATTATGGCACGTTCTGCACTTGATATCTTTATTGAAAATGTTTTCACATCTAAAGTGGTCAAACCAAAATTGGCAGGCAAAAAAGAAGAACCATGATAGTGTAAATCTTGCCCCCAATCATAATTTTTAAACCAGGTGGGTAATTTTTCATTTGGGTTGCCGAACAATATAACTTTTTTGGCCGCCAAGTCCAGATAATGAGCTTTGCCAAGCAAAGAAAGTGCTGTTCTGCCACCAGGATGGATACTGTAGGAAAGCTGCTCTTGCAGAGCATAGATTGCACCGTCATATCCAACATCATCACCCGAGCGGATCATGGCTCCTGTACCGATAGATTTCAGCCAATTGCTTTTGCGATAGCGTTTTTGAAGATCAAGGCTATAACCTTTCTGAGCAAGCCAGCAGGATAACAGCACAATCCCAGGGGGATGCGTTTGTAATAATTTGTTTATCTTTGATATACTATTGGTATTCATAATACCCTTATAGCATATTATTTAAACTTAAAATAGTTATTAGTTTATATTATTCCCTATATAGGTACATTAAGTGCCTATATTAATTATTATATTATTTAGCCATCTGCGGGAGGAGCTTGTACGGTCGATCCTCACCACACTCATCAACACCGCGTTGATAAATTCGTTTCATACCGGCATTTGCCGCTTATAATTTGTCACTCTGGCGCATTTCTTCTTTGATTTCAGCTAAGAGCTCTTCACGGTTCATTTGGATGAAACCACTTTTCTCTACTTGAATAAGACGTGAGCGTATTACTTCAATCTCTCGTGCTTTGCGAATTAGATCATTAACGACATCGATTTCACTGTTGCAAAACTTACCGAAATCTGAAAATTGCAACAGCTGTTGCAGAATTTGCAATGACTGAATATCTTCAAGGTCTTGTTCTGCGGAGGGAGCTAATATCAGCCTTTTCGGGCCAATCGTTTTTTTCCTCGGTGAAAGTTGCACGTACGGTTTGGGGAGGAGAGGCGTTTAGGCGTCTCTTACTCTACAGAATTTCAGGTTTCCAGGGATATCGCCAAAGAACCCGTTATCAAGGAACTCATATCTGAAAACGAATTTATTTTCTAATGTTATGTAGATACATGTTATACACCAAAAATTATAGATTGAGGTTAATAAAGACTTTTGAAAAAGGCTGTGTACAACAAAGTCTTATATAAAACAATATGTTAGAAGTTTTAAAGATAATTTGCAATCACTAGGTCGGGAGTTCGAATCTCTCAGCCGGCACCATATTTTATTAACAAAATCATATGGTTACTCAAAAGATACTTTTAATCTATTCTCATAATATCATTTTTGGCTAACATATGGCTAACATTTTACAGCTAAAAATTGCCATATTTTGAGCAGTTCTGTCGCTTTAGAATCGGCGATATAAATTAAATCAGGGAACTGGCATATGCGATCGTTAGAATTGCAACCAAATCCAAAAGCAGGCGAGACAGATATGCGCGATGCTGGCGAGTATCAAAATATGAAACCACGCTTTACTTTTTGTAATCACGCTTTCTAAGCATTCAATTTTCTCAGACAATTGGTCAAGTTTATGCGTTGTGTTGTCTGTCAAGGTATCAATTTGAAGGCCAAGCTGTTCGCGCATAGCTATAATTTCTGCTTCAATCTCTAATTCAGCATCGCTTGGTATCACCTTTTGGGCTTCTACGAATGCAGCTGTCCGACTATTAACCAGATGGGGAGCATGGGCACGTAAGAAGCGGGTGACAGTTGTTTTACTAACATTCACATTATACCGCTCTGAGAGATGTTTAATAATTTGGCTATGGGATTTGACATCTGGTGGTGCTTTCATGGCAACAATTTCATCACGGAAGGGGAGCATTTCTTGAAGGGCCATGCTTTGACTCCTCTTGATATTATGGCAAAAAATAGGCTTTGGTTACTGAAAAGCCCAAGGCCTTTCAATTTCCCGAAGACTTGCAGAGCGCTTGTTACACGATGCACGTCCCTGAAATGAAAGTTGCCATAAATCTGAACGCACATCAATTCCGTGAAATTTCGACACCCCGTGTTAAAATGACACTGAGAGCCCATCACTAATTTTTGGAAAATCTATAAATCGCCTGTTAGCCGCAAAACTTACAATCAATATATCAAAATCCAACAACCTAAAACACTTACTTTCTGCTTTCGCCTTTCGCACTCTTAAGCAAACGCCTGACCACCAGCGCTTACTTATGTTTAGGGATGGTGGTCAGGCGTTTGCAGTGTGAGAAAACATAAAGAAAGCAGAACACTAGACAGTCACACCTGTTGTCCTCAATACAACACCTCACACAACAGGTGAAATTTCATCGCGCTTAATACAAATACAAATGTAACACTCGAAAATCTGCTTTGGAAGCTGCCTCCTCGACACGTGCTTTTTAATAACACGTGTTTGATTTTCCATCCTTCCGGAGCCACCATCGCTCACTCACCTAATGTTGGTGAGCGATGATGGTGGAGGAAGGTGGACCATCCTTTTGGTGAACCTGAGCCGAGCAAGAGAAATCAACTTTCCTACGCCTCATTCTCATCATACACGCTGTTATACTTATCAATAGTCGCAAGGGTCACATCAGCCATGGCGAGGCGTTTAACATTATCATCGGACCCAAGCTGATCCATCACAGCAAGTGCGAGTTGCTCCGCAATGTTTGAGCCGTAGATTGGAAAATAGCTTTCTATCATATCATCATAGGTCTCGTTTGCCAGCGCCCGT